>NZ_JAHZBQ010000001.1:0-355789 GCF_019423325.1 Campylobacter sp. | reverse complement strand
TCGTAGGTGTTCCTGCGTTTGCGATCTTTGTAAGCGAATTTAACGTTTTTAAAGGCGCGATAGCCAGCGGTCAATACATAGCCGTAGCATTATTTGCGATCGCGCTCGTAATTATTTTCATTGCGGACTTCGCGCACTTTAATCTAGCGAGCTTCGGTACGCCTAAAGGTGAAGTGGTTTATGCTAAAGAGATGAGCTTGTTTGAAAATTTACCGCTAATCTTGCTTTGCGCTTTAGTGATAATTTTCGGCGTATGGCACGTAGGTGATTTTTGGATGCTCGTCGAAAACGGCGTTAGAATAATGATGAGAGGTTAAAAATGAGAGGCGATAAATTTATAGAAATTTTAAAGACCAAAGTCAAGGTCTTAGAAGTTACCCGCCAAGCCGAGGATCAAATCACTGTTTTAGTGGATAGAAATGATCTGCCGCTTGCGGTTAAGACGCTATATTATGACATCGGCGGTTTTATCAGCACGATGATCCCTAACGATGAGCGTGAGCTAAACGGAAATTTCGCGCTTTACTATGCGATATCTATGGAAGGTGGTAAGATGACTGAAGCGGAGGATTTTGCCGCAGAGGATAAATGCTTCATCACCGTTAGGACGCTAATTCCCGGATCGGATCCTACATTCCCGTCAGTTACTCCTTTAGTGCCTGCTTGCGTATGGTACGAAAGAGAAGCCTTCGATATGTTCGGTTTAATCGCTGAGGGCTTGCCTGATAAACGCCGTTTGGTGTTAAGCGACGATTGGCCGGATGGGCTTCATCCGCTTCGCAAAGACGCGATGGACTATCGCTATAGACCCGATCCTGTAGATCATAAAGACGAACCTAATGCAGAGTTTTTATTTCCTAGCGGTGATGGCGTAGTGGATGTTCCACTTGGACCTCTTCACGTAACGAGCGATGAGCCGGGACACTTTAGACTATTTTGCGACGGCGATGAGATTATCGATGCAGACTACCGCTTGTTTTATCAACACCGCGGTATGGAGAAGCTAGCTGAAAACCGAATGAATTACGATCAGATGGGCTATTTAGCAGAGCGCGTCTGCGGAATTTGCGGCTACGCTCACGCGATTGCGTGTATTGAAGCAGCGGAGAAAGCCATCAAGCTTGAAATTCCGCTTCGTGCGCAAGCCATCCGCGTCATCTGTCTTGAGATCGAGCGCCTTCATAGCCATCTTTTAAATATCGGTCTAGCCTGCGAGGTAACGGGTAACTACAACGCCTTCATGCATATCTTTAGGGTGCGCGAGTATTCTATGGAGCTAGCTCAGCTAGTAACCGGCGGCCGCAAGACCTACGGCAATGTAATTATGGGCGGACTTCGCCGCGATATGACCAACAATGAAATTCGCAAGAGTATCGAGATCATCAATAAACTTGATGTTCAAATTTCTGAAATTTGGGACGCCGTTATGGAGGATAAACGCCAAATCGGTCGCTGGAAAGGCGTGGGCGTATTAGATCGCAAAGTGGCGCGTGATTTCAGCCCGGTAGGTCCAAATATGAGAGCTTCCGGTTTTAAACGCGACAACCGCTACGATCATCCTTACGATTTCTTTAACAAGATAGAATTCGAAGTAGCCGTAGAGCACGGTGGCGATGTATTCAGCCGCGAAGTCGTAAGGTATAAAGAGCTCAAACAATCGATCCACATCATCAGGCAGTGCTTGCATCAAATGCCGCAAACTCCGATAATGATCGATCCACAGACTATGATCAGACCGGAAAACTACGCTTTAGGTCACGACGAAGCACCGCGCGGCGAAAATGTCCACTGGATCATGCAAGGAAACGCGCAGAAGGTTTACCGCTGGAGATGTCGCGCCGCTACGTATAACAACTGGCCGAGCTTGCGATTTCAATTCCGCGGAAATAACATCTCCGATGCGGCGCTAATCGTATGCTCGATGGATCCGTGCTACTCATGCACCGAGCGCGTAACTTTAGTCGATATTAATAGCGGAAAGAGTAAAATTCTAACCGAAAAAGACCTTAAGAAATTTTGCCAAGACGGCAAGGTTAGCAAAAAGGATTTAAGATGATGAAATTATTCGACATTACCGAAAAATATGGTAAGGCGACCTATGCTTATCCGTTTGAGCCATACATCGTGCCCGAGAATTTTCGCGGGCAGCCTGAATATACCTATGAGCTTTGCATAGGCTGTGCTGCGTGCGGAATCGCCTGCCCATCTAATGCGATCGAGCTTAAGATGAACGAAGCCCAAACCAAGCTTATTTGGGAATTTGATTGCGGACGCTGCATATTTTGCGGTCGCTGCGACGAGGTATGCCCTACGGGAGCGGTAAGGCTAGGCAATAGCTTTGAGCTAGCGGTAAAATTTGATAAAAGCGCGCTTATCCAACACGGCGAGCTTGAGATGGAGAAATGCAGCTGCTGCGGCAAGCCGATGACCCCAAAAAGGCTCATCAACTACACGCTAGAGAAGCTAAGCACGGCAAATTTACTCCCGGGCAGATTGGAAGAAGCTAAAAAGTACCTCTATATCTGCCCCGAGTGTAAAAAGGCCCAATCGGTCGAAAGAGTGACCAAAGGTATAGAGGAGGCAATAAAATGAGTTTGTATCAAGTCCCCGAAAATATTAAAAACGCAAACGATCTAACCGCAAAATTGGAGCTTTTGAAAAATATCAAACGAAGCTTCAGCGTTTATCGTATCGACTGCGGAAGTTGCAACGGCTGTGAAATCGAAATTTTTGCTTCTATCACGCCGATGTGGGATCCGGAGCGCTTCGGATTTAAACTTGTAGCTAACCCTCGCCACGCAGATATCTTAGTCTGCACCGGTCCGGTTACCCGCCAGATGTATTATCCACTGCTTCGCGCTTATGAGGCTGCACCTGATCCTAAGATCGTAGTGGCTCTGGGAGCGTGCGGAAGCACTGGTGGAATTTTTCACGACGCATATAGCGTATGGAGTGGTATCGATAAAATTGTACCGGTAGATGTTTATATCCCCGGCTGCCCTCCGCATCCTGCTAGCATCATCTATGGTCTTGGCATGGCGCTTGGCATCATCGATCAAAAGCTTCAAAAGAAGAGCTACGAGCAAGATAGCACTCTTCCGCCACCGGTTAAGAGTTCAGTTATCGGCGATATTTTATTCGAGCGCGATCTGCAAGCTGAAGCTAAGAGGCTGATGAGCTATATTTTCGGAAGAGTTTTATTTGCAAAATATATGGATGCGATCAAAACCTCATCTGACGTTCACGATCCAAAAGCTTCTCGCGAGGCTTTACTTAACGCTATCCATACCGAAGAGGATCCTAGATACGCGGAGTGCATGGCACTATTGCACAATGACGTATATCTAAAATACGCCCGCGCTACGGAAGAATTTAAGATCGATCCGCAAAAAGAGGTCTGGAGTAAACGATGATTGAGGTTTTTAAGCTTACAAAGCGGCATATGGACGAAAACGAAAATTTACCTAAAGAGCTAAAGGATATCAAGGTTTTTTCCACCTGCGTCGGTCACGGCGTAGGTACGATAGATTTTAGCGAAAAGGTACTTGAGATAGACGATGAAGAATTTAAACGCATCGTCGAGAACTCGGGCGACTACGTTAAATTTAAGATCGGTAACCTAAGCAAGTATTTCGAGATTGAAATTTTTGCCGAGCACGCAGCCAAGCTAATCCCTCAGCTTTGCGAATGTGAGCTTAAAGATCTGCTAAAAAATATGCGCGAAGGATATTTCGTGCTAAGGAAGGATTTTTGATGCGAAAGGCGTTGCTTTGTATCGGCAATCCCCTTCGCGGCGACGACGACGTGGGCAATGAAACGGGGCGAATAGTCGAGGCGAATCTAAAAGACTGGCGCGTTTTTTACGGGCAGGATGTGCCCGAAAACGAATTTGCAGCACTTAGGGAATTCGCCCCTGAAATTCTGATCGTAGTAGATGCGATGAGCGGCTTTGATGAGGATAAGATAGAATTTTTCGACCTCAGCAACGATCGCGACTATATCTACTCGACGCATAACCTGCCTACGCCGGTGCTTCTAAGCTATCTGCGCAAAATTTGCCCAAAGACGTTGTTTTTGGGCATTAGCGTGTTGCTCGATAACGTCCTTGATTTTAAAGAAGGACTGAGCGAGAGCGCAAAAAAAAGTGCGCAAAAAGCTTATGAGCGTATCTTAGAAATTGATTCAAATTTAAATGAGGAGGAGTAAATGTTAAATCCTGCAGAAACCGCGCAAGCGGTATCTAGTTCGATGCAACACAAGGCGCACACCCCGCTAATTAGCATAATTTTTCTAGCTATAATGGCGGGCGCTGCAATCGCTATGGGTGATATTTTCTGGGCTCACTCGACCGTCGGAATGGCTGAAAAGCAATCTATTGGCTTATCGAATTTCATCGGCGGTATTACCTTTAGCTGCGGTCTGATGATGGTGGTTTTTTACGGTGGGCATCTATTTACCAGCTCGGTTTTAACGGGTGTACCTGCTGCCGACGGCAAATTACCGCTAGGTAAAACAATCGGCTATTGGGCTATCGTTTGGTGCTTTAACTTCGTAGGCGGCGCGTTAATCGCGTATATGTATTATTACTCAGGACTTCCGCTTAAATATGATGGCTACATCTTGCAGCACTTCATTCCTGCAGCAGCAGGCAAAATAAACGCACCTTTTCATGAGCTATTCATCCGCGGAATTTTTTGTAACGTGTTTGTATGTATGTCTATCTGGACTGCGACCAGCGAGAGTAATCTATCGGGTAAATTCTTTGCAATTATGTGGATGATCGGCGCATTCGTAGCCTGCTCGATGGAACACTGCGTGGCAAATATGTTTATCCTAACTGAAGGCATCATCGCTAAAGGCCACTATCTTGCGGCTGCAGGTGGCGATGTAAATGCTCTTGCAAGCTCACTTCACGGCGTAACGGCGGCTCAAATAGATTCAATAAACTGGGGAAATTTCATCGTTAAAAATATGATCCCGGTTACGCTAGGTAACATCTGCGGCGGTCTATTTTTCGTAGGCTTGGTCGGATTTATGGTCAATAAATACGATATGAAAAAGAAAGACTAATCTATCGCGCTTCAGCACGATATAATCAAAATACGGCGCGGCACTTTGCCGCGCATTTTTAGTTTCTTAAATTTTAAAAATTCCGATGCGTAAAATTTCGTTCGATCCAAAATTTTAAATTCCATAGCAACCCATAAAATTACAGCTTGATTTAAAATTTTAAATTCCATAGCCTGCCGCTAAATTTAAAATTCCAAAGCTTTGCGTTTTGAGATAGCGGATAAAATTCAAAAGTGAATTACGTGTTAAAATTTTAAACGAGATTGCAACCCAAAATTTTATATAAGTTAAAATTTTAGACGAAATCCTAAACGAAATTCGGGATGAAATTCCAAAACCAAGCTCTTGATAAAAATTTTACGCTGTAAATCTAGGTAAAATTCTGCGCCGTAACTTTAGACAAAATTTCGCGCTTAAGCCGTAAGCGTAAGCCGCATAAATGCTTTAAAAACTCTAGCCCGAGCCTAAACACAGTAGCTAAGCAATCTGTCGTAGTCTAGGATCAAAAACTCGTGCTGACTGATTTTTTGAATTACGTTATCTTTTACAAGCTCGTTAAACGCGGTACTCGCGCTTTGACGCTTGAGCCCCACAAAGGATGAAAGCACCTTTAGCGAAAAGGGCAAAAAGACGTATTTGTAGCCGTTTTGATGAAAATTCTGCTCGTTTGCAAGCTCGATCAAAAAGCTCGCGATGCGCCCTTTTGCATTTTCAAAAAGAATGGAGCGAGTGATTTTGCGCTGCAGTAGTATTATTTCGGTTAAAATTTTTATATACGCCTCGCAAAAGCTGCGATTTGCCAAGATCTCCCCGAGTCCGCTCGCATCGATCGTATAAATCTCGCTGTCTTCTAAAAACTCAAGTGCGCAAATTTCATTAAGAATAGTGATATTATCCTTGTTTAGGTAGTTGATGATGAATTCTTCGCCGTCTTCAAAAAACGAAAGCTTCGCCTGCCCGCTTTTAAAAATAAAAACTTTAGGCGCCTCGCTATAAAAAACATAGCCTTTTTTGATGACTTGGTGCTCGAACATTGCAAGCTCCTCGTCGCTAAGCGTGGCGATAGCCTCGGTTTGCAGTAGTCCCAGCCGCGATTTTTCCATATAACCTCCAAAAGCTAAGAATTATACAATGAAATATTTAGACAAAGATAAAGCTGCGCGGATGAAATTTACCATCCGCGCTATGGCTGCGCATCTAGGTCGCCTAAGCTAATAAATTTTATAGCTTTTAAAATTCTAAATTTCGCCCGCGCTTTACATAGCGTAAAATTTCAAAAATTAATTGAACTTTACGCGGCAATATTATAGCCGAAACCCGCGGCGCGAATTTAAAATTCTACCTCTAAATAAAAATTCATATCATTTTATTGAAATTTTATTTAGCAAGGATATAATAATGCATATTAAAAATAAGCGGAATTTTACTCGCGATAATACCGCAAGAAAGAAAACTTCATGCAAAAGTTAAATTTTAAAGATAACGTCTCCGAGACGCTGCTAATCAATGTCTATATGCGCCATTTGGATTTCAAAGACGCGGATCCGATCCTAAACGATCCCTTTTCAAGCGCCGCGGTCAAACAGATCGATTATGATTTTGCGAAATTTAACGACGCGCGCCTTAGCAAAACGGGCACCGTGATCCGCGCGAAATTTTTCGACGACGAGACGCTGCGGCTCGCAGCGGAGCTTGATCACCCTATCATCGTGCAGCTCGGTGCCGGGCTCGACACTCGCCCGCTTAGATTGCAAAAAGCCCTACCGAGCGCCCTATTTTACGATCTCGATCTGCCCGACGTCATAGCCGTGCGCGATGCGCTGCTGCCCAAAGCAAAGAATAACTTCAGCCTGCCCTACTCGATGCTAGATCCATCGTGGATGGACGAGCTGGTCGCAAAGCACGGCAGCGCGGGCTACATCTTCATCTTAGAGGGCGTGAGTATGTATTTTGAAAAGGAGGAATTTAAAAAATTTTTTATCGCGCTTTCGCAAAAATTTAGCGGCTACGTGCTGAGCGACTTTATGAGCGAGTTTTCGGTAAGAAAATTCGACTCCAAACGCCACGACGCGATGCGGCACATGCAAAACGCGCCCTTTAAAATGGGCATCGGCGGCGGCGCGGAGGTGCAGGACTGGGATAGCGCGCATATCAGATTCGTCAGGGAGGCCGCGATGCTAAAAATGTATAAAAGCCACTGGAGCCTCAAAGGGCGCCTCTTTAGCCTAATCCCCGCTTTTTGCAACGCGTGCAAGATGTTCGTTTTCAAAATCGGCGGTGATGAATAGGCTTAAAAATTTCAGTTGATTGCTTTTCAAATTTCGACAGCTAAGGCGCGAATTCTAAGCTGCTTATCTGGCAAGCTGGCATGCAGAGCAAACAGCACATACCGCTTTGCTTAATGCTTGAGTAAAATTATAAAAACGCTTTAAAATTTTGCTTAAATTTACCTCGATTTATAGGAATTTAAGAGTTTTTAAAATATATTTTCGCATCTTAAATTCACGGAAAAGATCATGCAAAATTTTCTCGACAAACTCACCGCCACAATTGACGCAATCAACTCCTTTTTGTGGGGTCCGTACTTTCTAATCGCCCTACTTTGCGGCACCGGCGCGTATTTTACGGCGCGTTTGCACCTGGTGCAGATTTTTAAATTTAGAATGGGCGCGCGCAAGCTCTTCGGCAACTTCTCCCTGCACGGCGAGGCTGCGGGCAAAAGTGGTATGAGCTCGTTCCAAGCCGTCGCCACGGCAATCGCGGCGCAGGTCGGTACGGGCAACCTGGTAGGCGCCAGCACCGCGTTAGTAATGGGCGGACCGGGCGCCATATTTTGGATGTGGTGCGCGGCGTTTTTAGGCATGGCAACGAACTTTGCAGAGATCTGCCTGGCTCAAATTTACCGCACCAAGGACGACAGCGGACATATGATCGGAGGGCCCGCGTTTTACATCAGCCGCGGACTTAAAAGCCCCTTTGCCAAGCCTTTAGCGGCGTTTTTTGCGCTGGCCATCATCTTTGCTTTGGGCTTCATGGGCAATATGGTGCAGGCAAACTCCATCTCAGACGGCTTTAGCAGTGCATTTGGAATCCCGAAGTGGGTGAGCGGCGCAGCATTGGCGCTCATCTGCTGCGTCATCTTTTTCGGCGGCGTCAAAGCGATCGCACGCGTAGCAGAAAAGGTCGTGCCACTAATGGCGATCTGCTACGTGCTGGTGGGTCTCGTCATCATCGGCTCAAATTTCGATAAAATTCCATCCGTCATCGCGCTGATATTCAAAGCCGCGTTCGATCCATCCGCTGCCTGGGGCGGCGCTACGGGCGCTACGATCGCCACTGCAATGAGATATGGCATCGCGCGCGGGCTCTTTTCAAACGAAGCGGGCATGGGCTCGACGCCGCACGCACACGCCGCGGCGAACGTCAAACACCCCGTAGATCAAGCCGTGCTCGGCATAATGGGCGTTTTCGTCGATACATTCATCGTGCTTAATATCACCGTTTTCGTGGTGCTTAGCACCGACGTAGTCACTTTCGAAAACGGCAAGGCGGTATTTTCGGGCATCTCGCTGGTGCAAGAAGCCTTCGGATCGCAAATTTTAGGTCGCAGCGGCGGCTACGGCTTCGTGGCGATCTGCCTGTTTTTCTTCGCATTTACCACGATTTTGGGCTGGTATTACTTCGCCGAGATCAATGTGCGATACCTCCTGGGCGCAAAATTCGTCAAGCTCTTGCAAATTTTAGTCGTCGCATTCGTATTCATAGGAAGCGTGCAAAAGATCGACCTAGTTTGGGGGCTAGCCGATATGTTTAACGGACTGATGGTGATCCCAAACTTAATCGCAATCATCCTGCTTAGTCCCGTCGTCGTGCGGCTTTTGAGCGACTTTAACGACGGCAAAAGCTACGACGCAAACGACTACAAATAACGCCGCGCGCTAAATTTCAAGCTCGCACTTGAAATTTAGCGCAAAATCGCCGCAAAATTTAGAATTTTAAAATTCTTTTCAAGCTAAAATTCTTGCCTAAATTTTATGATCTAAGGAGAACGGATGCAAATTTTAAGGAGCAAAAAATGCCAATTTTAAAGGCATTACTGACCGGACAGCCGCGCGCTTACGGCGACGAGCGCGCTACGCAGCCTCTAAAAAAACGCTGGGAGACGGCGATATTCAAGCAAGCCAGAGCGGGCGAAGTGCGCGCGAATGAGCTTGGGTTCGAGGGCGACGCGGTAGCCGACACGCTGCATCACGGCGGCACGGAAAAGGCAATTTTTGCCAACTCGCTGCAAAATTACGCCGCGTGGGAGAGATTTTTGGGGCTTAAAAATCTAGCTTACGGCGCAATGGGCGAAAACCTCACGATCAGCGAACTACACGAGCAAAACGTATGCATCGGCGATGTGCACCGCATAGGCTCGCTGGTGCTGCAAGTAAGCCAGCCGCGCAAGCCCTGCTACAAGCTCTCAATGCGCTGGGGCAACGCGGAGATGACGGCGGAAATCGCGCGCAGCGGGCTTACCGGCTGGTACTACCGCGTGCTGGAGGCGGGCTCGTGCCGCGCGAGCGACGAGATCTACGTCGTAGAGCGCGACCCCGCTATGATGAGCGTGATGGAGCTCAACCGTCTATTTTACGGCGATCGCCTCGATGAAGGGCTGTTAGCAAAATTTAACCGGCTTGCGACGCTTACGCCAAAATGGCGCGAGGACATGCGCCGCAAGCTAGAAGGCGGCTACGACGACAGCTTTATGCGGCTATGAAATTTAGCCTCGAAGCGACGTAATAAAACCAGCAAGTAGTGCCGCGTCTTGTTAGTTTTAAAACGCTCTCTTGGTACGGATTTTAAAAACGCTTTCTTGCGTGCTAGCCTGCAAAATACTTTCTCGACTTTGAGCATTTAAAACATCTTCTAGGCTTTCGGTATCAGCGCGCAAAACTACTTCTTAAGTGCGAGCCCTAAATTTGGTTAAATTTCAAAGCTGGAATTTTAATTTAATCCTCGCCTCACGCACGCAAACGATCTATTCTCTCACCATGTTTTGCGGCATGATACAGGCTGCAAGCAGAATTAAAGACGCAAATTCAACCGCACTTAGAATTTAAGCCGCTATGAAATCTAAATTTAATCGCACATTAAAAGCCGCGCGCGCCGCTCTTTGTAAATTTTAAAATTTAAAAGCGGTAAATTTAACTCTCTTGCTGCGCAGTGAATTTTCCATAAAAGCCAAAAAGCAAAAAGCGAACTATTTTTACTCGCGTGACACTCTCATCTTGCGCATTTAGCGACGCAGCTCTTATGTATGCTGCAAAACGAGCTCCTAAGCTTTTAACGCGCGCCAAATTAGACATGTCAGATACTTCGCCAAGCGCCTTTCAAAGTTCATTCATAGCGCTCGCTATAAGTAGAATTTTGCGTGGAATTTTCCGCGGCGCGGCAACAATTACGACCTTTAAAAGCGCGCACCGTAGCTCAAAAGCCTATTTTAGCTTTTTAAACCGCACCCGTATAGCTCAAAGTCCACTTCTGCGCTCAATCAACTATCGTAATTCCCGCATCCGTTAATGCTTTTTGCGCCTTTTTTGATATGCTGATGCCGGTCGTTTCGATTTTCTTAAGATTAACGAAGGGCGCAAGCTCGGCAGCGTCAATGTTTTTGATATCGAAAAGCTCGTCCTCGCCGTCCCAATCAGGCGCGATTTGCAGGTAAATTTCGTTTCCGCCGTCAAGGTAGAGTTCGCTCACCTGCTCCGCCAAATTTGCGGGGACCGGATAGTCCTTAAACCACTTTTTGGCTTGCGGCAGGGCGCCGAAGTCCGCGTACGGATCGATGCCGCGCTCCTCGCAGTACTCAAACACGTTAAATTTGGGCTCCAGCAGAGCTTTTTGATACATCAGCTCGTTCATTACGGCGATTTTGAAATTGAAATTTTTAAACGCTAGCGTCTCGCCCGCCGCGCGCGGAAGCTTAAATTTATCGCTCGGCTTGTGCTTTACCTTTTTTGCCTTCTGATTGATGCAGACGCGCCCTATCGGCATTTTCGCAGCTCGCACGATGTCTGCGATCTCGTCGGTGTCGCGCTTAGCGAAGCGCTCGGCAAAATCCATCGCGCCTATGCGCTCCTGCACGGCCTCGGAAAGAGCTAGCGAGACTTCGAATTTGCCTAAGCTAAGCTCCAAAAATATATATGCGCCGCGCAGCTCCTGCTCCGGCACGGCCTCAAGCGGCGACCTGCCCTCTAGCGTGAACGCGCCGCCGTATAGCTCGCGCGGAACCTCGTGCTGCACGCCCTTTGCGACCTCAAGCATCAAAATTATCTCGGTAAGCTTCGGCTCTGCGAGCTCTCCTGCGCGCACGAAGGCGAAAATTCCCGCCTCATCCCAAAAATAGCGGCTTTTGCCCTCCCCATCATCGATCACGCGCGGCTGCCCCAAAGCTTCGTTAAGCTTAGCCAGATCAAACTCACAGTTTACGCCGCCAATGAAAATGCCGTCCGAGCGCATATCGACGTCAAATTTATCCTTTTTAAAAATGCCAAACAGTCCCATTTCGCCTCTCCTGATTTTGCGTTAATTTCGTCTTAAAATTTTTCCAAAAACCCGTAAAAATCGTCTGCGAAAAGCCTATCCTCGCCCTCCGCGTAGTCGCGCACATAGACTTTGTATTCGCACGGCGCGTCATCTGCCCGCTCGCTCGCTATCTCTTTCGTTGCTCCACTTGCCACCTCATCTGCCGCCTCGCTTGTTGTTGCGCCCGCTGTTTTACACGTCGTTTCATCTGGCGCTTCGGCATTCATATCGCGCGCCGCATCCGGCGATCGCTCCGCACGCGCTTCGTCGTCCGATGCCCTGTTTTCTGCACCGTCGGCTACCGTCGCAACGACTGTATCACGCACCGTCGCGCCCATGGCTTCGCCGCTCGTACTCTCCGCCGTCTTGCCGCGCGCCGTGTTGGACGAGCCATCCGCTATGTCGCTTGCGGGCGAAATTTTAAAATAATACTCCTCGTCCTCTAGCTGCAAAAACACGAGCTCGTCCGCGGCGAATAGCCCGTTTTTGAGATTTATCTTATACGTGTAGCAGATGTCGGCGTCGGCGCTACCCGCGAACTCGGGCGGCGCGATCGTTTTTAGCTCCGTCCCCGCCGCGCTCACGCTGGCGTATCTTAGCAGCATCTGCTTGTAGCTCTCAGGCAGCGCAAAGCCTAGCCGCCGCTGCGCCTGCGCGATCCATGCTGGCTCTATGTCGCTGCGCCCCACGGCTGCGATATTTTTAGATTTTTGAATAAGTTTTTCTATGATTTTGATCCCGTTTCGAGCGAGAAATTTTAACGCCTTAGCAGCACTAAAACGCGCTGTTTACATAAACCCGCGGGCGTTTGGCGCGGCTTTGAAAATCTAAATTTAAAAGCACGCTCGGCTTCAAAACCAAAGCGAGCCGTTTAAAATTTCGAGCAGCCCGCGTATAAATTTTAACCGCAAACGCGAACTGGCAGAGTTTTAGCGATCTAAATTTAGCGCTAAGCCCTAGCCAGCGCTATTACTTCGATCTCCACAAGCGCGCCTTTGGGGAGTCTGGCGACCTGCACCGTGCTGCGAGCCGGCTTGTGCTCGCCGAACGCCGCTGCGTATATCTCGTTCACCGCGGCAAAATCGCCCATATCGGCCAGAAAAATCGTCGTTTTGACGGCATCCTGCAGCGTCGCGCCCGCCTCTTTCAAGATCGCGGCGAGGTTTTGCAAAACTTGCCTCGTTTGCGCCTCCACGCCGCCCGCGACAAACTCGCCGTCAGGCTTAAGCGCGATCTGCCCTGAGGTAAAGATGAGTCCGCCCGTCTTGATCGCCTGAGAGTACGGCCCGATGGCCTGCGCCGCATCGGGAGTCGAGATGATCTGCATAGTAAATCCTTTGTGAAAAATTTTGCCCATTTTATCGCAAAATATTTTAACTTTGTTTTAGGCGGCGGAATTTTGCGAGCGGGCGGCTAAAATTGCGGATGCGGCGGGTGCGATAAAATTTAATTGGCGCGAGAGGTTGGCTAAATTTCGGTGGGCGAGGCGAAACAGATACGCGGTAATGCGACAAATTTAAATGGCATGGATGGACAAAATTTCGCCTACGATAGCAGAATGAAACGGCAAACGCAGCGGTGCGGTTAAATTTATCGCACAATACAGCGGACAATATGCGAGAAGCTAGCGCGAAATAACAAGCCGTGGCGGCGAAACGGCAAATTTAAAAGAGCTAACGGACGTAACAAAACAGCACGTGAAAGTGCGGCTAAATTTAATCTGTACGAGCACGGCGGCGAATCTGCACAGCAAATGGTTGAACTGTGGGCACGAGCGCAGGGCGAGTAAAACGGCTCGCTAAGGTGGCGTGTATTTTAAAAGGCAAGTAAGCGGGAAAGAGGCGTGCGTGACGGTGCCCGATTAAATTTCATCAATGCGGACATGATAACGCCGCGCGCTCGGCAATACGACAACTCTATCAGCGGCACCGAATTAATGCATGGCGATACGACGAAATAGATACGGGCAGTGTGGCTAAATTTAGTCGATGTGAATGAACGAAACTTCATCGGCATCGTTGTACAGCAAATCAAATCCTTGCACATCAAGACCATCAATGTCGCGACAGCCAAACCGAGCCCGCCCACGGTAGTGATACGGGCGGCGGGGCGGTAAAAGCAGCGCCAAAATTGCTACCATCGCAGCAGAAAGAACAGCGCCGTCATAAAAAATCAGTGCGATACCGCGCAACGCAATTAAAATCCTCGCAGTAGCAAGCGCAGCAACGAAGTTGTCGATGTAGCGGAGCAATCAGCGCCGCCAAAATAATAAAATCAAAGACCTCGCGACAAGCGAGGCCTCCGACGTAACGCCAATAGAATCAACATCGCAGCAGCGGAAAATTAGCGTAGTCGCGACAAGATCAGCACAATGCTACGATATAATCGACGCCATCGAAGCGAGACTGACGCGACCCTACAACAAGATCTGCGCTACTGCGGCAGTAAGATCAGCTTTATCGAATAGATCGACCAGGACTCATAAAATTTTACGCGAAATTTTATACGAAATCCTGTATAAAATTCTATGATTTTGGCTTAAGATTAGCCTATGATCGGCCTTCAATCGGTCTGCATCAATTTGCGATCAGTCCGTAAAGTAACTTTAAAATCGTAGCGGCAACGACGAATAGAAGCATCTTGCGCACGAATTTTACGTCGCATCGCATCACTAGGCTTGAGCCTGCGAAGCTGCCCGCGATCTGTCCGACTGCCATCACCGCTCCGACGAGCCACAAAATTTGCCCGCCGATGATAAAAACGCCCAAAGAGACGATGTTTGAGGTGAAATTTAAAACCTTCGTGTGCGCGACCGCCTTTTTCATATAAAGCCCTAAAATTCCTACGAGCGCAAACGTCCAAAACGAGCCCGTACCGGGACCGAAAAACCCATCGTAAAAGCCCAAAACAAGCCCGAAAATCGCGTAAAAGCTCTTTTTTGACATTTTGGGCTTTGCGGGCGCTTCGCCTAGGTTTGGCGAAAAAATCATATAAAGCAAAAGCGCCAGCAGCAGGATCGGAATGAGGTAGTTTAGGAATTTCGCATCGACTAGAAGCAGGACATAAGCGCCGACGAGTCCGCCGATAAACGTAAAAACCACGCCGCGCAAGATCTCCGCCGCATCGACGTAACCCTTGCGGATGAAATTTAAAGCGGCGGTGAAACTTCCGAAACTGCCTTGAAATCTATTTGTGGCGATCGCTACATGCGGCGGAACGCCCACGGCAAGCAGCGCAGGCAGCGAGATCAGTCCGCCGCCGCCAGCGATCGAGT
The DNA here is from genome assembly GCF_019423325.1 of Campylobacter sp. NCBI lineage: Bacteria > Pseudomonadati > Campylobacterota > Epsilonproteobacteria > Campylobacterales > Campylobacteraceae > Campylobacter > Campylobacter sp. The sequence continues at coordinate 340,875 of NZ_JAHZBQ010000001.1, read as the reverse complement.
CTATAAATCCGCCGAAAAATGCCGCCGCAAAAAGCACCGCAAACTGCCAAAGTTCAAGCTCCATTTTTGTCCTTTTTTTTTCAAATCACGCAGGCACGTGCTATGAACGCCTGTCAGAATTCTCGCAATTACGATCGCAAACCGCTCATACGTCGCAAAGTGCATACGGGCGCCTGTTATAATTCCATAAAATCCAAAAAAATCCACGGAATTCTAGCAGATTTTGCCGCATGGCTCCCGCTTAAATTTTATGAAATTTACTGCGCGATTGCCGTTTTAGCTCCATGCAATCTATCGCGTCGTGCGCGAGCTGCAAAATTTCATAAAATTTAAGCAGCGAAAATTACTGGAATTTTACCTAAATTTCGCAAGATAAGTCCTACAATTCAGCGAGGCTATTTTTAAAATTTATAGAATTTTATGAAGCGATCTTTTACCAAAATTCTATAAAATTTCGGCACGCTGTACTCAAGACGCACGGCAAATCCATAAAGCCAGCTCCACTTATGCAGCAAAACAGCGCAAAATTCCGCCGTGTACCCGCATTGAATCTCCATAAAATTTCATCGCTCGTGTTAAGTAAAATTCCGCCGACTTACTCCGCGGTTTTGTTCTAATTTGCGGCTAATTCGGGTAAAATTTTATCTATCTCGCCACTCTGTCCGAGACGATACAGCGCGAAGTCGTATTTGATGGGATCGCTCGGATCGAAGCGCCTTAAGCTTTGCGTAAGCTGCAAAACCGCCTCGAAATCGTAACTCTTGCGATCGATCAGCCCAAGCTTAAGCGAAACTTTATGCGTGTGGGTATCGAGCGGGATGAGGAGGCGCGATTTTTCAATCTTTTTGTACAGCCCCAGATCGATGTCGCTGTCGCGCACCGCCCAGCGTAGGAAAAGATTGTAGCGCTTATACGGCGATGTGGGCTTTTGCGAGAAGCCGCGCCCGAAAAAAAACTCATATCCCGGACTGCGGTAGGGATTTAATCTGTAAATTTCGCCGATTAAAAAATTTATCCCATCCTCGATCCGTCCGCTTTTTTGCATGCCGCAAAGCACGCTCTCCTCGATGCTAAGGCTGTTTTTAAGCCACTTTAAAGTTATAAAAATTTCAGCGACGTCGCGCGAGCTTTGAAATCTATACTTTTTGCCCGCAAGCTCCGCACCAATGCGCTCATCGCTCGCGTCCAAAAGCGAAAAATCAAGCGAGCGGAGGAATTTTAAAATTTGAGCCGCGCTCCCGTAAGCAAACAGCGCACAAATAAGCGCTACGACGTCGTTTCGATGTCCCTTTGCGACCTGCAGCGGATCGGGTGCGCCGAAAAGATCCGCGTCGCAATTTTTCAAATCGGCGTAGTAATCCAAAATCTGCTTTAAGCTTTTCATTTTGCGTAGTAGCTCATCGTCGTGGTGCCGAATTTACGTGATTTAAGCAGCACGAAATCGCCGATTTTAAGCGGCAGCTCAAGCTCGCTCATATGCTCGATCGCGATTAGCAGCTCGCACTGCACGGAGCCCAGGCGCGCTATCAGCGCCAACACGCGCTCGTAAATCTCGCCAAAGCCCTGTCTGATCGCAAACGGCGGGTCCAGATATACAAACACTCTGCGCACGGGATCGGAGATGGAATTTTCTTTGGAATTTGCGGTATGGCTTTCGCTAGAATTTTCAGCAGGGCTTTCGCCTAAATCGCAGGCGAAATTTTCACGGGAGTTAACGTCGAAATTTTTTCTTGAACCGCGGGTTAAATTTACGTTTGGGCGCGAATTTTCTTTGCAGCTAGCGGCAAAATTGCCGTCAGAATTCGCAGTGGAATTTTTTCTTGAATCATAGACGAAATTTGCGCTTGAATGTAAACTTTTTCTGCAGCTAGAATCAAAATTTTCGCCTAAATTTAAGCTTTTTTTCTCTTCGCAGCTCACGTCTAAGCCCGCACCGTGATTTACACCAAAATTAGAGCTCTCGCTGCATTTTGAGCTTAAATTTAAGTTGCAATTAGCGGTCTCGGTGCCGCTCGCGTTGTATTCCGAAGCGCAGTTATCGTCAAACTTTTTGCTAAAGCTCATGGCATCCGTGGCTAGCGAATTTACGCAGTATTTTATACTAGAAGCGCCCGCATAATCGCCATTTGCGCCGCTCTGTGCGCTATTTTGCACTCTGTCATACATACTGCTTCGCGTGCCATATTTTGCCAAATATTTCACGCCGCTTTGCGCTTCTACGCTTTGCTCGGCGCGGTATCCGTCCTCGCCCCGCTCTACGCTATTAAAGCTTTTGCGACAGCCCTCTTTTTCGCTGCTTAAATTTTTATAGCAGGCGGCGTCGGCAGTGCGGTTTTTGAAATTGTTGCCGCTTAAATTTGGCGAATTCGCGCCCGAGCGTCCGTTCATATCCGCCTGCAGATCGTGCAAAATTTGGGGCAGTCGTTCGAAGCAATCACCCAAAATCGTATTTGCGCCGAGCCCGAAAAGCTCGAAATTTTTCCGCATTATTTTATGCGCGGCGGCGTCCTTTTCGATCGCATAAACGTTTTTTGCGCCGTTGCTTAGCGCTTCAAGCGCCATCGCGCCGCTACCGCCGAAGCACTCGATAAACGCCGCGCCGCGCAACTCCACCCGCCAAGTATCGAAAAACGAGCCCTTTACGATGCTTTTCGTGCTGCGCGTACTAGAAAGCGCGGGCAGAGCGAGCTTTTTGCCCTTATAGATGCCGCTTGAAATTTGCGTAAAGAGCGTGCCGCCAGATTTGGAAAATTTAGCCATTTTGCCTTCTTAAAATTTCGATGATTCTTGCCTTAAACTCATCAAATAGCGCGCAAATTTCAACTTCCGCCGCGTCGTATCCACTAAGATCTACCCGTAGCGAGCTTTGAAAATCCTCTAGCGTCGATAATAACATCTGCTTGGAAAACGGTAGCGCCAAATCTCCGCCCTCGCCGATCAAAAATAGCGGTTTTGCCGAGCTTTGCGGCTCATCGCTTATCACAAAGTCGCAATCCTGCGCACTTGTAGCATGACCTTTTAAAAACAACTCCAGCGTCTTTTGCAAAATTTCGCAGTCGCAATCGATAAAAGCTCTCATCAAAGCCCCTTTTTAAATTTTATCATCTTAAATTTTTCGCCAAACTCAGCGCGCAGGTGATTGAACTGCAAAAGCGCGTTATGATAGCCCTTCTCGCCACTTTTTTGCATAAAAAGCTCTAAAAGCTGGACCGCGCCGAAGTCTATGAGAGCCGCGATCTGTCTTTTAAAATCCGCCGTCACGGCGCCCACGTCCTCAAACGCAGCACGCAAAATTTCAAAATTTACGTCGTAGGTAAGATCGCTCTTGCCGTGAAAATCGCTCAAGTTTTTCACCTCAAAGAAGCTAAAAACCTCGTGGTTTCGGTAAATCCGCAGGCTAAAATCGCCGCTAGCGCCCATCTGTCCGTAATCGAAGGCTATGAAATAAAACCGCTGCGCACTAGCGCAAATTTCGCGGGCGAAGCGAAAGTATCCGACCGGGATTTCGCCGCGCGATATACCGAATCTGCGCGCGAGGGTTAAAATTTCGCGTTCTTTTATGGGGGCAAATTTTGCCGCGCCGCTTTCGATAAAAAGCATATTTTCGCCGTCCACCGCCTCGCATTTAAAGGCGTCGAAAAGCTCGTTTGCCACAAAGATCGCATCTTTAAATTTCGCCTCATGCGCACTTGCAAAGTGCTTTAGCGCGATTTCGTCGCCGAAGCTCTCCGCAAAGCTCGCTCGCTGTAGCTCGCGCAGGCGCTCGTGCGGCTCGATAATCGCAAAGCTAAATTTATCAAGCGCCGCCGCACCGCCTAATGTAAAAATCGCCTGCGCTATATCGCAAAGCAGCCGCCCGTCGTGCGAGCCGATCTCTACGATAGCGATTTTAGCGCTATTTTGCGGTTTTTCTGCAAGCGCGACATCTGAATTTAACTCGCACGCCGCCGCAAAATTTTGCCGCGATGCAATTGGGCTTGCCGCCGCATCTAAGCTTAACTCTTGCGTCGCGCTAAAATCCGCGCTTAAGCGTAAAATTTCGCGCGCGATGCAGATCCCAAAGAAGCTCCCTACGCTCACAGCGGTGTAAAAATCGCCGCTCTTGCCGATTTTAGCGCCATTTGCGTAGTAGCTCTCGTTTAGCCAGCCCTCGAAAAAATCGCTAAATTTCACGCCCGCACTATCTCGTCCAGGCTCTTGCGTAGGCGCACAAAGCCCTCTTTGATCTCCGGTTTTTTGATATTTAGCGCAGGCAAAAATCTAAGGGTGCGCTTGCCAGATTTTAGGATCAAAAGTCCGTTTTGCAGGGCTTTGTTAAAGATCTCGCCCAAGTTTTTTTCATCGCGCAGCACGAGGCCTTGCATCAGACCGAGCCCCACGCGCTTTTCGATCAGGCTAGGATAGTCTGCAGCGAGCCCGTCTAGTTTTTTGATAAATCTTTTTATAGTCTTATCAAGCTTACCGCTCGCTTTTAAAAACTGAAGCTGCGAAAGCACCGCAAGCGCCGTAGAGGTCGCCAAAAAGTTACCGCCGAAGGTGCTGCCGTGCTCGCCCGGAGCGAAAATGTTTTGCTGCGCCACGCACGCGCCGATCGGCACGCCGCCCGCAAGCCCTTTGGCAAAGGTGATGATGTCGGGGCGGATGCCGTAAATTTGCGACGTCGCAAACTCGCCCGTGCGATATACGCCGCACTGCACCTCGTCGGTGATCAAAAGCAGCTTTTTCTCTTTCAAAACCGCCGCCAGCCTTTGCACGCTCGCCTTATCCAGAGGCTTGATACCTCCCTCGCCCTGGACTAGCTCGATCATCACGGCGACGCTATTTTCATCGATATGCGCGATGATCTCCTCGATATCGTCGAAAAATTTAAACCCGGGCATATAGGGCGCAAAAATTTCCGGATGAAATTTCTCCTGCCCGGTAGCTTGTAGCGTCGCTAGCGTGCGGCCATGGAAAGAATTTCGCAGAGTTAGAATTTCAAATTTTTTATTAGGAAAATTTACGGTGCCGTATTTACGCGCCATTTTGATCGCCGCTTCGTTCGCCTCCGCGCCGGAGTTGCAAAACACCGCGTAGCTGCGATACCCCAAAAGCTCGCTAATCTTTTGAGCCAGGGCTTCTTGGGGCAGAATTCTATAGATATTTGAGCCGTGGATGATCTGCGCGGCTTGCGTGCCGATCGCCTCCAGCACGATCTCGTTTGCGTGCCCCAGGCAGTTTACGCCGATGCCCGCGCCAAAATCCACGTAGTCCTTGCCCGCTTCGTCATAGACTATCGAGCCCTCGCCTCTTACCAGCGCTACGTTTACGCGCGCAAAATTATCCATTAAATAGTTCATTGTTTGTACTCCACTTTAGGCAGATGCCAAGATTTGTAATAAGCTACCATGCGAAACGCAACTCCCAAAACCAGCAAAATAATCACCGAAAAGGCGCCGCTAAGCCCCAATCCATCAAGCACGAAATATATTAAGCCCACGCCCATGCTTATCGTGCCATAAAGCCCCGTATGCAAAAACCACGGCACTTCGTTCAGCAGCACGTCGCGCAAGATGCCGCCGCCCACGCCGTTACAAAACGCGATCAGTACCACGCCGAAAACGTTGTGATTATAGCTTAGCGCAACCATCGCCCCGACGATCGAAAAGCTTACGACATCGATCGCATCGGTTAGAATAAATAAAAATTTACCCTCCAAATCACGGTTCTCGTAAAGTTTGGCAAAAATGGCTACGGCGCTTACCGCAAGCACGATGGTTACGGGCGCATAGTGCGTGAATGAGTAGATCTCGCGGCTTACCAAGGTGTCGCGCATGATCCCGCCGCCAAGCGCAGTCAAAAACGCCGCGATAAAGATCCCAAGCCAATCGCAGCCCTTCTTTACGCCGAATAAAAACCCGCTAAGCGCCGCCGAAGCGATGCCTACGCACTCCGTAAACTCTAAAATACTCATATCACAAACCGCTAAAATCCTTTTAAAAACGCATTTTACAACAACTAAATATAAATTTGGGTAAAGCGCGACGAGCGGGAGAAATTTAGGCGCTGCGGGATAAATTTCAGAGCGGCGAATAAAATTTGAGCGCGGCGAATTAAAATTCTACAAGATAGAATTTTACGAAACAGAATTTCGCTAGATAAAATTTTACGCGGCAGAATTCTACACGGATAAAATACGGCGTCGCTTCCGCGCAAATATAAAATTTAGACTTGAAATTTATAAATGTCCGCGGGATAAAATTTCACAGAACTTTATTTCAGCTAAAATATATGGCGTCACGGTCTGGCGCAAATTTTAGCTTTAAATTTACGGCACGTGCGCGCCAAAAAGAATTTAACGCTACAAAGTCGGCTCTATACTTATGCCAACGGCACATAAATTTTGATTTGAAATTACGCCTCGTTTTTGGCGCCGTGTTTCGCCGCTATAAAATTTCATGCGATTTTGCGGAGACCGAGCCCGCGTGGAATTCTACGTAAAATTTTAAAATTTAGCGGTCGATTCTGCGTAGAATTTTACGCCGAGCTCCGCTAAATTATTGCAGCCTCTTTTTTAAAATTTCCCAAATACCGGGCATTGCCAGCAGCCCATTATGCGGCGCGGCGGCTATTTCGTAAAATAGATCGCCCGCCTTAAGAGATCCCGCAAGATCGTTTGAGTGCTGCACCGGTATTAGCTCATCTGCGGCTCCGTGTATGAGCGTGATCTGCGTGCCGCGTGCCGCTTGCAAAAATTCCGCGGTCGGAATCTTATATCGGATCAAAAATTTAGGCACAAAGGGGATTTTTTCGTGCGCAAGCCGTTCGAAGCTAAAATAGGGCGCGAGCAAAATCAGCCGCGCCGCATCCCACTTCGCAGCCTGCTGTGCTGCGATGCCGCTTCCGATCGAGTAGCCGATCATCGCGATCTTCCTTGGCGGATGCTGCGCTAAAACGTAACGGCTCATCGCATCCGCGCTCGCAAAAAGCTGCTGCTGCGATGAAATTTTGCCGTCCGATTTGCCGTAGCCCGGGTAATCGAAAATATAAAAATCGTATCCCAAAGCCGCAAAATCCGCGCCGTATGCGCCCCAGCCGCTCACGTCGCCGAAGTTGCCGTGGAAGAACAAAATCGCGCCTTTAGGCTCTGCCGCGCTAAATTTCAGCCCGTTTATCGACCCGCTCTCAAACGGGATATTGATCTCTTGAAATTTTATCGCAGCGGAGTTTGTGTTATTGCCCAATGCGACGTCCTGAGCGGTATTTTCGCCGACGCGCTTGGCGCTAGTTTGAGCGCTTTTATTTTTGATCTCGCCCGCTGCAGAGCCGCTTTCTTTTACGCCACCCTCCACAGAAGCGTTTTCGTCCGCGACGCCGCTTGTAGAGGCGCTATTTTTCGTAGCGGACGTCGGTATGTCTAAATACTCGCCGCTCTCGGGAGCGTTAACAAGTCCTGCAAATTCGGAATTTTCAAAGCTAAATTTGAAGTTTTTATCTAACGGCTCGCCCAAAAATATCAGCCGCTCCTGAAAGATATAAAGCCCCGCCGCGATCGCCGCATAAAGGCACGCCGCGATAATGCACAGCCTAAGTAAAACCCTCATCGCCGTCCTTTAAATTTAAAGCCGAGACGCAAAAACGCGCGATGGCACACGAAATTCCATCTCGCCGCTAAGCTTTAAACTCGCTCAAAAACCATTGAAATGCCAAGATCAGCCCCGGCGCGCGCACGATCTTTTCGTCGAACATAAACTCTCGCGCTTTGGCTGCAGGCAGGTAGAAAAGCTCGATATTCTCGCCATCCACGCCGCCGCCGGCTCCTAGCTTCATAGATTCGTCGATGCACGCGAAGTACAAAATTTGGCGGTTTGCCGCAAAGCCCAGGGCGCTGTAGTAGCTCGTGATAAATCTCAGATCCTTCACGGCATAGCCGGTCTCTTCGAGCACCTCTTCGATCGCCGTTTGCTCCTCGCTGATACCCTTGTCCAAAATGCCCGCGCAAAGCTCATAGGTGTAGCCCTTCTCGGGCGAATTTATTAAATTTTCCTCTTGATAAAACCACACGCTGGGACGAAACTGCTTGACGAGCAAAAGCGCATCGCGCTGCGTATGGTAGAGCAAAATCGAGACGCTATCGTGCACCTTGACGCAGTCCCACGCGCGCGCCACGCCATCCATTTCGAAATTTAGGCGAAATGGTTTAACGAAATTTGAGCTTTTAAGCTCGGAAATTTTGAAATTTTTTATAGTAGTATCCACGTCGCAAGTCCTAAAAAGCTGAAAAATCCCACGATGTCCGTAACCGTGGTAAGCAGCACGGAGCTGCCGACGGCGGGATCGATATTTAATTTTTTAAGCGTGATCGGAATGACGGCGCCGAAAAGCCCCGCAAGAGTTAAATTTAGCACCATCGACATCGCAATCACCAGCCCCAAAAGCTTAATACCGAACCAAAAATACGCCACAAACCCCATTAGCGTGGCAAAGATAAGACCGTTTATGAAAGCGATCGTGATCTCGCGAAAGAGAACCTGCTTTTTGTCTTTAAACGCTATCTCGCCCAAGGCCAGGCGGCGCACGGTTACCGTAAGCGCCTGCGTGCCGGTGTTGCCGCCCATGGAGGCGACTATCGGCATAAGCACGGCGAGCGCGACCAGCTTTTCGATAGTGGCGTCAAAAAGCCCGATGATCGTGGAGCTTACGATCGCCGTGCATAAATTTACCGCCAACCACAAGGCGCGCGCGCGACCTGCTTTAAAGATCGTAGTCTCATCGTCCTCCGCTTCGTCATCGACGCCCGCGAGGTTGTAAATTTGCTCGGTGGCGCGCTCTTGGATGAGATCGTGGATATCATCGGCAGTGATACGTCCGATGAGCACGCCGTTAGCATCGACTACGGGGATAACGTTAAGGTCGAACTCCTCAAAATCCTTGATTACGTCGTCGATCTTATCGGTATCGGTGGCGAAGTGGATTTTATTTTCGGCGCCGAATTTTTGTGAAATTTGCTCCAGCGTGAGCGAAAAATCATATAAAATCAGATCGGACGTCGAAAAGGTAGTAAGCAAATGTCCCTTTTTATCGAGCACGAAGAGCTGAAAGACGTTCTCGATCTCGTCCTTTTCTCGCATAACGCGCAGCATCTCGACCGCCTGCCCCAGAGTCTGATCCTGCCTAGCGCTAAAGACCTCGGTCTGCATATACGCGCCCGCCTCATCTTCGCTATATTTGGAGATAGTAAGAATATCGTGGCGATCGTCCTCGTCAAGCCCATAGAAAATCTGCTCGGCCTTGTCCTCGTCGATTTCGCCGATGTTTTGCAAAAGCTCTGCCTGATCGTCGCTTTCGAGCTCCTCGATCGCTTTGACGATCTTTTCGTGAGGTAGAGTTTCGATGACGTCTTCGAGCATATGCTCGGGCATCTCAAGCGCAGCATCGGCAAGATCCTCAGGATCTAGCTTTTTTAAGAATTCTACGTATTTTTCTTCGTCATGCTTTTTTAGAGTTTTTAAATGCTCCGTAAGATCGGCGGCACTCAGCTCATGCTCAAGCGTATCGCCTAGATGCGCATCAAGAAGCGCCTTAGCTTCCTCGACGTCGTCCAGCTGCTCTTTATTTTCCATTTTCAGCCTTAATTTATCGTGATAAGCGACTCGTAGTTTTCAAATTTAGCAGGGTTTTTCGAGCCGTCTTTAGCCGCAGCCATTCTGGCGTCCATATCTTTGACGAGAGCTTTAAATTTAAGCTCTTCGGCGCTTATGACGTTCGTTTTTTCAATCTTGACTACCTTAAGCGGATCTATAGCCTGCTTATTTTTATAAAGTCCGAAGTGCAGATGCGGTCCCGAACTAAGCCCGGTCGAGCCCACATAGGCGATTAACTGACCTTGCTTGACGCTAACGCCTGCTTTTGTGCCGCTAGCAAAGCCGCTAAGATGCGCATAAAGCGTACTGATACCGCCGCCGTGGTTGATCTCTACGGTGTTGCCGTAGCCGTTTTTACGCCCTACGAAGCTAATCTTGCCCGCCCCTGCGGCATTTACCTTAGTGCCTTTGGGGGCTGCATAATCTACGCCTAAGTGCGCGCGATATCGCTTTAAAATCGGATGAAATCTTTTAGGGGTAAAATACGATGAAATTCTAGTATAAACAAGCGGCGTAATTAGCAGAAAAGATTCGACCTTTTTGCCGCTTCGGTCGTAGTATTTATCATCGAAAAAATATAGCGATTTGGGCTTTTTATTTTCCTCGATCATTCCTGCGGTGATATTTACTCCGCCAAAAGGCTTGCCAAGGCGCGTCTTTTGCTCATACAGAATCACAAGCCGATCGCCCTTTTGCAGCTTTTTAAAATTTACCTCATTTTTAAAAACAAGCATAAACTCATTCGCTAAAGCTGCATTGCCCGTAGCTTTGATGATATCTTGATAGGGCGAGCTTTCGATCTGAATTCCTAAAGAGTAGCTGTTTTCCTCATAAACTATTGGAGTATAAACGAATCTAAAAGTGCCGAATTTATCGCGGTATATGTGGATCTGAAGCTCCTCACTGACAGGGATTAACAGCTGAGAGACGCGACCTGCTGGATCACGCAAAATTTGACACTCCACGCCCGCTCGCACCTCAGCGGCAAGCTCTTGATCCTCTTTATCCAGGTCGTAATATACAGATGCGGGGATGCCCGCGGTTTCCATAAATTGCAGAAGACTCACGCCATCTGGCCAGGCAAACTTCTCTACGCTGGGGTTGTTCGCAAAAACTACGCCTATCCACAGAAAAAGCAATATAAAAATTCTAGTCATATAAAACCGCTTTGAAATATTATTTTAAGGCGGGATTGTAACGAAAAAACGCTTATATTTCGTAAATACCGTGGAATTTTATCGCTAATTTCAAAGTTTTATGTATAATTAGCCGAAATTTTATTCAGGAGCAGAATTTTGAAAAAAGCTTTACTTATTTTAGGTCTATTTTTAAGTGCGGCGATAGGGGCGGAATTTAATATGCCGCGATACGAAACCGCCCTCCTTAGCGTAAAGGATGGTTCGGGCGAGATCACAGATAGCCCTACGATTGCCGTAGGCAGCAGCGGAGTGGTGATGCATAATTTTGGCAGTGGCGCGAGCTCCATCATCGCACGTGCCGTCGTGACGCAAAAAAGCGCAGGCAAGGCAAAGGTGCGATTTGAGGTTTTTGATATGTTAGCTCAAGAGGCGCTGCCACTGCCTAAAATTTTACCCTCAAGCGGCGATAAAGTGATCTTAAATTTCCTCTATGACCGCGCCATAATCGTCGCACCTAACGCTGAAATTTACGAGCAGGTTATCAAGGCTTTCCCTAATATAAATTTTATTCACCCAGATCTTGGCGGCGCCTATCTTAGCTACAATCACAAGCCAAATCCCAGCCGTGACGATTTTCGTAAAATTTGCGCGCAAAACAGCGCCGGACTGATTTTTATCGCGATGGATAAACAAGGCGTATTTGCCGACTGCGGCAGCTTCAAGCCTTTGCGTACGTTCGCTAGCGGCAGCGTGGCTTATTATCAGCTGCCGTTTTACTCACGCGTGGGCGAGATAAAGACCGTCATTTGGGACTTTACTAATGGCCCGATCAGCGATTACGACAAACACTACCGCTATTTGCTGGGCTTAGACGGCGATGAATAGCGCTGCGCAAGCGTTTTTTACAAATCTATTAGGCGCGGATAATGCCTATTTTGACGAGGCTCATCGCACGGCATACTGCTACGACGCGACGAAAAGGCGCTGTCTGCCGGACGGCGTGCTTTTCCCGCGAAGCGAGGACGATGTCAGTCAAATTTTAAAATTCTGCAACGAAAATTTAATCCCTGTAGTTCCAAGAGGCGCAGGTAGCGGCTTTACGGGTGGATCTTTAGCCGCAAACGGCGGAGTGATTTTAGCATTTGAAAAACATATGAATAAAATTCTAGAAATCGACATGCAAAATCTACTCGCCGTAGTCCAACCCGGCTGCATAAATATCGATCTGCAAAAAGCAGCTGCAGCGCGCGGGCTTTTTTATCCGCCCGACCCGGCAAGCCAGGATTATTCCACGCTAGGAGGCAACGTCGCCGAAAACTCCGGTGGCATGCGCGCCGCAAAATACGGCATCACCAAAGACTACGTAATGGCACTGCGTGCGGTACTGCCTAATGGAGAGGTGATCCGAGCGGGTAAACGCACTATAAAAGATGTCGCAGGCTTCAACGTGGTAGGAATTTTAATCGCAAGCGAAGGCGCGCTTGCCGTCATTACCGAAATCACGCTCAAGCTCATCCCGATGCCAAAGCTTAAAAAGACCGCGATGGGCGTCTTTCCTAGCGTAGATGCAGCAATGAATGCCGTGTATAAGACAATGGCAGCCGGTATCACGCCCGTGGCGATGGAATTTTTAGACGCGCTGTGCATAGCCGCGGTCGAGGAGAAATTTCATAAAGGCTTGCCAAGGGATGCGGGCGCGATTTTGATCTGCGAAACAGACGGCAATTTAGAAGCAGTGCTTTTGGAGGAGCTCGCACTCATAAAAGAAATTTTCGTTCAAAACGGCGCGAGCGACTTTCGCATCGCAGAAAGCGAAGAGGAGCGTGCGGGCATTTGGTTTGCGAGACGCAACTGCTCGCAGGCGATCAATATCTACGGCACGCTTAAGCTAAATGAGGACATCACCGTCCCGCGCTCGCAGCTGCCCGAGCTACTGCGCCGTATCGCGCGCATCGGCGATAAATACGGCGTGCGCGTGCCCTGTTTCGGGCACACGGGCGACGGCAATGTCCACACCAACGTCATGGTCGCCGACAAAAAAGATGAAGCTCAAGTGCGACGCGGACATGACGCAATCACCGAAATTTTCAAAGCTGCAGTTGATCTTGGCGGTACGCTCAGCGGCGAGCACGGCATCGGGCTAAGTAAGGCGGAATTTATGCCACTAGCTTTTAGCGCAGCAGAGATGGAGCTATTTCGCGCAATCAAAAGGGCTTTCGATCCAAAAGGCATCTTAAATCCCGGAAAAATGGGGCTTTAAATTAGGATCGTCATCCAACTTCTACGGTGATTTGAAATCGATTTATCCCACTTATCTCATCTAAAATTTTACTTTCTTACAATATGCCTACTTAAAATTTATCTTGCTTGCAATTTAGCCTATTTACAGGCTACTTCGAGTTAGTTTTAAGCTTGATCTGCCCATTTACAGATCGATTTTGCTTACTTTGCGATGAATAATTTTACTTGTTTATTGATAGATTCCCATTCCCTTGTGAATTGATTTTATTTACTTCGCAAATTAATTATCCCGTGCGATCTTCTTCGGATATTTTTGCCATATCAGCTGTGATTACATAGCTACTCGCTAGTTTGCGCAATTTTTTCTCTTTCAGGGATGCACTAAAATTATGATTAAATCCCTATATCGCGATGGATAAGTCTATGACAAGTCAAAATTCTGTCAATAAAATCCACAGCATAGATTAAATTCTAAACTTCCAAGATACTGAAATTTTAAAATCGCTATCCATCGCCATTATCGCAATATGCGGAATCTCAGCAATAAAATTTAAAGACAAAATTTCACGAAATTCCATAAAATCCCATAAAGCTCCGCAAAATTTCTATACTAATTTCGATCTCGCCGTATTATCTAGCTAGCCCTGCCATCTATTTGGTCGCATTAGCCTCGCTTGCATTTATTTTATTCATCGCGGCTACTACGTTGCAGCTAAACTCCGCTCCCAGTTTGCAAGCCTTGTCGTAGTAGATCATCGCCTTATCCAGATCCGGCTCGCCAAATTCCTTCTTTGAATACGCTAGTCCAACCCTTTGGCATCCCTCCGCCAAAGCAGCATCGCAAGATTTTAGGAAAAACTTAAGAGCGCCCTGATAGTCTTTTTCTTCATAGCTAGCGACCGCAGCGTTCAAGCAGCCCTCGCCTAATCCCAAATCGCATGATTTGGCAAAAAATGCGAACGTATTTTTCTTATCGGCATTTTTATAAGAGATTATCGCAGCGTTGTAGCAAGCTTTGGCGGCTCCCAGCTCGCACGCTTTGGAATAAAACCGCGCGGACTTGCCCTTATCTTTTGTAGTTTTATATAAATTTTGCTCGTCGTAATACAAATCCCCCGCGATAGCACAGCTATTTTCTAGTCCCGCTTCACAAGCTTTTTCAAATGGCTTTTTTGCTGCCTCATAATCGCGCTCCTCAAGCAAATATCCTCCATAGTCTTCGCACGAATTAGCCATACCGACGCCACATCCGACAAACGAGATCGCCTGCGGGAAAAATATCTGCGCGAGCAAGTAGACTGCTACGATTAGTGCGGCAATCGACGCTAAAATTTTCATTTTTGCTCCTTTTAAATTTTAAAAATAATTATAGCAAAAAGCGAGGGATAAAATTTTAATTTTTGATAATAGCTGTGAAATTTGCGGCGAAATTCCTGCAAAATTTCTATCAAAATCCCAAGCAAAATTTTAAATAAAATTTTAAACGGAGCTTTGAGCTGAATTTTAAAAAGACAAATTAAAATTTTACTTGCAAGATTATTTTTATGGCTGGCTTGCCTCAATTTTTACTCGCATGTCTATATGACTGTCCACGGCTATAGTATTTATAATAGGACTAAAACGTATTTAATCCTTGAGGTCTTAAGCACCTGCAGCCTCTGCAATGGCGATTTATCAGAGCGATAATTTAGTGTGTAAAATATTTTGTCGAGTACCAAACCCGCGACAAGCATCTTGCCGCACCCTAGAAAACTTTTGAAAATTTCGCATTGCTGCTTAGAAATTTTAAAAAATTTACACTGCCAGCCTTTAAATTTTATCTTAGAAATAGGCTTGCCTATGCCAAAACTGCAGGCGTAATGCACCTTTAGGCATTTTTTGCTCCGATACCCAGGCTTATTAGATTATATCGCACCGCTTAGATATGTTGAGCCTGAAAATAATCAAGGCCGCGCAGTATCTGTATAGCGTACGTAAATTTCATCTATGTAAGCCGCACCCGCAATTTCAGCTGTGCAAGCCCAGCTCGTAAAATTCTGATAGTTTTAAAACCCAAATGCCACGTAGAATTGCTTTACTTCAAAATTTATTCGCTACAAGCCGCGCTCCCTAGCGCTCAAACTCTATCACAGCCTCCTCCTCGCCGAACCACATCACCGAGTTTTTCATATCGCAAAACCTCGCCTCATCCGCCATCAGCTCCGTTAGCACCGCTCGCGCTGCCTCGCTATTTCGCGCATCCGCAAATGCCTGCACGCTCTCATACCATAGCTCGCCCATCGCGTCGTAGCCAAACGCCGCCGTATTGCGCCTGGTGCTCTGCCCCTCGATAAAGATGGGCATAGTTTTTGCATAGCGGACGATATTTAGTGCCTTTTGATTATCCAAAACCTTTTGCGAATGCGCCGCCCAATGCGCCATAAACTCTTGCTGCGTGATACCCGGCGCCCTTTTTACCAACATCGTGATCTTAAACATAACCGCTTCCTAAATGAAATTTATCTCAAAATTCGCGCCCTATTCTATAATGCATCCGCGTTTTTGCAATTTTGCTTAGCATTCTTTGCGTCTAAATAGACCTTGAAAAAACTTAAAATAGCAGCCGTGCGCGCGAGCACAAATCGCCAAAATGCATAAACCTCGCCGTTTAAAACTTAAATCGCTGTCAATCTCGCTCGGTTTAACCGCCTAAAGCGTCATTTACGGATGCTCCGAAATAAATTATACAGACTCTTTTTAGGCAAAGCAAAATTTCGCCAAACTTTAACGGACGATGAAATTTTATCAATCTCTAACGAGCATAAAATTCCGTCCGTTTTAGGCGAGCGAGTAAAATTTCGCGGCCTTTCAAACGGCGACAAAATAGACAAACGGCAAAACAGACGAGTGGCAATTCTCTCTTGCGTCGCCGCGCGCAAATTACGTTGCTGCACACGCGCCTAGCCCCTGCTCGCCAAAAACCTCTGTAAAATTATCGTCGCGGCGATACTATCAAAGCGCGGATCCTTGCCGCCGCCCTTAGCGCATTTACTCGCAAACTCCGCGGCTTCGGCGCTCGAAAAGCTCTCGTCTTGAAATTTTATCTCGCCGTCAAAATCCAGCAGCGAGGCGAAGTGGCGTATGCGCCTGCTCATCTCCTCCTCGCTTGCCCCGCCACGCGGTACGCCCAGCACTAGCACGCTGGCGCCCTTTTCACGCAGCAGTTCGCTTAGCTCGAGCGCGGCTTGGGTGCGATTTTTGCGTAGGATCGGCTCGCACGGAAGCGGCGTCTTATCATCCGGTGCCGCCGCCACGCCGATACGCTTAAGCCCAAGATCGATCGCAACTATCAAATTTCATCCTTTACTTACATTAAATTTTATGGAATTTTGCGGAATTCCGCTATTAAAATTCTATCGCCGAAATTCCGCGATCGGAATTTCATAGCTAAATTTTATCGCAGAATTTAGCTGCGGAATTTATGAAATTTTATACTAAATTGACATAAATTTCACTCGCTCGCGCCGCTTGCGAGCCTATTAATTTATCATCCACAAGCTTCAAATTTTAAAATTTCGATCGCCGCACCCGGCAGGTACACCCGTACTTCGTCCACGCGAGCCGCATGTAAGCGACACTCAAACGCACGACGGACATAAACTCTGCCGCACAGATACGGACGCGATCGACGCACCCCGCGCGAAATTAAAATTTTAAAATGGGTCCGCATCTGCACGACGACCGAACGCAAGCTCGCCTCATCGTTAGTAAAATTCTGTCGCCACAACCAAAATTTTTCCTTGCGGCAAATTCAGCCTACTACGTTTATGCTGAAATCCGCAGCCAAATTTACCCGCAAAAATTTAGCACGATAGGCAAACAAACATTTAAACGCTATTTCAGAAAATTTCATGCATTTTAAAGCTTAAATTCTGCGCCGCAAAGTATTTATAAATCGCGCGCGGCATTCACAAACCGATCATTACCGCAAGCGGAGGCGAGCGGCGCTGCACAAACAAGCCGCGATGGTTTGTTTTAAGCTCAAGTGCTACTTGCGGAAAGCAAAATTTTACCGAGCCGCCTTTTTCTAAATTTAAACACCGGCCGCGCAGACTACGCGCCGTGCAAACAAGCCGCACCGGCGGGCAGCGCCTATCAAACCACGGCGAGCAAGCGCCAGCCTCCAGCTACTTTGCTACGATCTTTGCGCCTAAAATTTCTATCCTGCCTTCAAGCTCGTATTCGTAAATTTTATCGCCGAAGCGCTCGATCGCCGCTTGCAGATCGGAATTTAGCGCTAAAAATTCCATCACCTCATCCTGCGCGCGCTCGATGCTTTGCGGCGTCTGCGGAGCTAAAGAAGCCACAAACTCGCCAAAATCCGCGATCAGCCGCGCCTGAGATTTTGCGAGTAGATCGTTCGTGCCCGCGCTCTCGTCCATGCGGTGCGGCAGCACGTAGACGGGTACGCCCATCTCGCGAGCCAGGCGCGCGCTTTGCAGCGAGCCGCTGCGGGGCTCGGCTTGAGCGACTACGAGCGCCTCGGACAGCGCTACGACGATGCGGTTGCGCTGCAAAAACTGAAATCCGCGCGCGCTCACGCCGTCCTCATACTCGCTAAGCGCGAGGCTGCGTTCGTAAATTTTGCCGATCATAGCGGCGTTTTGCGCGGGATAAATTTGATCAAGGCCGTTGCCAAAAACCGCGATCGTGTTTGGAAACGCCCCTTCGTGCGCGGCTATGTCGCAGCCGATCGCCGCGCCGCTTACGACGCAAAAGTCCGCATCGCTCAAAGCGCGGGCGAGGCGCAGGATCAAATTTTTAGTATAAACACTCATCTTGCGCGAGCCTACGATCGAGATGCAGCGCTTTTGCAGCAGCGCCGGCTCGCCCCTAAAATACAGCCGCGCGGGCTCGCTTGCGCCAAGCCTCGCTAGGCTTAGAATTTTAAAATCGAGCTCACTCGTAGTACTCATAAATTTCGTCCAAATAGACCAAATCGACCTCGCCTAGGATGTCGGCGCTGTTTGCAAGCGCGCGCAGAGTGGAGCTTTTGGGATGGCCGATAGCGATGGCGTAACCCTGCTTTTTAGCAAGCGTCACGGCTTCACGTAGCTTTTTGCGCACCGCAGCGACGCTGTTTTGATTATCTAAAAACACGTCGCGATGCACGTATCGCATGCCAAGCCCATTCATCGCCGCCTTAGCCTTGGTAGCGGGGCTCGTGCGCGAGTCGATAAATAAAAATCCATGCTCGTTCATCGCGCGCAGCAGGTTTTGCATCGCGCGCTCGTCGGCGGTAAATTTAGAACCGGTGTGGTTGTTTATAAATTTAGCGTTCGGAAAGTCCGCGCGCAGCTTCTCTATGACGCCTCGCAGCTTCTCGTAATTATCCGAGGTTCGCAGCGTCGCGGAATTATTTTTAGCAGAGCTCGCCTCCATCGGCAGGTGGATCGCGTAATGCTCAAAGCCGCGAGCGAGCGAGCGCGTGTCCTTGCGCTGATACTCGGGCGGGAAGATGGACGGCGTCACTCGCACGGGCAGAGCGGCGATCTTTTGCGCCTGCTCGTCGGTGCCTACGTCGTCGATGATGATCGCTAGCTTTGCGCGAGAGCCTGCGGGCAAAGCCTTGCGCGGCGATTTAGAAAGATCGTCCGCGCCGCCGGAAGCACGGCTTTGCGCGGTAGAATTTATGGAATTTTCTGGCGCGGAATTTGCCGCGGTAAAATTTACGTCAGGTCCGTCACCCGCCGAATTTGCGGCGGCGGAATTTGCGGAAGCCATAGAATTTACGGAATTTTGCGAATCGCCGTTTGCGGAATTTTCTCCTGCGGAATTCCGCCGTGCGGGCTCGATACTCATCTTAGGCGTGGTTACGTTTTGCTCGGCGATCTTATTAAGCTCCTTTTGAATCAGCGCTTCCTTCTGTGCAGCGCTTAAACGAGGCTTTTTACCGCGAGAATCAGAAGCGCTCTCGGGAGTTTGTTTGCGCGAGCTTTGCTGCAATGCGGCTTTATTGCCCGAAAATACGAGATCCAAAACCGCGTAGGTAACCGCACCGCTTAAAAAGCATAAGATTACGACAAAGGCGATCGCTATGTAATTGATCGGGCGCTTTTTGCGGCGCCCTCGTGGATTTGTATTAGCCAAAGCTCAGCCGAAATCAGTTTTTATCTTTATTTACGAGCTTGCCTTTGGCGATCCACGGCATCATCGCGCGAAGCTTCTCGCCGGTTTTGCTAAGCAAACTGTTTGCCGTGATATTGCGCTCGGCGTTCATTCGCACATAGCCAGCTTTGCGCTCGAGGATAAAGTCTTTTGCAAATTTGCCATTTTGAATTTCCTTTAGCACCTCTTTCATCGCCGCTTTGCTGCTTTCGTTTACGACGCGGTTTCCGCTTACGTAATCGCCGTATTCTGCGGTGTTTGAGATCGAGTAGCGCATATCTGCCATGCCACCTTGATAGATGAGATCCACGATCAGCTTCATCTCGTGCTGGCACTCAAAATACGCCATTTCAGGCTCATATCCAGCCTCGACGAGGGTCTCAAAGCCTGCGTTAATGAGCGCGCAAAGTCCGCCGCAAAGTACAGCCTGCTCGCCGAAAAGATCAGTCTCGGTCTCTGCTTTAAAAGTCGTTTCGATGATGCCAGTGCGGCCGCCGCCGATCGCACTTGCGTAGCTTAGAGCAAGCTCTTTGGCTCTGCCGCTTTCGTTTTGCGAAACGGCGATCAGCATCGGTACGCCGCCGCCGCTTACGAACTCGTTGCGGACGGTGTGGCCCGGGGCTTTCGGAGCGATCATAATGCAGTCGACGCCCTTTGGAGGGACGATCTGTCCGAAGTGGATATTAAAGCCGTGCGCGAACGCGATCGCGTTACCCTCGCTTAAATTCGGCTCGATCTCGGCTTTAAAAATGTCGCCTTGAAACTCATCTGGCGTTAGGATCATCACAAGATCAGCGGCCTTCGTAGCTTCGCCGACGCTCATTACTTTAAAGCCCTTTGCCTCGGCCTTGCTCCAGCTCGCGCCCCCTTTTTTCAGGCCCACAATGACCTCTACGCCGCTATCTCGCAAATTTTCGGCATGAGCGTGTCCCTGCGAGCCAAAGCCGATCATAGCGACCTTTTTAGCCTTAATCAAACCTAAATCGCAATCTTTGTCGTAAAAAACGTTTATTGCCATAACGCATCCTTTTTTAAAAATTTAGGCGAGATTGTAGCTAAAATTTGCTTTTATGCAGATAAACCGCGCGCCGCAAGGGCGGATAAAGAAATTTTGAGCTATCATTGAGGCATAATTTAGCTTTAAAAGGAGCGAAAATGAAAGTGGGATTTATCGGCGGCGGGAATATGGGCGAGGCGATGATCGCCGCACTTTGCAGAGCTGGCGGGCGAGATTGCACGGCGAGCGGAGAAAATTTTACAGAGGATAAAGAAAATTGCGCAGCGAGCGGAGAGAATTGCGCGCACGGCGGGCAAAATTTTATGCCAGATACTCAAAGCTTTGCGGCTTGCGGGCGGAATTCCGCAAATTTAGAGCAGAATTTTGCGAGCCGCGAGCGTGATTCCGCCTGCGCGCAGCCCGCCTCCGATACGAAGCTTCAAGTCCTAGCTTATGCCAGAAGCAAAAACGAATTTTTGCGCAAGCGCTACGGCGTGCAGATTTTGCAAGGCGAGACACAGCTGGCGCACGAAGCGGATATTATCGTGCTCGCGACCAAGCCCGCCAGTTACGAGGAGATTTTGCGCCTGATCGCGCCCGAGCTCGCGGGGAAAATCCTGATTCTTTTGGCGCCGAATTTCAAGCTGAAGTGCGCCCAAAATATCGTAGGTGCGGACGTTTTCGTAGTCCGCGCGATGCCAAACGTCGCTGCGGGTATCGGCGCGTCGGCTACGGCGCTGTGCTACGGCGAGTATTTTGATGAGGCTAGTCGGGAGATCGTACGAGCGCTAGCCGCCAAAATCGGCAAATTTTACGAGATAGACGAGGCTGGCTTTGCCGCATTTACGGGGATCGCAGGGAGTCTGCCCGCGTATGTGTGCGCCTTTATCGAGGCTGCGGCGGATGCGGGCGTGCGGGGCGGACTACCGCGGGCGCTATGCTACGACGCAGTAGCGGCGGCGGTAGAGGGCACGGCGCGCCTGCTACAAAGCGGCAAGCGCCCATCGGAGCTCAAAGACGCCGTCTGCTCGCCTGCGGGCACGACGATAGAGGGGCTGGCGGCGCTGGAGGCGGCGGGGTTTCGCGCAGCGGTGATGGCGGCTATCGAGGCGTGCATCGCCAAAGCTCGCGGCTAGCCTCGTCGGTTTTGGGTTTCAAACGCAGCGCGTTTGCAGTCGCGCTAACATTGGGATTCTGTTCTGCGCGGACGCGCTAGCTAAAATTTTGTCTTATTTTTATCAAATAAATTCGTCGCTTCTGCGGCGATGGAGTTTACGAACCTTACAACAAGCGAGCTGGCAAAGCTCGTATCGCATTTAGAATTTTAAATTTTAGAAATTTTAGGTCAAAATTTTACGCTTAAAATTTTAAATTTAGAGATTGTAAATTTAGCGCTCGCGGCAGGGCAAAATTTTGATTTTTAGCGGCGCGAACCTACGTCCAAAACCATTAAAATCAAAATTTAACGCAGCATAGGCAGATGCGCCCGCGACTGCGAACTTGCTGGATAAAAAATCAAGCCAAGAACGCAAGCGCTCAAATAGCGCGTCTTGCGCCGAAGTCTTATTAGGACACAAACGCAAGCCGCAAAATTTCACCGTCCACGAGAGCAGTAAAACAAAGCTAGCCGCGTCGAGCCGTATTTTACTACCAGAGCAAGCTGCAAATCAAAACACATTCCGCCGCCCGCCGAGCAAGCCGCAAATCAAAAACTACATTCCACTACTCGGACAAGCTTTAAATTTAAACCGCGTTTCGCCGCTGAGCTGCAAACCAAACCTGTGCGCCAAATCCTGTCAATCTGCGCAATAAAATTTGACTTTCATCCAGCCAAAACTTCGCACGCAAAGCCGTGATAAGCAAAAAGATCAGATAAATTCCTTCTCTAAAGGCTGCATCGCGTTGCCGTCTGCGTCGAAAAGTACCCGCCCGCAAACCTCGCAAACCTCATCTCTAGGAGAGGGCTCGTCCGCATCCAGCTGCCACGCTGACATCTCGCCGCACTCGCAGTTTATGACGTAAAGGATCTGCCTTTTGCGGCGCTTGCCCCACGGCGCGATATCCCAAAATAGCTCCTCGCGCTTGCCTAACTTTTTAAAATCTTTCTCGGCGTCCTTGTGCGCGACGAGCAGATAATATGCGTCGCTATGAATATCCAAAGTAAAGAGCCTAAAATCGCTCTTCTTCAGCGCCTTTTGAAACTCGTTCATCAAAAATAGGCTCGCATCGCCGCGCTCGAAACCCTCTTTTTTCGCTTCTTTTTCGAGCCTTGCGTAAATTTTATCGCAGTCTAGTGACACGCCGCTTTGCAGCGCCTCAAGCCTAGAGCTGATAAATTCGCCTACATCTCCCGTCTCGTCCTCGCCGGCCCAGTCAAGCATCCAAACAAGCCCTTTTCCGATAAGCGCATCCAAAAACTCGCCGTCATTCATCTCGCCCGTTTTCTCAAAACCGCCCGTCTCGCCCTCCGTCAAATGCTTTAGGATGCAGCACTGATCCTTCGTCATTTTCGCTCCTTTGATTAAATTTACCGCCTACGTGGGTTTGTTTAAATTTTACTCACAAAAAGCTTTAAGCTTACTTTTCGCAACTCTTTACGCCGTAAATTTAGCTCGCGGCGGCGGGTAAAATTTACGCTATAATTTCACAAAAGCGCTAAAATTCCAACCGAAAAGGACGCAAATGCAAACGGATCTGCAAGAAAAGATTAAGGAGCTGCAGCGCAAGATCGCGCGCGAAATCACCTATTTTCAGACGGGCGGCGTGAGGCCGCGAGGCGCTATTGATGAGTGCTGGATCGGTCGCGTGCTCGCTTACGCGGCGGACGAGGAGCTGCCTACGGATCAAAACGGCGTGCCGATGCTTCCTCTGGCGCAGTTTTACCTGCCCGCGCTACCCCACGTGCCGCAGGTCTTAGACGGTGTCAAGCTGCTTGCGGTCTTTATCTCGCAGGATCTCATCGGCAAATCCTGCGAGGATATGGACGGCCTGTGGAAGGTCCGCGAGTATAAAAACGAGGAGGAGCTCGTCATAAAGGAGCTTGCAAATCCGCGCTCGCAGATAAGGCCCTTTCCTTTGCAGCCAAAATTTGCCGCGGACGATACGCCCGTTTGGGACGGCGGCGGGCTGGATGCGGACGCCATAGATGAAATTTTGCGTCTTGAGGAGACGGAGGGGCTCGAGTATTACGACGACATCGCCTTGGAGTTTTATAACTGCACGAAATTCGGCGGCTATCCCTCCTTTTGCCAGTCAGGAGTGAGCTTCGGCGAGGGCTATCAGTTCGTTTTTCAGATCTCAAGCGATGAAAAGGCGGGCTTTAACGTCATTGACGGCGGCAGCTTGATGTTTGCTAAAAACCCGCAAAGCGGCGCGTGGAGCCTGTATTATGATTTCGATTAGGCGCGCGAAAGGCTTTAGCTCACCCGCAAAATTCCGCCGCTTTAAATAGATGCTCGGGCTGCATAAATTTACGATGAAATTTTATCTGAGCGCGGCTTTGAGCCCGCTCGGCGCGGATTAAATTTTAACGACGGCGCGCTCCGATCTAGATTAAATTTAAGCCGCCGAAAGACGAGCCGTATAGTTGCAGGCGAGCCGAATACAGCGAGCGGGCCGTGAAAAATTCGGCGCCGCAAAATTTTAAAATTTTATAGCCTGAAATTTTGGCTTCGAGCTTGAAATTTAAGGCGCGTTTGAAATTTCAACCCGCAAATTTAAAGGAGCGAAAATGAACGCAAACGAGCTTGCAAACATCTGGCGCAGGCCGATCTACCTGCCCTATCTACAAGATCCGCTCACGCCCGAGGCGCTGCGGGCTGCAGAAGAGGAGCTAGGACGCGCCCTGCCGCGCGAGCTTACTATGATGCTGAGCGCGCAAAACGGCGGCTACCTGCGCTACGAGCTAGAGGGCTATCCGCTAGACGCCATCAGCGGCATCGGCGAGGCGTATCCGTCGCTTACGCGCTTTAGCTGGGGCGAGGAGCGCGAGTGCGTGAGCTTCGAGCTTGACGGGCTGGTGCCATTCAGCGGCGACGGGCATTGGTATCTGTGCCTGGACTACCGCGCGAGCGAACAGCCTGCGGTCGCCTATATCGACGTCGAATGCGATGAGCAAAGCATCATTGCGAAGGATTTTGCTTCGTTTTTGGCGCTTTTGCGGCTCGACACGGGCGGCAAGATCGCGCTGCAAACAAAGCTCGATCTAAATGGCATAAAGGCGCGGCTGGAGGAAATTTTGGGCGTGCGCGCAAGAGCCGCCGATCCACAGCTTTACGGCTTTAGCGTGTATAATTTCGCTCGCGACGGCGGCATGCTGAGCCTTAGCCCGAACGAGGTTCGGCTCGGATTTGCCAGGCGGGGCGAGCGACGGTTTAAGGAGCTTAAAAACTTCAGCGAGCCCGCCCTGCGCTATGCCGAGCTGGACGCCGGCGCGATGTTACTGGACGTTTTCAAAGAGGAGCTGATGGGCGAAATTTTGCGCGAGCTAAAGGATACGGGTTTGTGCGCACAGAGCCTAAAAGACATAATCGGTGCGTAAGCTTTTGCGATTGAGAGTGCAGTTTTGTGCGGGCTGCGGCGCGCATTTGTGCAACCAGCAATACGGGCTTGCGCGCGCAAATTTAGCTCACCGCAGCAGGTAAAATTTCGCTATAATTTTGCCGTTTCAATAAGGAGAAAACGATGAGCGTAGAATTCCGCGTCAAAAACAAAAAGCGCCCGCTATTTATGGGCTATTCGGACGCCATGAGCGTTAGCAAGGCATTGGATCTCCTGCCCGATCTATCGGTATTTGACATAGACGAGAGCGCCGAAGGCTTTGACGAGAGGGCGTTTTTAAAATCACCTTTGAGCGAGCAGGAGTGCTTGATTTTGGGCGTGCAGGGCAAGAGCGGGCGCGGAATGGAGCTAAGATATGACGAGGAGCGACAAGGCTACGCCGTGCGCGTAAATACGCCCGCGACGGTCTTTGATTGGGTTTTGGCGATCTCATATCTGCAGGCGCTATCCAAGCAGCTACAAAGCGAGATCGCGGATGAAAACGGCGAAATTTACACCCACGACAGTATAGAACAATTCGACTACGAGCGCGATATATCGGCGGGGCTACATTCGATAGATCAGCACTTAAGCGGCGATACGGAGGTAAATTTTTGCTACGGAGTAGAGAGGCCTTTTGCGATAAACCGCGCGATGATGGATGAAATTTTAGCCTCATACAATCCCGCCGCCGAGTTTAGCAAGCGGCTAACCGAGGTGCAGTACCTCGACGCTTACAGCGCGCATCAGAGGTTTTACCGAAATGGGGATGACGGCGCGATAATGGGCTCATACGCGCTCACGCAAGACCTACCCACTATCCTGCCCTACAAGCCGCTTGTGGAGTGGCAAAACGCGGAGATGCTGAAAAATAGCGACGTAGCGCGCTGGCAGATCTCGCTCATAGGCATAGAGGGCGACGAAAACGACGCAGGTAACTACCATGCAATCGCCGAGCTGGAATACGGCGAGTTTATCGCGCGTCTGCCGAAGCAAAACTACCGCTTCATCGATGCGAGCTATATTTTGGTTGACGGGCTAAGCGCCGAGCAGCTAAAGGCGCTGGCGGGCTAAACTCGGCTTGCGGTGAAATTCTACAGAATTTTATCGAGAATTGATGCCGCAAAATTTAAAGACGCGGAATTCGCGGTAAATTTCGCGGCGGGCAAAATTCTAAAAGATAGAATTTTATCGCGATGCAAATTTAAGAATTCCACCACGATAAAATTTCGTCGCGGTAAAATTTAGAAGGGTTAAAATGAAAAAGACTTGCTACGATCTAAAAATTTACGATAACGGCATGATGCGAGGCGTGCTGCAAGAGGACATCGAGGCATTGCCGTTTTTCGGCTACTGGCAAAAGATGAGTCTTGGCTCGACGCAGGGCATATACATAGACGAAAGCGGCAAAGAGTACAGGCTCGTCTATCTGCACGACTGGGAGAAATTTTGCAGATTATTCGCTCGCGAACAGGAGCTACTTAAGCGCGCCCCGGTCGGTAGCGAAAATGAGCGATCCGAGCCGTAGCGGATCTCGGTCGGCGGCGGAGAATAACGGCGATCCTGGCGCAGCGCAAGTAAATTTTAGCCGATAAATAGCGACGCGCGTTAATCAGCCAAAATCGCCGCCCCGCTTAAATCCGGGTTTAAATTTAGCTCGTCTATGATAGATAAAAGCTCTGAAATTTCCTTTTTGATCCCCGCGGCGTCCTCGAGGCTAGGCGGCGGCGAAAAGAGCGTCGTTTCAAATTTATTTTTCGCTCCGTTTAAAAATAGATAAAATTTATCGTCCATAAACGCCGCGCTCAGCCCCATTTTCCCCGCGAATTTTTCCTTTAGCTCTCGCAGGCGCTCCATAAATGCGGGCGTCAAAAGATACCTCGCCTCTACTTTATCGTCCGCAAAGACCCGAAATTCTTTACTAAAAAACACGTCATCCATCTGTTCTTTTTCGCCTATAAATTTAGTGTTTAGCGTGCGACTCGCGACTATCGTTTGCCCGCTAAATTTCTTGTAGAACTCGCAGACCAAGACCGAGCCGCTGAACGCCTGCATATCCTTCATCGCCTCCCATGCAAAAACTATCGCGGATAGCAAATTTAGCGCCGCCGAGTCGCTTAGCTCCAGCGTCGCGCCGTTTGGGATATCGATCGCTTCGCTGAGGTTAAATTTGACGCCGTTATAAATGCCGCTGATTTGGTCTTCGGCGCGAAACTCATCGGGCGAATAGATGCCGATTTTGCGAAATTCTTTACGGCTGATGCCGGCATTCGGATCGTAGTTAAAATTTGGATCTACCCTGCGGATGGCGGCGCGGACGAAAACGTCTTTATAAAACGCTTTATAATCCCCCAGCTCGCTGGTCACTCGGCTAGCGTTAGCCATTAGCGCGGCGAGAAAAAACGGAATATAGATAATGATGAAAAATAGCGGCGCAAGGCGATTTTCAAAAAGATGTCCTACGGCAAATCCGCCGCCTACGGGCAGTGCTATTATAAATAAAATTCCCAAAAACAGATACTTTATAAATGCTAGCCGGCACTCTTTTTGCTTTTTTGCGGTGGCAACTATCGCTTCGTTTATGTTCAAATTTTGCCTTTTTCTAAATTTACGCAGCGGAATTTCGCGCTCGGAGCGAATTTTAGCAAAATTTGCGCCGCAAAGATACGGCGGCGTGAGTAAATTTTATTCGGCGGATTAAATTTATGAAATTTACGCCACGGCGGCGATCTACTCGGACGTGCGTTGATTCAGCCACGCTCTCAGATTATCCGCACCCTCTTTTAGCACCCCAAATCCTGCGGCGGCAACACAGACAAAATTAATTAGAGAGCCCCTCCCGCCGACGTTTAAAATCCCAAAGCCTACGATCCACAGCGCCGCGCCGAAACCCAGCGTGCACACGGCGGTCGCGATCCCCAGCTTGCGGCGCAAAGGGCTTGGTTTGCGTACCACCTGAACTCGAGTGATCACGTAGCTGCCCGCATATCCTCCGCGGATGAAATACGCGCGCGCAGGCTCGCCCTCCTCTACGGGGATATCGTTAAACTCGCCGCGCAGTTTCACACCGTCTATCTCGAAAAATACCCAAATTTTGCTATTTCCTCTTGCAGTGTGGACGCGGAGATTTCGAACCTCGCCCGTGATCTCATATTCCAATTTGTCTCCTCAAACATAGCTCCGCGCTTTGCTTCCGCGCTAAATTCCGCGCCGTAAAATTTTAAAATCAAAATTTATGCCTTGCTCGCAGCACTGTCCGTAAAATTTTAAAGTTGAACCTCTACAAGCACTAAATTTAGAACTAAGCCTTAAAAATTTTATAGCAATAGAATTCCAAATAAAGCTCGCCGCTAAATTTAGCAAGCCATATGTGCGGGCTATCTGGACCTTGCCGAATTTCGCACATCGCAAAATCGCGGCGAAATTGCGTGCGCTACAAAAGCTCACAAACCCATCGCGGCAATATCACAGACAAAGCCCATCGAAAAAACTGATACCGCGCGACGAGTAGCGTAGATAGACGGTGCAAGGCAGGTAGCACAACAAACGCCATACGACAGACGGTGCACGGCGAGCAATACAAAACAGGCGGCGTGCACGGCAGGCAGTGCAAATCGGCAAATGTGCGCCGGGCTACCAAGCGCCTACTTCTTTAAAATTTCGTTTTTCATGAATTCGTAGAGCTGGCAGGATTTTTTATTGCCCGCGTCGCAGCCCTTTTTGACGCATCCAAGCCCCTTGGAAAATCCGCGCAGATCCCCCTTGCTCACATACAAATAGCCTAAATTATTGCAGGCATCGCCGTAGCCCAGCTCGCAGGATTTGGTGTAAAGCTTCTCCGCCTTGTCGCGATCCTGCGGCGCGCCGAGACCCTTATCATACGCAACGCCGGCGTTATAGCAGCTATCCACTAGCCCGCCGTCGCAACCTCGCTCGAAAAAGCTCACCGCCTTTGCAGGATCCGCCGCGAGCCCAAAACCGCCCGTGAAATAGACCACGCCCGCATTATGACAGCTTTTGGCGTAGCCCAAATCGCAGGCCTTGACATAGTGCCGAGCTGCCGCAACGAAGTCCCTACTCAGGCGCCCTCGCTGATATAGGTTGCCTAGCTTGTGGCAGGCTACGGCGACGTTTTTATCGCACGCTGCGGCATAAAATACGCCCGCTTGCGTCGCATTGCCCTCGCCGTCGTATAGGGCACCCAAATCAAAGCAGCTATCTTTCTCGCCCGCCTCGCAAGCCTTAGCAAGAGCGAACTTGGCGCCATCGTAATCTCCGCGGGAGAGCTTGTCGCGCCCCAGCTGCGCGCAGCTTACGCCATCGCCGCGGTAGCACTTAAACGATAAAATGGGCGACGGCAAAAAAAGCACCATAACCAAGATGCAAACGGCAATCGAAAGCGCCGCTATGTCGATGATCTTTCTCATATTTATCCTTTTTGCGGCAATGCGCCGCGGAGCTTAAGGAGCGGTCTTACAGGCAAATCCCGCCCGAGTAAATTTCGCGGATGAAATTCCCTCACATGAAATTTGATCTGCGCAAAATTTTAGTACTTCAAGCCTTGTTTTAAAATTTTACTTAAAGCTTCCGCGCCGTAAAATTTTAGAATTTCAAAATTCCGCAAGCGGTAAATTTACGACCGAATTTAAATTTTACGAACAAGGCCCAGTGCAGTAGCAATACCGCGAAATCGCTCGCAAAATTCTAAAATCAAAATTTTACGAGCCGCAAATTTAGAACTAGCTTTAAAATTTTATAGCGATAGAATTTTAAGTCAAATTTCGCGATAAAATTTCATCCCAGATTCCGCCGTAAAATTTCGCTTTGTATTTAAATCATAGAATTTCGTTCGTGAGATTTAGGCTATCGGCGCGAATGTAGCCTGTGCGGCTACATTTTTTCTTTCGCGTTTAGACCCATCAGAGCAAACGCCGTGCGGATACTGAGTGCCACGAGCGCGAACAGCTTGAGTTTCGCGTCCTCGTTCTCGCTGCCTACGACGCGGTTTTCGTTATAGTATTTGTGAAAGTCCGCCGCGAGTGCCTTTAGGAAATCTGGCAGCTTCTGCAAGCCGCGCGAATTAAATGCGTCGTTTAAAATTTCATTCAAGCCAAGCGCCGCAAAAGCTAAGCCGAGCCCCGCTTCATCTAGCGCGCCGAAGTCCGCGCCCAAGACGTCCGCCTCGCTCTTGCCCGCTTTGGTAAAAATTTGATTGACCCGCGCGTGAGCGTAGTTGATGTAAAAGATCGGATTACTGCTGTCCTCGCGCGCAAGCTCGTCCACGTCGAACTCAAGCGGCGTCTCGCCCTTTTTGCTGATGAAGATAAAGCGCATCGCATCTCTACCGATCGCGGCAAGCACGTCGCTCATCAAAATCGCGTTGCCCGCGCGCTTACTCATCTTGTAAGTCTGCCCGTCTTTGAGCAAATTTACCATCTGCATTAGGATAATCTCGAGCCTGCTTTCGTCGTAGCCCAGAAAATGCACGGCGGCCTTTAATCGCGCGATGTAGCCGTGGTGATCGGCTCCCCAGATGTTAATGCAGCGCTCATATCCGCGCTCAAATTTGTTGTTGTGATAGACGATATCGCCCGCAAGATAGGTCGGGCGCGCATCCTCGCGGATGACGACGCGATCTTTTTCGTCGCCGAGCTGCGATGAGCGGATCCAAATTTTGCCGTCCTGCTCATACATCTTGCCGCTGCGCTCAAGCTTCTTAATCGTAGGCCCAAGCTCGCCGTAGAGGCTCTTTTCACTAGCCCAGTTTTGGATATGGATGCCGGCGTCTGCGAGATCTTTTTGGATGATCTTTAGCACTTCGTCCTTAGCGAACTCCGCGAGCTGCAAGATCCGCGATTCGTCGCGGAAAATTTCATCGCCGAATTGGGCGCGCGCAAGAGGGATGATCTCATCGATATACTCGCCGCGATAGTATTTCTCGGGATAGCTCACGTCCTCGCCTGCGAGCTCGCGCGCACGAAGCGCGATCGAAGTGCCCAAAAGCTCGATCTGATTGCCCGCGTCGTTGATGTAGTACTCGGTATCGACGCGGTGCCCCAAATAGCCTCCGATGCGCGCGAACGTATCGCCGTAAACGGCGCCGCGCACGTGCCCGATATGAAGCGGACCGGTCGGATTGGCGCTGATGTATTCGAGCAGAATTTTTTGCGGCATAGTGGCGGAATTCTGCGTCTCATCGCAATTTGATGCTGCGATGGAATTTGACGCCGCCTCGGAATTCTGCGAAATAAAATTTTGCCTAGCGGCGGAATTTCGCGATTTGGCGGCGTCATTACCGCTCGCAGCTAGATTCGCAGCGTAACCTTTGCTAGCAGGCTCGCTCGCGCAAAGCTTTTCCGAGGCCGGTAAAATTCCATGTCCAAGCTCGGCGTCGTTTTTCGCAAAATTGCCGCCCAGTTTAAGGGCATTTTCAGCAAGAGCACCCAACACAGCAGGCTTTAGGTGAAAATTTAGATAGCCGTTCACCGCCGTGGCGCTTAAAATTTCGCTATCTTTAAATTTAGCCGCAAGCTCCTCAGCGATGAGCTTAGGCGCCTTTCGCAGCTCCTTAGCCAGCGCGAAAGCCTCGGGCGAGGCGTAATGAGCCAAACTCTTATCTTTGGGTTTTTCTAAAACGACTTCGCGAGATAAAATTTTAAAAATTTCGTTTAAGACTAAATTTTTCAAATCCCTTACGCCTTTTTAGTATCGCTGATTTCGGCGTCTTTAACCTCTTGCTCCATCTTTTTCTCGACCTTTTGCGGTTCGTCGTCCTCTTCCATCTCTTTTTTGAAAGTCTTTATGCCCTGTCCTAGACCCTTTGCAAGCTCTGGGATTTTTTTCGCTCCAAACATCAACACAACAACGATCAAAACGATCAGCCAGTGACCAATACTCATAGAACCCATTTTTTCTCCTTTAAATTTTCCAAATTTCGATTAGCTTGCCTATGTCGCGGCTCGCCGTTTCTAGTTTGATAGTTTTGTAGATTGATCTCAAATTTTCATACGCCGCTTCCAAGCGGTCGTTTATTATGAAATAATCATACTCGCCTAGGCGCTCCATCTCCTCTTGCGCGTTTTGCAGGCGTAAAGCAATATCGGCAGGATCATTATCGCCGCGAGCGCGTAACCTATCTCTAAGCTCCGACAAGCTCGGCGTAGTAATAAATACGCTAGTAAGCTCGCTTTTAGGCACTTTGCTACGCACGATCTCATATCCTTGCACATCGATGTCAAAAATCACGATCTTACCCCGCTCAAGCTCGCTCGTAGCAGCTTTTAGCGAAGTACCGTAGTATTTGCCGTGGACCAACGCCCACTCTAAAAACTCCCCACGCTCGATGCCTGCGCGAAACTCGCTCTCGCTTATGAAATGATAATTCACACCATCCGCTTCGCCCGCACGCATTTCGCGCGTCGTAGAGGAGATCGAGAAATATATCTGCTCGCCAAATTCTGCGATAAGACGCTTTATGAGCGTACTTTTGCCGCTGCCGCTAGGACCGGAGACGAGCAAAATTTTGCCTTTCACTATCTATCTCCAAACGATATGTCGATATTGATCTTAAAGTCCTTCAGCGCGTCTTTAGCATCCTTGCTGCCCGCAAATTTCTCGATCGTGTTTGCGATGCCCGCTTCCAGATCATCGCGCAACTTGGTTTTCAGCTCCTCGGCACTCGGTTTTTTACCATGCTCGTTACGCAGCGGCTCGCTTTTAGAGCTAGGCTCTAACTCGCTTGCCATAAGGCTGGCAAATTCCGCCGCAGCCGAAGCGGCAAGCTCATTCGGCGTAGATTGCGCGCCAAATTTCATCTCATTTACCTGCTCGGACGCGCCGAATTTATGCGTTTTAAATTCTACGCGCTCCGAAGCCTTTGATATAGGCTTTGAAGCATTAAATTTTATCTGCTGCGCGGCGCTCTTTGCGGGCTTGCCGGATTTAAATTGCTCGCTATCTGCGGAGCTTGCGGCAAACGAGTTTGCAAAATCGCCCTCCATAGCGCGCAAAAATCCGTCCGCAAACCCGCCAGCAACGCTATTGGCTTGCTCGCTTTGCTTCGGTAAATCTGAGGCATCTAATATGTGCGGTAAGTTTAGCTCCGAAAAATTCGGCGCAGGAGTAGAATTTGCAGAAGCTACGAAATTCGCGGAAGCTGCGAAATTGGCGCTAATTGAATCCCCTGCTTCATTATGAGCAGACATAAGCGTATTCTGTGCAAATCCGCCAGTAAATTCCATACTTTGAAACGGAACGGCGTTATAAAGATTTTCACGAGGTATATTGCCCGCACCCGCTAACGCAATCGGCGTATCTGAAGCGACCTCGTATTGAGACGAAATTTGCATTTTTTGAAAATCCGTAGCCGCTGTATTTTTATCCTCTTTTTCATCAGAAGCAAACGCAGCCGCGGCAAAATTATCATATCCGCCAAACTCCTCCACGGGCATGCCGGCACTATCGAAAAGCCTGGAAAAATCCATATCAAATCCGCTGTTAACAGGTGCGCCAGCTGCATCTTGCACTACTTGCGAGGCAGATTTTTTTTCCTCTGTTTTATAGGCAAATGAGCCATCTGACTCATGCTGTTTAAGCGTAACGTCCGCAGAGTCTTTCGCTTCCTCTAGATTAGGCCCAGCGTCTGCCTTTTTTTCAACAGCAGTTTCATTAGAGCTGCCAGCTCTTTGCGGCTCGTCTTGCTGCGCAAGCGGTAAAGTTTCGCTTGCCCGTGTGGCAGGAATTTCATCTTCTGTCTGCGATTTATCTATTTTGGAATTCTTAGGATTTTCATCATCTAGCGCCGCTAGAGCTATCGGAGCGTCATCCTTTGCGAGTGGAATTTCATCTTGAGGCGCGTGATTACTTTCGGCAGGCTCGCTTGCGCCGATACTATTTAGCGGCACATCCTCAGGAATATCACTAGCAGCTAAGTTTAGAGGCATATCATCTGCGATATTATCCGCAATCTTTTCTGCGACGGCGTTAAGCGGCGTATCATCGGCGATGGTGTCCGCAAGAGCTGCTTCATCTGCAAGCTGTGAGAGTGGAATATCATCTGCGATCTCGTCCGTGCGCGGCATATCACCTACCAACTGCGAAAGCGGGACATCATCTGCAATCTCGGGCGCTATGTCGCTTGCCAGCTGCGAAAGCGGTATATCCTTGCCGGAGTCGTAAAAGCTATCCACGAGCTCTTCAAAATTACTGCCCGAAGCGGAATTTGCCTGGTCAATCGCATCGATCTCTTTCATCACAGAGCTTGCGTCGGCAAATTCTTTCGCCATTTTTTCTTTCGCCTGCACACTCATATTTTGAACCGAAAATTCGCTGATAAACGTGATGAGCTCAAGCGGCGAAAAAGGCTTAGTAAGGGTGTATCGCGCTCCTGGGACCGAGACATTTTTAGGCGTCAGAAATAGCGTCTTATTAAGATCAAATTTTGAAATATCATCGCCATCTTCATAATTTTTTATCGTCAAATCATATTCACTCTCGTCCGCACTATATGCTACCAGATCCGCACCGATGCGCTCGCAGCAAATATTTACGACACTTGCAACCTGCTCATTGTGATTGTCAAGTAGAATTTTCATTTATGACCTTTTAGAAAGAATTTGGGCTATTGTAAGATATTTTTGGTTATTAATTGCTTATATTTGCGCTAAATTTCGGTTATTTAGGCGATAAACTTTGCAGCATTTTTGCGCTAAATTCTCATCGTGGGTCACGAGCACGAGCGCGCCACGGCTGGATTTTACGTAATCAAAAATCACGTCCATGACCTCGTTTGCGGTATCTTTGTCTAAATTTCCAGTAGGCTCGTCGGCAAAGATTATGCGCGGCTTTTTGCAAAGTATACGGGCGATACTCACGCGCTGCTGCTGTCCGCCGCTAAGCTCGCCCACGCCTTGCTTTAAAGTATGTTCGATCTGAAGCTTTTTTAAAATTTCATCATCTATTGCATTATTCGTAAGTTTAGCAGCGAGTTCGATATTTTCGCCAGAGGAGAAGCCCTTAAAAAGGTAGTGGGATTGAAATATTATGCCGAAGTCGTTGCGGCGAATTTTAAGTCTCTCATCGGAGCTTAGCTCGTAAATACTGCGCCCGCCGTAGATCAACTCGCCCGAGTTCGGTTTTAAAAGCGTGCATAGAATATGAAGCAGGGTCGATTTGCCGCAGCCGCTAACGCCCAAAATGGCGATGCTCTCGCTCTCTTGGACACTTAAGCTTACATTTTCAAAGAGCGTATAATCATACGCGTGAGTAAGATTTACGCCCTTTAGAAGTTCCATATTTAGCCAATTTGAGCCGCTACTTCGGCAGCGAAGTCTTCACTCTTTTTCTCCAGACCCTCGCCCACTTCAAAGCGGACGTATTTTACGATCTCGATCTTGCCGCCTAGTTTTTTAGCTTCTTCGTCAATCACCTGCTCAACGGTTTTTTTATCGTCCATAACGTAAAATTGCCCTAGCAGCGTGAGGCGCTGATCGATTTGAGTATTATCGGCGATGAAGCGATCGATCTGGCCCGGTAAAATTTTATCCCAAATTTTTTCAGGTTTATTTTGTTTGCGAAGCTCGTCTTTTAAAACTTCGATCTCTTTGGCTAAAATTTCGTCCGTTAAATGCGCGCGCGAGCCGAACCGCGGGATCTTATGAAGCGGCTTGCCTAAGCGTACGAACTCCTCATTTTCCTTCTCAAACTCGCCTTTAAGAGCTAAGAATTCTTTTTCGATAAAACCGGGATCAAGCTCTTTATAGCTGATAACCTGAGGTTTCATCGCGGCTGCATGCATGCAGAGATTTTTTATAAGCTCCTTCGCACCCTCTGCAGTCCGCTCACTGTCGCAAGCTGCGGCGATGATGACGCCTACGCGACCGTTTGAGTGTAGGTAGCCGTTTACCACGCCGTTTGCGCCCGCCTTAATCGTTTCAAATCTTCTAACGACCAAATTTTCGCCAATCGTAGCGATCTGACTCTTTAGATGCTCGTCAAATTTAACGCCGTCGATGATGCTGGAATTTAGCTCATCAATGCTGCTAATGCCCTTGCTTTGGATATGTAGAGTAGTATTTTTAACTAAATTTATAAAATTTTGATTTTTAGCTACGAAGTCGGTTTCGGAATTTATCTCGCTTATCGTGGCGATCTTATGATCCGCGCCCACTTCGACGCTCACTAGACCCTCGCTAGCTAGGCGGTCGGCTTTTTTAGCAGCCTTTCCAAGGCCCTTTTCGCGAAGCAGATCGACGGCCTTATCCATATCGCCGTCTGTTTCAACTAAAGCCTTTTTGCAGTCCATCATCCCCGCTCCGGTGCTCTCGCGGAGCTCTTTTACCATTTGCGCGCTGATTTCCATTACTCTTCGTCCTCGCTTACGTCAAAATCCTCTTCGCTCATCGCCTCAGCTACGACTTCCTCTTTCTCCTCGTCGCTGATGGCTTCGCTCTGCTCGACATCCTCGCTCGCATCTTGATCGCGAAGCGCCTTGCCTTCGTTGATCGCCTCAGCCATCTCTTGGCAGAAAAGCTGAACCGAGCGGATCGCATCGTCGTTGCCCGGAATCGGGAAATCGACTACATCCGGATCGCAGTTCGTATCCAAAGGCGCGATAACCGGCATTTTTAGGCGGTTAGCTTCCGCTACGGCGATCTTTTCTTTTACAACATCGATGACGAAGATCATATCGGGAAGGCCCTTCATATTGCGAATACCGCCTAGATAAAGCTCGAGCTTCTCTTTTTTGCGGCGAAGCATTAGCGCCTCTTTTTTAGTTAGTAAATTTATCGAGCCGTCCTCTTCCATAGTCTCGATTACTTCGAGCTTGCGGATCGATTGCTTGATAGTGGAAAAATTCGTCAGCATGCCGCCTAACCATCTGTGGCTCACATAAGGCATGCCGCATTTTTCGGCGTACTCTTTTAGCGTCGCGCCGGCTTGCTTTTTAGTGCCTACGAAAAGTATCGTCTTGCCCTCGGCAGCCGCGTCGCGTACGATATTATAAGTGTAGCGGAAGTAGCGGATAGTTTTTTGTAGATCTATGATGTAGATACCTTTTCTCTCGCCGAAAATGAATTTTTTCATCTTCGGATTCCATCTGCGCGTTTGGTGTCCGAAATGAACGCCGCACTCTAGCAAATCTCTCATTGTTACCATGAGTTTTCTCCTTGTGGGTTGCCCCGAAATTTAGTTTATTCCTCCGCATCCGCCCGTAAATTTGCTCTAAATTTACAACTAAATCAAGGATTGATGCGTGTGAAATGAAATAAGAATTATATTTAAAATTTTATTAAAATAAGCTGATTATAAAAAACGAGGGATCAAGAGCGATATATTGACGCAAAGTTTATTATTTCACCAAGATATCCTTATAATAAAATCTTGTAATTTTTATATAGTACATAAAAAATGGTTAAAAATTTTAGGAATCAACAAAGTTCTATCGTTGATTTTTGGCACTTAATACATCAACTTTGATAGGAAATTTTCAAATTCATTTACTATAAATTCATGAGTTTTTGTTTTATCTGCACCATTAATAATATTGATACTATAGACTGTAGCAAATACAGCGAGTTGATTTACGCAAGTTAAAATTGTTGAAATTTGTCGTCCATATGCCATATAAATCAAAGCTGATACAAATCCATCGTTCTCAGAATATTTTCTAATCACATGTGTCTTAACCTCATTGTCAATTTCGCCATTTAAAATTCCACAAATTTTAAATGCAATGTCAATAAAGTAGCATATGTAAGCTATATCTGTATCGTTATAGTCATATTCCAATCTTACTTGCCATTGCGATTCAAAAAAGGCGCAGACATCAGTAAAATTACTAAATTGTTTTTTAGACCCACGTAAAAGCGTATCTATAACGAGATTTGAAATTCCAACTTTGCCAAGCTTAAAGCCATAGAATTTATCTAAAAATCCTATAAAAACATTTTTGGCTTCAATTTTATTTTTTAAAAATCTCTCAAAGTCCATATTTTATCCTTATTTTAATCTTAGATTACGTAATACTCAGACACCAAGCAATTCAAATTCGGTTTTTATAAAATTCGTGACATCGCCGTCAGCCGCAAGAGTACAAGTTATAAAAATTTGTTTAATCAGTTTCAATTGTTCATCGGCACATTTGTAATTGTACCTTTTAATTACTTTAAGTACAATTCTTTTATATGCATCTATTGACGAAGACAAATCAATAGTACGTATACCCTCGTTTTCTAATAGTATTGTCAATAAAATTGCCGCTTTTTCAAGATTTTGATCTATTTCAGAATATTTATCAGATATTTTCATTGTATCATCTATATTTTCTCTATCTATATCTATGCTGCTAGTAGTATCATCTTCATTATTATTTTTTATGTTATAACTAATTGCCCAAACTATCGCAACTAAAATTATAACAAATATGATATCTCCCATAAAATCCTCCTAATAAAAAATGACTATTAGAAATTTGGAAAATCAGATATAATACGATCATAATCGCCAATTCTATATATTTTCATTATGGCTACGATTATAGCGTATGAAAAAAACTGCACCGTCAAAGGGGTATCTGCCAACGTCAGCATACATTCCCCATCGGTTGATGTTCTTATACACATTGTAGTAATAAAATTTTGTCGTAAATTCATCTGCATATCAAGCAATATATCACCCGCAACAGTATCATATGTCATAAACGGTACTTGATATTTATCCTTTGAAATTCCGCTATCCTCGCAAAATCTTAACGACAGACGATCGTCGCTGTGATACATAGGACATAATTGCTCATAAATAAATTCTTCAGCATCTGATCTGATATTAAATTCATGCATGATCTTTTCGAAAGCAATTTGAACATATGGTGGGATTAGTAGTATCTTTTTGGTTTCTAATATCTCTTTTAAAATTTTTATATTTTCCATAATTTGCATCCAAATTTTAAAATTTCTAACTATAGTTAGTTGATAGCGGATTATAATCCAAATATACTTATGGTTAGTTTAATTATAGGTAGGTGTATTTGAAGGATTGCACGATAACCGATGAGAAGATGGACGCTATTTACAAGGCTATCGGCGATAATGTCAAGCGCATCAGAACGGTAAAAGGCGTTTCGCAGCTTTCACTCGCCCTCGCTATTGGACACAAAGCCGTAGGAACGATCTCAATGGCTGAACTTCATATCAATAAAAAACATTTCAATATCGAGCATTTGATAAAAATAGCAGATGTTTTGGAAGTAGATATTTCAGAATTTTTTGCTTTTGATCCACAGCCACAAGCCGATTAAATTTTATTCATCACAAAGCCGCAGAAGCGCCCCGTGACGCCATCTCTGCGGTAAGAAAAATGCCGATCGCTCTCGAAGGTGCAGCGCGGATCAAATTTAACGTTTCGCACCCCCGCAGCTGCGAGCTCATCGCGAAGTGCGTCGTTTAGATCGAAATGCCCCTGCGTTTTGTAGCGCTCGAACTCGCCCAGATCAAGCCCGCCGAGTTCGTAATTTCTCGCCTTGATATTAGCGCCCACGAATACCTTCAGCTCCGCAGCGACGCAGCCGAAGCGCTCGCTCATCAAATTTATCGCATTCGTGCAGATCCGCCCTATCACGCCCGCGCGCCCCGCATGCACCGCAGCAACCACGCCGCGTCGCTCGTCCGCGATCAAAACGGGCGAACAGTCCGCTACCAGCACGCACAGCGCTGCGCCGCGCAAATCGGTCACGAGCCCGTCGCAGGGTGGGATTTCATCGCTGCC
Source organism: Campylobacter sp. (assembly GCF_019423325.1). Taxonomy (NCBI): domain Bacteria; kingdom Pseudomonadati; phylum Campylobacterota; class Epsilonproteobacteria; order Campylobacterales; family Campylobacteraceae; genus Campylobacter; species Campylobacter sp. Next base: position 301,426 of record NZ_JAHZBQ010000001.1, on the reverse strand, counting down.
TGCGCGTAAAATTTCAACCTTGCTCGAGTGGATCTGGCGCATAAATTTTAAATTTCGAGGCGCGATACCGAGCGCAGCGGCTAAAATTTCGCGATTTTGCGCGACGTTTTGCGGATCGTCGCCTACGTGATCTCCTAAATTTAGACTTGCGTAGGCCCCACCGCTTACGCCGCCAAGCCGCGTGCTAAAGCCCGCTAGCACGCCGTGTCCGTCCAATACAAACTCAAGATTTTCTCTGCAAATTTCTATTTTAGCCATCGCGCGCCGCTTAATACAGGCTCAAAATTTTATCTACCGCATCCCACGAAAGCCCATCTTTCCCGCTTGCGGCGCTATCATCACGTGCCGTGTCCATACCGCAGACGGGCTGTCCGCCGGCAAAGCGTATCTGCGCCGCGACGTATCGCGTGAGCAGATCGGTTTCGATATTTACGAGGCGCCCGATTTTGTATGATCCAAAAAGCGTATCCTTAAGCGTGAGCGGGATGATCGTAAGACGAATGGCGCAACTTTGCGCTCCGCTTTTTAAATTTGCGCCCAAAAAGTTTGGATCGCGAACGGAATTTGAGCTGCTAAAATTTTGCCCGCGCAAGCTTACGCCGTTAAAATTTAAGCCTGAGCAGTTAAAATTTGCGCCGCGCGGCTCTTTACGAGTAAAATTTCCGCCGTCAAGACCTTGGCCGTTAAAATTTCGCCCGTGCGAGCCGCCGCTTTCAAGCACTTCGTTGATCGTTAGGCTCACGCCATCGATCGCCACCGAGCCCTTCGGCGCTAGTAGCGGCGCTATGTGCAGCGGTGCGCGGATAAAAAAATCGACGCCGCTTACAAGCTTTGAAATTTTATAAATTTCACCCACGGCATCGACGTGCCCTTGGATCAAATGCCCGTCTATGCGCTCGCCTAGCCGCATCGCTGGCTCGATATGCACCGAGCCACGCAGGTTTTGTGCGGCGATGACGCGCGCCGTTTCGCTCGAAAGCTGCACCGCAAATCCGTCCGCAAAAAGCCGCGTCACGCTCAGGCACGCGCCGTTTACCGCGACGCTATCTCCGAGCGCGGGGCGGTATTTCGCGCGCAGTCGCAGCAAATCGCCGCTAAAGCTCGCAACCTGCGCGATCTCTCTGATCAGTCCGTTAAACATTATAAGCCTTTGGAATTTTTACGTGATATTAGCGTAGAATTTTGAAATTTTAAATTAAGCGAAGTTCGGCGAGCGCAAAGCCCGCCGAATGAAGTTTGAAATTATTTTTTAGAGACGATGAAATCGGCTAGCGCTTCGATCGATTCGTCGTTAAGCGAAGCTGCTTGACCTTTCATAACGCCCATCATTCCAAATTTTCCCTTGCCCTCGCCCAAACTGCCGTCTTTGTAGCCTTTTAGGCTAGCGATGATATCTTCCTTGCTTAGGGTGTTTAGCGCAGGTACTTTGCCGCCAAGATAAGGCTTCTCGGCGTTAGCTCCATGACAGGCCACGCATTTTTTATATAAAGTAGCGCCGTCAGCGGCGAATACACTCGAACTAAACGCCGCAACCGCAGCACATGCAATAAGAACTTTTTTCATTCCTATCCTTTCTTTTTAAATTGTGGGTGCAGTATAATCAAAATTTAGTAAATTTCGGTTAAATTTTTGCAATTTGCGCTAAAGAGGCGAAATTCTATCTACTGCAAACTTTAGCGTAGGGACTTGAAGCGGAATTTGCGCTGTAAAATTTTAAGCAAATTTTACCTTCCCGCTGAAATTTCAATCGTAGAATTTCGTGGCGAAATCCTAAGGCGAATTTCATCTAGACGCTAAATTCCATCGCGAAATTCTGCGTAGAATTTTAAAATTTCACCGCTTTACTTTATGCGAGAAATTTCGCCTCTTTGCATCTTATAAATTTTATCTGCAGCGCCGAAGTATTTATCATCGTGCGAGATCGCAAAGATCGTGTATCCGCGCGATTTCAGCTCGGGCAAAATTTGCTCGTAAAACTCCGCGCGAAACTGCGGATCGAGATCGACCGCAAACTCATCGAGCATCAAAAATTTTCGCCCGTCCATCAGCACGCTTACGAGCGCCAAGCGCTTGCGCTGCCCGCTAGATAGGCTCGTAGTGCTAAATTTAGCCCCCTTTAGCTCAACCTTATCCTGCAGGTGCGTAAGCGCTAGCCACTCGCGCGCGATGTCCGCATCGCCCGTAGCGTAGTCGAAGAGGTAAAAATCGCTGAAAACCGCGCTTATGTTGTTGCTGTAGGCGCGCAGATCAGAGGGTTTAAGGGCCGCGCCGTCGGCTAAAATTTCGCCTGCTTGTGGCGTATAAAGGCCCGCTAAAATCATAAAAAGCGTCGATTTTCCGCTGCCGTTTTCGCCGATCAAAAACACCGTCTCGCCCGCATTTAGCTGCAAGCTTACCCCTTTTATGCCGAATTTTCCGTCTGGATACGAAAAGCCCACGTCTTTAAGCTCCAAGCTGTGCCACGGCTGCATTTGCGCAAGCTCAAAGCCCTGCACGAATGGATCTAAGCCCAGCTCATTGATCTTTGCGTAGGCGATCTTGGCGCGCAGCACGCTAGGAAGCGAGAATATGAGCATCATCAAAGGCGCGCGCAAAAAAAGCACCGTAAGCGCGATCGTTACGGCGTTTGCAAGCTCCGCTTTGCCGCCGCTAAGCCCAAAATAAAGCACAAAGCCTACGGCGCCTAACATCATTACGTTCATAAAATTACTCGCAAACGCGCCGTAAACCTCGGCTCGCAGCGAGCTTTGGCGTAAATTTTGCGCGTTGGGCAAAAAGTCATTTTCGTATAGGCTCTTTGCTTTGGCTAGGCTTAGCGACAGCTCCTTATGCCCCTCGATCGCCGCGGCGTAGTTTTTATACAAAACGTCCTCGTTTTGGCGGTACAGATCGTAATTTTGCATGACTTTTTTCATCAAAAAACGGTTGAAAATCATCAGCGCGCCGATCCAGACGAATAAAAACGCAAACATCATAGGCGCGATGTATAGCACGTAGATGCCGCAAAATAGCACGATCATCGCGCCTTGGATCAGCTCGGAGATACGCATAAAGCCCTCGGTCAGGCGCGAAATATCGCTGGAAAGGGACGCAAGCAGGTTCGCCTTTGACGCAGCCTCGATGCGCTCGAACTTCGTATCGATGATCTGCTTGATGATCTTGGTGCGCAGATCGAATACGAAGTCGTTTTCCATCTTGCAAAGCATGATGCGGCTTAGCACCGAAAGCAGCAGAAATAGCGCCAAGAGTGCGAAAAATAGCGCGATGATTCTGCCGCCTCTTTCGGCGCCGTCAAGTAGATATTTATTGATAAAGCTTAAAATCAAGATCCCTGAACCGCTGTAAATCGCGTTTAACGCGAGCATCGCGAGGATTTGTTTGGTATATTTTTTCATCTTTCGCCCCAATGAAATTTGAGCGCAATTGTGACAAAATTCGCTTGAAAAAACGGTTAAATTTTAAATCCGTTCTCATTTCGCGAATAAAATTTTACCCGGGTTGCGTAAAATTTTGCCGAAGATTTATCCGCTTTTGGCGCGCCAGGAGCGATAAGCTCTATCTGTGTTCATGCCTCTGACAGAAATTAGCAGATAGGATTAAATTTGACGGATCGTAAAATTTAAATCAAATTTAAAAACTTAAAGCGACAGAGTGCAAAATTTAACTATATTTTTAAATTTTATAAACTTTGCCGGCTCTGCTAAAATCTAAATTTAACTCTAGGCATCGCCCTTTTTGTTGCGCTCCGTGATGAATTTGGCTAATAAATTTATCTCCAATTTACTCACTTCAAATAACGCCGTGATTTTCTTTTCGGCTAGGTCTAAATTTTTATTACAAACGACTTTGAAATATCTACGCAGCTCGGCGTAATCGTTTGGATCGCTGATCATAAAATTACAAAACAAACCGTTTTTGCCCTGTAAAAATATCATATCAAAAACGCTATCGACGCCCCCTCCGAAGTGAAAAATGATCTGAGGCAAAAGCACCATGCAGATCGTCGCTAAAATTATAAAAATAGATGTCGCTACGGGCAGAACTACAAACATCGCCGCCATGATAACGACAAGAAATATTATGCCTGATTTACCGCCGACGCTATCTAGCCCGTAATGTATCGGAAGCGCGTAGGATACTGTTTTGTGAAGCTTTCGTATTTGACGCGGCGCAATTTCCGCAAAAATGTTACCGTCAATTATCTTGACGATTTTATCATTATAAAAATAGACATAAGCGTTTCTATAGAAATTCATATCGAATTTTCTCCTGCCTATGACGAGCAAAAAGTATAATGAAATTTTAAACATATCGGAGTTGCCGCCAAAAAATACGTTTCTTAAAATTCCAAAAACCATTAACGCGAGCATTAAAATAATCGAAATTTTTATGACTTGATTAGTTTCGTCTTTGATGACTAGCGGCTCTTTGTCGTAGTCTCTCGCAAATTTTCTCAGACTTAATAACTCATCCTGCATGCTTATTCCTATTTTGTTTGCATAGTCAAATCTACTACGGCTTTCTCACGCCAGACGCACAGGTTACTTCAAGCCAAAATTTTGCTTGATGTAAATGTGCAAAATATCGATCGCGGCGGGCGTTACGCCGCTGATCTCGCTCGCGGCAAACAGCGTCGGCGGCGCAAAGCGATTTAGCTTCTGCACGATCTCGTTGCTAAGCCCTCCGATCTTGCTAAAATCGATCTGCGGGGGGATTGCGACGCCAAGCAGCCCCTTCATCCTCTCGACCTCGGCGCGCTGCATCGCGATGTAAAAATAATACTTGCACTGCGTTAAAATTTCATCCAAAACCTCATCGCTAAAGCCCTCAAAATGCGGCGCCAGAACAAGCAAGCCCGCCTTTGAAAAACCGCTCTGAGAGGCGATTTTTTGCAAGCTACAGCTTTGCGAAATGGGCTCCGCGCCGATGCTTTGCAGCAGGCTAAGCGTCTGTTTCGAAGGGGTAATCTGCGTTTTTAGCAAAAATTCCATTCCGCTCTGCGCGTCGTGCTTAAACTTACGCGCCCGCTCGTAGCTCGCCTCGTCTAAAAGCCCGATCTCGCGACCGTATTCGCTTAGGCGCAGCACGGCGTTGCCCTCGCGCAGCAGCAGGCGAAATTCCGCGCGCGAAGTAAACATTCGGTAAGGCTCGTTCGTGCCCTTGGTAACCAGATCGTCGATCAAAACGCCGATATACGCCTCATCTCTACGCAAAATCAGAGGCTGCCGCCCGCGCAAATCAAGCACGGCGTTGATGCCCGCCATCAGCCCCTGCGCCGCAGCCTCCTCGTAGCCGGTGGTGCCGTTGATCTGCCCCGCCAAAAACAGCCCGCGGATCTTTTTGGTCTCGAGGCTGTGTTTAAGCTCGGTAGGATCGATGAAATCGTACTCGATCGCATAGCCCGGGCGGACGATTTTTGCATTTTCAAAGCCTCTGATCGTGCGCAAAAATGCAATCTGCACGTCGTAAGGAAGGCTCGTAGAAAGCCCGTTTACGTAATACTCCGTAGCCTCGCGCGTCTGCGGCTCGACGAAGACGTGGTGGCGGTCGCGATTTGGGAATTCATAAATTTTAGTCTCGATGCTCGGGCAGTAGCGCGGGCCGGTGCTTGAAATTTGCCCCGTAAACATCGGCGCGCGGGCGAAATTTTCGCGGATGATCTCATGCGTGCGCTCGTTCGTATAAGCGATGAAGCAGGCAAGCTGTTTCGGCGCAAAATCCCTGCTGCGAAAGCTGAAAGGGCGCGGATCCGCGTCGCCGTCTTGGCGCTCAAGCACGCTAAAATCGATCGTCTTAGCATCGATCCTTGGGCAGGTGCCCGTCTTTAGCCGCCCCATTTGCAGCCCCAAGCTTCGTAGCGATTCGGCTAGCTCGACGCTTGCTAACTCGCCCACGCGCCCTGCTTGTAGCTTGTTCTCGCCTACGTGAATTAGCCCGTTTAAAAAGGTGCCGGCGGTGATTATCAGATGCTCGGTCTCATAAACGTTGCCAAGATGGCTCTTAACGCCGCAAACGCGCGGGACGCCATCCTGCTCGCAGGTTAAAATTTCGCTTGCGATCTCCTGGCTTATATCCAACCCCTGCGTGTTTAGCAGCAAATTTCGCATGTAGATGCGGTATTCATCCATATCGATCTGAGCGCGCGAGCCTCGCACGGCGGGGCCCTTGCTCTCGTTTAAAATTCTAAACTGCAGCCCGCACGCATCCGCCGCAAGCCCCATCTGACCGCCCAACGCATCGATCTCCTTTACTAGATGCCCCTTAGCAAGGCCGCCGATTGCTGGGTTACAGCTCGCAGCGCCGATCTGCTCGGCTAAGATCGTAATTAGCAGCGTCTTTGCGCCCATTTTTGCGGCGGCTAAGCTCGCCTCGATACCAGCGTGCCCGCCACCCACAACGATAACGTCGTATTTCATTTTTTACCTTTAAATTTAAAGCCGCAATTTTAGCCAAAATAAAATTTCAAAACGATAAATCGCGCGCAGATACCATGGGTAGCGGCTCGCTATGTATTTTTCATACGCGTAAAATTTTACCGTATCGCGACTTTTAAGCGATTTTAATTTGCGCCGCCGCAAGCGTGCAGACGAGCCGTCCGTAAAGGCTTCGGTACAAAATCGGCGAGCAAGGGCGTAAAATTCCGCGTGAAATTTTTAGCGAAAAATTCCTGCGCCAAAATTTCGCACGCGAGCTTTGCTTTAAATTTCGCATTGTATAATTACGCATTTTTTTCAAAAAGGCTAAGTATTGATAGACAAATTTTATGTTTCTGAGCTGAAAGATCGCGTGATAGGCGGCTGCGAGATTGCAAAGCAGCAGGCGCTAGAGCTGGCGCAGTGCGAGGATTTAGGCGCGCTTTTTGCGGCATCGGATGAGATCAGGCGCGAGTTTTGCGGCGATAAATTTAATCTCTGCACGATCATAAACGTAAAATCGGGGCGCTGTAGCGAGGACTGCAAATACTGCGCGCAGTCGGCGCATTTTAACACGGGCTGCGAGACTTACGAAATTTTGGGCGAGCAGCAGGTACTAAGCGCCGCGCTTGCGAACGAAGCCGAGCAGACGCACCGCTTCTCGCTCGTCGCCAGCGGGCGCGGAATTTCTCAAAAAAGCTCCGATCTTAAGGCATACTGCACGATCTATAAGCGGCTGCGAAGCGAAACGCGGCTGCATCTGTGTGCCTCGCTGGGGATCGCCTCAAAGCCCGTGCTGGCGCTGCTTAAAGCAAGCGGCGTGCAGACCTATCATCACAATCTCGAGACTTCGCGTAAATTTTATCCGCAGATCTGCACGACGCACAGCTACGACGATCGCATCCAAACGATACAAAACTGCCGCGCCGTGGGGCTTGACGTATGTAGCGGCGGGATTTTCGGGCTGGGCGAGGGCATGGAGGATCGCATAGATATGGCGCTGCAGCTGCGAGAGTTGGGCGTTAGCTCCGTGCCGATCAATATCCTGACCCCAATCAAGGGCACTCCGCTGCAAAACGCCGCGCCGTTAGAGCACGATGAAATTTTAAAATCGATCGCGATCTATCGCTTCATCTTGCCGCGCGCGTATCTGCGCTTCGCAGGCGGCAGGCGGAATTTGGGAGAGCACGTGCGCACGGCGCTTGGATGCGGCATCAACTCGGCGCTTACGGGCAATTTCCTAACCACCACCGGCGATAGCATCGCAAGCGATAAGGCGCTTGTGGCGCAGTGCGGGTTCGACCTAGCAAAGGGCGCAGACTAGCGGCGGTCGGGAATTAAAGATAAAATTTAAGAGGCGGCTATGAAGTTAAAATTTTTTCTTGCCTTGGTTTTAGTCGTGTTGCTTGGCGGTTGCTCGCTACTCTCGCAGGGCGACGAGGAGGCTCCATTCTTGGCGGACGCGAGCAGATGCGACGTCATAAGCTCGTTAAATAAGGAGCAGTCAAATCGCTGCGCGAAGCGGCAAAAGATTGACGCCGAAGTCGCGCGAAAGGCGCAAGAGCAGGCGGTATCGCAAGATACGCTTAATTCATTCAGAGCGGACAGCGCGCAAGCTCAGCAAATAGCGCATGAGCAATATATTGCCGCGCAGCAAAGCCTAATGCAGCAGCAAACGCAGCAGCAGCTAGGGCAGATGCAGCAGCGACAAAATATGAGAAATTTACAAAACGAGCAGAACTGGAATCGGCTGCGCAATCTAGAAAATATAAGTAACGGCGGGATTTAGCCGTGAATTTTACAATTTGATCTAAATTTTAATTCGCGCGACTTTAATTCTAGAGCAATTAGCCTAGATAAAAAAATATGATGAAATTTTAATCAACATACTACAAAATCAAATGAGGTCTTAATTTCAAGGGCAGGCAGCCGAATGCTAGAAAATTTTAATTGATTTTAAGTGATGAAATGGTGACCCACAGGAGATTTGAACTCCTGTTACCGGCGTGAGAGGCCAGCGTCCTAACCACTAGACGAGTGGGCCGCGAAATTAAAAGTGAGATGATAGCGAAGTGTATATAAATTTTGGATTAAATTATATAATTTCAACAAAAATAATGCAAAATAAAATTTTCGCCGAAAACTTAAAGCTTTTTGGCATAGCCGTAAATCTTGGTGCTCTAGAGAGTCCGATATGCCGCCCATTCTAGATGGCACATAAATAAGTTCCGTCGTTGCAGCCATAAGCCAAATCGATATCATAAAAGCTTGCTGCGCCTTGCTATCAGCATCAAAAACGCCAATAATTTTATCGCACTGATTTAAAGCAGGTGATAAAAAGCCATTTAGCATGCCTTGTTATTTGGCTTCTAGGCTTTTTAGATACTCATATACTCTTTTATCCTCATTTTTTCTTGCCCAATCCGATGGGGTTACGCTTTGGTTATGAGAACATCTAGCTTTTGGATCGGCGCCTCTTTCTATTAGATATTTTACGATTTCTAGACTATGAGAACTTGCCGCATAATTTACCATGGAGCAGCCATCCCTATCCTTTGCTTTAAAATTTCCGCCGTATTTTTCCAAAAGCTTTACGAGCCTAAAACTCTTCTCATCGTCGTGTTGGCTTCCGAATACGCTCATCATCATTGCGCTATCGGTCAGTCTTTTTGCGCACTCTAGCATCGCGCGAAGCGAATTTTCGCTACCTAACATTACCGCCATTTCGATGGGAGTGGTATTTTCATGACCTTTAAAATTCGGATCGCCGCCCATTTCGCAGTATTTTTTAGCATCTTCGGCGTTGTCTGAATATGCCGTTTTGTGAAGCAACGTTTGTATCTCATCTATACTCAAACTCTCTTCAGTCTTAGGCGTAACGAAAAAGTTTTTGTCGTAAATCTCCTTTAATGAATTTGTGCCGTAGTATTTACCCGGCTCGTCTTTAAAAATTAAATTTATACCATTTAAATCCGTAAGTTCTATAGAGTCGTTTGTTTTTAAATTTATTATCTTGTTAAAGTTAAAAACTAAATCATCCTTTTTAACCCCGCTATCAAAGATGAAAAAGTGGCTAAATTCGTAAGGAAATTCGCTTTTGTATTCGGGGTTTGACGCCGGATTTATCCTAGAATCGCCGATTTCTATCTTATCGTGCCCCCATCTTTTGCCGAATATAAATATATTTGTACCCCAGCTTTTTGAAATTTTATCATCGTTCTCGCCCATTACGAAGATATCGTTTCCCCATGGGTCTTCCACATCGCTTCTGCCGCCCGTCAAAATATAGACGTTGTTATTTCCGGGGCAAACTATAGAGTGCCTCGTATCGCTTTCGGCTATAATGATCTCGTCTGCGTTTTGGTTGCAGCGAGAATTTATATCCCAATATATGGTTTTGCTAAAATTTAAACTCACGTCTTCTAATACGGTGGTATCAAATCCTTGCGTCACTAAAATCTTTTTAGGAAAATATCCTTTCGCTTGCCCGTCTTTAATAAATTTTTCCAAGCTTTGAAAATCGGTTATATTGCCTCCAAAACAGCCGCTGACCACCAAAAACAATATAACGATAAATCTCATACTCGCTCCTCTTTTCGAGATAAAATTTTAAAAATTATACAAAATTTGTAAGCAAAATTTACTAAAAACAGCTCAAATTTAAAAATCAAAAATAAGCGTTTTTAATGCTTATAGTAATGGCACTTGGATAGTTATAAATTTTAAGCTGCTCCGCTGCTTTTAAATTTAAAAAGTTAAATCCATTTTAAACAGAATTTGCGTAAAATCCCATTTCAAAAACGTATTACGCGAGCGGCGGCGGCAAAGTAAAATTTGCGGTAAATACGGCGTTAAATTAAAAGCACTCGTAACGGCGGAACTAAATAAAATTCGCGGCAGTAGCCCAAGGATGAGATATTCGGCGGTGTGCTGAGTTTAAATCATTCACAGCGATGTAAAGTACGAAGTATGCACGGCGGCGTAAAATTAAAATTCGCAGCGGCTAAATTTAAAGCCCACGCGGCGATAATCAAAGCATCGCCCGCCGTTCATCTGCACAGTGCAAGTAGCGAGCCGCACATTAAAATTTAAAAGTATAAAATGAACGAAGATTTTCAAAGAGCGAAGCTGCAAGGCACGCTCGGCGCGCTCTGCCTACTGGTCGCGAGCGTGGCGTATTCTATAAAAGGCGAGATCGCGTACCTGGATTCTCAAATCTTAGTGTGGATTTTTGCTTTCACATTCCTTTACCACGCGCTTAAAAACATCCAAAATATCACGGGCCCGCAGGTTTTTATAATCTTCAAATACGCTTACAGCATTGCGCTTGCGGCGCTACTATATTTTTCAGCCATTTATATACTCAGAAGATGTGATTGTAATAGGCTGCAAATATACGTGCCGTATTTGATATTTGCGGTTACGATCGCTTGGATAGTTATAAATTTTAAGTTGCGCGCCGCTACCGGATGCAAGCTTTTTGCCGTATACACCGCGCTGCTAATCGTTGATGTCGCCGCAGACATCATCTACGGCATGCTGCAAGTACTCGCGCCGCCCCTCATCACCCCAAGCGTCGTAAAATACATGGCGCTAGCGAATTTGTTATTCGAGCCCTTGGCGCCTGCGGTGCTGCTCCTTGCCTGGCCTAGTATGAAAAGCTCCGCAAGCTCGCAGGATCTGTGGCATTAGGCGCGCAGGGCGACGATTTTACGCGAGAGGTTTAAATTTGAATCGCCGCATTGCGATTGTTTTTCGATCGCCTAAGCGGTACAATTTCGCACATTTTAAAATTTACGGTGCGACGAAATAAGCGCGGAATTTCATCTTGCAAAGGCGGAGTTTGGAATTTTAAATCCTCGTTGCGCGCCGCTCAGCCCGAGCGTATCGGCGACGGCGTTTGCAAACGCGGCGTAGCAGGGACCTAGCAAGCGTCTGCGCCAAAGACGCTCGCTTTTTTTGACGCCGTTTTGTAAATTGTAGCGAAAAATGCGCCGCGAAAGGTTTGCAAACTTTGCTACGACGCGACTATTGAGATTTACATCGCGACGTTACGATGCCTTGAGTTTAAAATATCTTCATCGCGCATAATGAAAGCGGGCGTTTCAAATTCAATGCATACGCCTTTTGCAGGCATATCGGCTCGTATCCAAACGAAATTTTATCCGTCGTTTGCGCTCTCGAGACGATGCGCTCGGCAAGCCCAATCTTTTTCAATAGTATGCAGCTAAAAAATTTGATTTTATACCTAAATTTAAAAGCTCCGATTTCAATTTCAATCCTGCCCTTTGATTGCACCGACGCAGGCTAGAGCATACTTTAGCCGCTTAAAATTTATAAACGAAGCGCAATCCCGCGTTGATCCCTTCTTTCTTGCCGCTTAAACCCTCTAGTTTCAAGGAAGTATCCAGCTTGCCGCTCGAATACTTCGCGCCGATCTCGCCGATAGCGGTATTGCCCTTGACGCTCGCGGCATCAATATCCATAGCGTAGGTACTATTATAGCCGCCGATCTTGCCTTTAAATTCTCGCTCGAAAGCGGCTCCCGCGAAAAGCTCCACGTTATCGCTTACGTCGAAATTAAATCGAGCGCCTGCCCTGCTTCTTACAGAATCGATACCCTCCAGCTTGATGCCCTCGCCCAAGACCTCCGTTTTCTTAGAATCGATATGCGTATAAAAGCCCTTGACATAAACATCCGCATTGAGATTAGCGCTCAGCTCGAAAATCTTGCCGAGGGCTAAATTTGCCCCGTAGTAGGTTCTCGTTACGTCGTATTCGGCCCTTCCCGAGGCCAGAGAAGCCTCGTAGTCCGATTTGATGCGACCGATTTTGGCTCCCGATTTGGCATAGAAATTTTCCGCCAAGTCGAATTCGCTCACAATGCCCGCCCCCGCGTATTTGAGATCGCCGCTGCCTTTGACGGCGAAATCATTGAAGCTCTCATATTTACCGCCGCCCGTTTCTACGTATCCTCCCAGGCTCGCGCCGTCCCCAATACGGCCCATCGCTCCTGCGAGCACGGAGATACCTTTGTTTTCTACATAGGAGCCGGAATTGTAGCGCATATTAAAACCTCCCGCATACGCAAACGTTCCGTCTGCGGTATCCGTTATTCCCGAAAGGATATCGTCGCTTTGATTTATCGCGCCTAGCACCGCGGCACCGGTTTCCAGCGTATTTTTATTTTGCGCCATTAGCTTCGCTCCGATTCGATCAGAATTCGGCAGAGGCTGCGGATCGGGATTTATCGTGATTTTGGTTACGTCGGCGATCAGGTCTTTATCGTCGTTAGCGCTACGCAAGGCGAATGTATAGGCAGTCGAAAGCCCGCTTTGAACTAACTGTTCGGAGCGGTTAGCCATATCGCCGAATTTTATCCCGCTTGCGGTTTTTATGAGATTTACGCGATCGCCCGATTTGAGCTTATCCGCTCCGTTTGCTATACCCACGCCGATAGTCGCTTTGCTTATATCGGTTAGCTCGCCGCTTACTAAATTTAAAATCGTCTCGTCGTTTGCGGTATCCGCGGCTAGATAGAAATTGAGTTTTTCAAAGCCCGCGATCGATTTAAACGTATCGTTTTTGCCGTAGACGTTGAAAGTGTTGCCGCTTAATTTTTGGTTTTCCCGACCGAATGCGACGCAGAGATCCAATCGGCTCCAATCTTTATCGCGGACATATACGTTAAGCACGTTATCTCTCGCTTCCGCACCGTCGTGCGCCCACATTATATTTGCAACGTCTATCCTACCGCGAAGATCGTCCGCATCTTTGAGATTTACGACGTTGTTCGTAAGCTTACTATTTCCCCATGCAAATGCGGCCCGCATAGCGCTCAACGAATCGCCGATCGTGCCGCCGTTGATATTTAAAACGTTACCATCGGCGGTACCGCTATTGCCGAGATACGCAGCGGTAAAGGTAGTCGTTAAACGTTCGCCTTTGGTACCGTTGATATTAAGCGTATTTTCATTCGCCGCACCCCCATTGATATCTACAACCGAAAGACCGTGATAAATCATAGTGCCGTTTAAATTTAAGACATTTTTCGTAGCCGTAGCTCTACCGTTTGATTCAACGAGATGCGTTTTCCTGAGCTCACCGCCGTTTAGATTCAGCGTATTTTCGCTAAATACGGTACCGTCCTGCTGCGAGGAAGCTACGTTTATACTATTGAGCGTACCGGCGTTCATCGTCAAAGCATTGCCCTTAAGCGTCTGATCGGCTGCCGTGGCGCTATTTACGATGATATTATTCAACGGGGAATTATCGCTCGGTTGGCTATCGAGCGTAATTATCTGCGCGACGGTCGGATTTTTTACCGTTAGGGTTCCGTCGTCGACGTCTTTTTCATAGACGTCGTAATTATTTAAATCCGTGGTTTTATCGATCGTAAGCGGATTCGCAACGGGTATGGCGTAAAGTTGACCGGCGAGCGCCAAAGATAAACTCGCGCCGATAGTTTTACTGTGCATTTTGAACTCCTCCATAAATGCGAGATGAAATAGCGGCAAGCGAACTCAATTTAGCGACGCTTTTGCACGCTAAAATTTGAAATGTATTATACTCCTATCAATATTAAAGAATTATTAACTATTAAATTTTTAAAGTAGCATTAAAAAATATTCGTTTTGCGGCGTAAATTTAAAGCACAAACGCAATAAATTTCGCTCAATTTACATTGTGAAATCGCAAAAATCGCCCATCCTCAAGAAACGAATTTAGCATCACGCCGGCGCATAAATTTGCAGCGCAACGGTAACGCCGAATTGATGCTGCGGGCTCGTAGCAAATGCTCCGCGATATTGGTAAATTTCCGAGCGCGATTGCGTTAGACGGTCGCTTCGCGCCGAAAATACTGGCGTTAAATTTGACGCTCGCGGCAAAATCAAGTGCAGCTTCGAGCCGGCCCGATCGTAGACGGCATCGGAAGCAATACGGCGCGTAAAGCCTTAAATTTCGGCGCGGAGCCGTTTACCGCCCGTATCCTCCCCTACCTTTTAAATTTTCGTCGTAATCCACCCCGTTCGTCATTCGCCTGCGCGAAGCGTCAAATTCATCGCGCAGCGGGCTTTTGCGCACGTTAAACTGCAGCGGCTCTATGCCTAAAATATCGGCGAGCACGTGAGCCAGATCGTCGCTCATAAAAGGCTCGTCCTTCGCCGCGCCTATGCGCCGCCAAAGCTCCGCATGATCGGCGATAAAGCTTTTTGAAGCGATGAAAAGCAGCGGAATTTCGTAGGTGAATCGGGTATTGATGTTGTACCCGATGAGGCCGTTTTGCTCATAGATATTCTCTCCGTGATCGCTGAGATAGACGATGAGGCTGTCCTCATCCGATGAATTTCATTCACCACGTAGTCGTTATACAGCACGCTGTTATCGCAGCACGCGAGGGCGACCTTTTGCTTTTGCGTAAACGGTAAGGCGATATCGTCGCTTTTAAATTTATCAAATTCCTCGGGATAGCGTTTTTTATAGTCCATATGATTTCCCATGAGATGCACGACGTAGAAATTTCGCTCGCGCTGCGATTTTTTCGCCTCTTTGATGATCGGCAGCAGCGCGCCGTCGTGCGCGACTCGCATGCTATCGAGCTGATCGCTTGTGGAAAGAAAGATGCTTTTTTTCGGCGCGATCGGCGGCACTTTTTGCGCTAAGGGCAAATTTGCCGAAGGCTTCTTGATTGCTGATCCACATCGTGCGAAAGCCGCTCAGCGCGAACATATCGATAATGCTAAGGCTCTCAAACCACGGCCTTTCGCGCTCGCTTTCGTAGTCGCTGAAATTAAGTATCCGCATCAGCGCGGGATTGGTCGCGCCGTAGCACGAAACAGTATCGCTAAATTTAATAAGCAGCCCCCGCCGCTGCAGATCGTTTAGCAAAGGCGTCGTATCTTTGCCGTATCCGTAAAGCGACATATGGCCGCGCTGCAGGCTCTCGCCGATAATCAGCACGACGTTTTTAATCTGCGTTGCGTTAAAATCAAGCGCGGAATTCGCCCGCTTCGCCTCGTCGTAGCCACGCTCGATGCTTTGCAGATCGGCAAGGAAATTTGCATCGCCGAGATAATCTTTTACGACGAACGCGAACTCAAGCGGAGCGTATGTGCCGAGCGTCGCGCGATAACGCTCGCCACCGCTTGCGATTTTGGTCGCCGTAAAAATGCAAAAAATGACCACACAAATCGGATAGATCACGCTAAATGCGGCTCGCAGCCTCGCGCTGCACGAGCTTTTTTTTAAACTTCAGCGCGACAAACGTCGCGGTCGCGAATGCGAGCAAAGAGCAGATCACGCCCGCGCTGAGAAATTGCGCGGCGAATTCCTTACTTTCGTTCGCGTCGGTGTGGATTATCGCATCGAGCGCGACGACGTTAAAAGCGGAGTCGAAAAAAAACGACCAAAAAGAGCGAGATAGCCGCACAAAGCGTATTGATCGCTAGCACAAACAGAGCGGCAAGCCCGAAAAATCTTCTAAAAACGACGAAGCAGAGATGAAAGATGAGCAAATTTATGATCAAAATGCAGCAAAAATCCTCAAAGATCCGCGAAAATATGCGATCTTCCACGCCGTAAAAGTAATACGCCCGCGCCGCGCAAACGATCAAATTAAGCGCGACGACGAGCCAAAATACACCCACCGCGCCGCATAGGCCGAAATAAAATTTCGGCGCGGGCGCAAGCAGAGCCCTCGCTTTATCAAGTAGTAGTTGAACCATTTTTGCTCTTTATTTTTAAATTTACATCTGCCGCATCGCCGGAACCGCTGCGGCGCAGTCTCGCATCCACAAATTGTGCCGCGCTTCAAGTCGGCTCACGCCAACGCAATGAAAACAGGCGGTAAATTTTACGCTTACAAATTGTGTCGCGCCGAAATCTCTACCGCGAAATTGAGCGCGTCTGTTTTTGCGCCGCGATCGGCGAATTTTTGCGCGACACGATGCCGCAAGGCAAATTTTACCTGCCGAAATTTGAATGCGGCGAAATTGATGCGACATTTTCTGTTGCGAAATTTGCCGCACGGCGCGCTTCCTAAACGGCAAAATTCCGTGCCGTGCCGCGTATCAAAAATACGACGCGATTGAGCGCATAAATTTAAATCCGCAAGACGCCGCACCAAAAACAACTGCCGCGCGCAAATCCCACGCACAGACGCACGCTCGCGCAGAATTTACGCGCAAAATGCAAGCCCGCTTTTTGCATCAAATTTATGCAGCGGGTATTTGCGCGAAATTTCGCAGCAGCCCAGAGCGTGCAAATTTCACGCCGAGCAAACGTGCATGTACGAGGCGTTAACGTATCGAAATTTCGCAGCGAATGCGTGAAATTTCTCGGCGCGAGCGCATCACCAAATTTCATCACCAAATTTTCGCCGGCCGAATTACCTTACTCGTAGCCGAAAATTTTAATCCCCGTATCGCTCTGCTCGTAGTGCAGCGCGGGGATCTTTTGCAGTAGATTTTTTAGCTTCGCTAGATCGTTTTTTCGCCCGCCGTCAAAGGCGTGCGGCACCCACACCCACGCAATCTCGTCGTATGCAAACGAACCCACCGTAAAGCTAGCTCGCTTTGAGCCCGTCTCCCATTTGATAGAGTTTTTGATAGCATAGAAGTTTGGATAGAGGATTTTTTTGATGATGAAGCATTTGCAAAATTTAAAATCCGCAAAAAACTCCGCCCACGTCGCATCCTCAGTAAAATAGCCTTTCGCGCGCAGACGCTTTTTCTCTTTGCGCAGCCTGATCGGCTCATAAAATCGCTGCCAAGCCCTTGCGCAGGCATCCATAAACGCAAGCATGCGGGCGAAGTAAATTTTAAAAAGCGCTTTGAAAAGCTCCATCTACTTCTCGATCTGCGATTTTAGCGATTTATCGATTGCGATCTCGCTGGAGCTTATATCGATCGTTTGAAGCGCCTTGTCCTGGAAGATAAATCCAACCTCCTTCGCGCCGAAGCTCTTGGCGATCGCCTCCAGCGTGTCGGTCGCGGATTTGTGAATCTTGCCGCCAAGATCGTTGATGATTTTTAGCGAGAGCTGCTTGACCTCGTCCTTGGCGTCGTCGATAAGGTGGTTTTTATCGCTTTCATCAAAGCTCGCGCCGAATAGCCCATTTAGCGAATCAGGCAGCAAAAACGGCAGCAGCTTGGCGTTTTTCTCGTCATAAATTTTCATATCTTTGATCGAGTATTTGTATTTGCACGGCGGCATCTTGATCTCGTAGCGATCCTCGCCCTGCGGCAGTATCGCAAACTCGGGGCTTAACAGGTCGTAAACGAACTCGATCTCAAACTCGAAGATGATGGCGATCTGCTTTTTCGTCATCAGCGGCGAGACGAGCGAGCCCAGCAGCCCGCTGCCTACGTTTTGCTTGCGTGTGACGATCTCTTTGGAGTAAATTTTAAAAACGCTCAGCTCGCCGATACTTTTAAGCCGCGTGATATCGGTGGCGATCTGCGGCTTGCCAGCCTGCTCGTCGCTTTTGCGCATCTTAAAAAACATAAAAACCAAGATGCAAAATATCACTAAATTTAGAAGAAAAGCAAAATTTTCCAAATTTCATCCTTTAAAATTTTATCGGTATTTTAGCAAAATACAGCGCCGATTTGTAGTGCAATTAAAATTTTACGATTTTTGCGACAAGAAATTTTAAAATCAAAACTTGCGGCGAAGCCGCAAAATAAAAATGCTCGGACGCAGTCCGCACCGCTAGCGTCGCGCGGGTGGGGGTTGGTAAGGGGGCGGGCGTGCCTCGCAACTCTGAGCGCCGCCCCCTTACGAGTATCACGTATAATGCACCCAGACACCAACCTATATCCATAAAATTTTATAGAAACTTACAAAATAACATTTCATCTATAAATTCACAGCTTGCAAAATTTATGCTGTGATTTCTTTCTCTTGGGGCGGGAAGGGAGCCCCGATTGCGAGGTCGCTCCCCTTCCCGCCCCAAGCCCCACCCATCCCCCGACGACGCCTTATAAGGGGCGAGCTACGCTCGCGCTAATTTTACATTGTGGCTTACGCCGCATATTTGGAATTTTAAATTCTACGTAAAATTTAAAATCAAGAGCGCAAAGTGTTTCGGCGCAGCGAGTATAAAGCGGCAAATTAAAATTTAGCGTGGTGAGTCAAAGCCGTAGCGAGCCGCAACCTGTGCGCAAGCGAGTGTAAATTTAGCCGCGCTGTAGCATTGGTGCAAACGCGGAGTAAATTTTACAATCTCGGCTAAATTCAAGAGCAAATTTTGCAAGCGCAGGCAAATTTCACAAGCCCGAGCAAAATTCTACAAAATCTCCCTGAAATCATACCCTGCGTTTTTGAGCGCCCAGGCGATGTCCTCTTGATGAGCCTTGCCCTTGGTCTCAAGCGTGATCGTGATCTGCGCGTCGCCGTATTCGATATTGGTCGAGAAGCGGTCGTAGTCGATCTTGACGATGTTTGCGTTGGCACGGCGCAAAATTTCTGTAAGCCCCGTAAGCGCGCCAGGCTTATCGACGAGCGTGACGTTGATCGTCATCTTGCGATGCGATTTTATGAGACCCTTTTCGATGATGATGTTTAGCATCTGCACGTCGATGTTGCCGCCACTTAGGATAATGCCGATCTTTGCGCCCGCGGGGAATGCAAATTTCGCGTTCATCAGCGCCGCTACGCCTGCCGCGCCCGCGCCCTCGACGATGATTTTTTGCTGCTCGAGCAGATAGAGTATCGCGCTTGCGATCTCCTCGTCATCGACCTGCACGAACTCATCGACGCACTCGATGATCGTGCTAAGCGTGATCTCGCTAGTATCCCGCACGGCGATGCCGTCGGCGATGGTGCGGACCGATTTGGAATTTAGCGGCTTTTTCGCGACGAAGCTATCGTGCATCGCGGGCGCGCCCTTGGCGGCTACGGCGATGATTTTGATGTCGGGATTGATCTGCTTGGCGCAGCTGCAAACCCCCGTCGCAAGCCCGCCGCCACCAACTGGAACGACGATGTATTCAAGATCTGCGACCTCCTCGATCATCTCAAGCGCGATCGTACCCTGACCTGCTTGGACGAACTCGTCGTTGAAGGGATGGACAAACGTCAGATTGTGCTCCTTCGCATATTCCAGCGCAAACGCGTACGCCTCGTCAAAATTATCGCCCTGCAAAATGATCTCCGCGCCCAGAGCCTTCGTGCCGCTTACCTTAAGTAGCGGCGTGGCTTCAGGCATTACGATCACGGCATGCACGCCGAATTTTTGCGCGCTCATCGCTACGCCTTGGGCGTGGTTGCCCGCGCTTGCGGCTATTACTCCATGTGCCCGCTCCTCGTCCGTAAGATGCGCGATTTTATTATAAGCGCCGCGAATCTTATATGCGCCGGTGCGCTGCAAATTCTCGCTTTTGAGATACACTTCCGCGCCGTAAAGCTTGCTGAGCTTCGGTGCCAGAGCAAAGGGCGTTTTATAGACGAAATCGTTTATGGTGCGCTTTGCTTGGATGATTTTGTTTAGATCAACCATCTACTTCCTTTCGTAATTTTAAATTTTGTTATTATACATATTTTAGGCGAAATTTTATCTCTCGACCGGTCGAAATTTTTAAAAATAGCAGCACTTAAAACAGCGCCTTGCCGCGAGTTTGCTCGCCTTTGCCGATGAGCGACGTTTCGGATAAAATCTCAGCCACTAGGCTCCTAACATACGAGGCGCAGCTCAAACTCTCGCCGCAAATCCACGACTTCGGTTTTAAGCTCACCTAACTCCTGCGCCGCAAAAGCACGCCGCATTCGATATGCTCCGTATGCGCGAACTGATCGAAGATCGCAAACCTGCGCACCTCGTGCGTATCGCAAAGCGAGCGTAAATTTTCAAAAAGCGTCTGCGGATTACAGGAGATGTAGATCAAATTTTGAAAATCTTTTATGAAATCAATCACGCTAGGCTCTAGCCCCGCTCGCGGCGGATCGATCAAGACGTGCGAAAAATCGTAGCTGAAAATATCGATCCCCTTTAGCCGCTCAAACTCGCGCCTGCGCGCAAACGCGCTCATCAGCTCATCCGCGCTAAGGCGGACGAATTGCGCGTTACAAACACCGTTAAGCTCGCAGTTTATGCGGGCATTCGCAATCGAGCTTTTTGAAATTTCGCTCGCCAGCACGCGGTTAAATTTAGCCGCAAGCGGGATGGTGAAGTTGCCGTGTCCGCAGTACAGCTCCAGCAGATCGCGCGCAGCGGAGCTTTCTGAGCGCACGGAATGTTTTTCGCAGCTAGAATTTTGCGGGGCAGACTGCTCGTGATTAGAATTTTGCGCAATGAGTTTTTCGCGGGCTGAATTTTGCACGCTTTGCTTTTCGCAATCCAAATTTTGTAAGGCGGAATTTCGCACGTCCAAATCCTTGCGAGCGGAATTTTTATCCGCATAGCTCTCGTCTACGGACGTACAGTTAAATTTCACGGAATTTTCGCCGCTAAATTTTGCAGAAGCGAAATTTGCTTTAACGGAATTTCGGCAAGCGGCGTCAAATTCGGCGGAATTTTCAGAAGCAAAATTTCGATCCGTAGAATTTTGCGCGGCGGACTGCTCGCAGCCGTAATTTTGCGCAGCGGAATTCTCTGCTATGAAATTCTGCGCGGCGCGTACTTCGCTCGTGCCCTCTTTGCCGAAGTCCACGCAACTTCTCGCCCAGGCGATCATCTTTTCGTTCACGCCGCGATTGGGCTGGATGAAGGCGTTTTCGCCGAAACGAAATTTATAAACTCGCCCGTCCACGCAAAGCTCGTCCGTGAGGCTTAGCTCGCCGCTTAAAAGCTTCTGTCCGCGTGCGCGAGCCATAACCCTGATGCCAAGCTTGTCCGCTAGTTCGCAAATCGCCTCCTGTTCGCGCTCGCCCAGGCGCTTGTGATAAAGCAGCGTCGCCAAAATCCCGCTAGCACACGAGATAAACTCGACGCCGAAGAGCTTCTCTTTTAAAGCTTCGCTCCGCCTAAGCATCTCTAGCAGCCGCGGCATTAAATTTGCGATAGGAAGCGCTACCTTGGGGCATTCGTTAATTAAAATTTTCTTGCTACGTGCGCCGCCCATCGTGTAGGCAAGATCAAATGCGCCGTGCCAAATATCGTGCCAGATGCCAAATTCCGCCCTGATGCGGTAATTTTGCGGCTGTGAGGCAAAAAACTCAAACTCGCCATCAAAAAATTCTCTAAGCTTATCGGCGATCAGACGCTTTTTGTATAAAATTTGATCCTCATAGGGCTCGCCGAGCGTGCAGCTACCGCAACTACCGAAGCTTTCGCAATTCATACATCCACTCTTTTACCCACCACGCGCAGTAAAAGAATGATAGCCGCGATACCCAAGATCAGACATCCCCACACGCTAAGCCCAAAGCCCGCAGGCAGATAGCCGCAAACGATACTGATGCCGCAAACGACCAGCGCATAGGTCATCTGCGTGCTTACGTGCTCGATGTGATCGCAGCCTGCGCCCATCGAAGAGAGGATCGTCGTATCCGAAATCGGCGAGCAGTGATCGCCGAAGATCGCCCCCGTAAGCACCGCGCTTACATTTACGCACATAAAAACGTGAAATTCCTCGCCGCTAAGTCCGTATTTTTGCCCCACGGCGTGCGCTAACGGCACGGCTAAAGGCGTGACGATGCCCATAGTACCGAAGCTTGTACCCGTTGAAAAGGAGATAAACGAGCTAAGCACGAAGATCACGATCGCAAGCGCAAAGCGCGGCGTAGCGTCGCTTAGAAGCTCGACTAGGTAGCGCGAAGTGCCAAGCTCTTTGATAACAGAGCTTAGCGACCACGCAAAAAGCAGGATTATGACGGTATTTAGCATACTTTTCCAGCCGCCAACCCAGACCTCGATCGCCTCTTTGACGCCGTAAATTTTTTGCGCGATACCCAAAACGACGGCGATGATCGACGAAAACAGCGCGGATTGAAACAGCACTACCGAGGCGTCCGCCGCGCTAAATGCAGTACGGATCGAAGTAAAGCTAAGAGGAGCTGCCTTGACCGCCTCCAAAGCCTCGCCCTCCAGCGAGCTGTAGCCGTTGAGATAAAATCCGATGACGGAAAGAACGATCATCGCTCCTAGCGGGATTATCGCGTTTAGCTTGCGAAGCGCGACGCCCTCTTTGGGTACAAAAATTTGATCCTCTAAATTTTTAATTTTAAAATCCGCAGCTCCGCTCTTGCCGCCGCGAGATGCGATCTCTGCGCGATACATCGAGCCAAATTCCCTGCTCATCACGGCGGTAGCCACTACGAAAAAGATCATGAAAATGTTATAAAATCTATACGGGATCGTCTCAACGAATACGGTGAAGGCGTTTATGTTTTCTATGCCGATCTGCGAGTAGGCCTCTTTGATCGCCGAAATTTCAACTCCGACCCACGTAGAGATCACCGCGATGCCGGTGATCGGCGCAGCGGTCGCGTCGATGATGAAGGCGAACTTTGCGCGTGAAATTTTAAATTTATCCATAAGCGGCCGCATGATAGGACCCACGATCAGCGCGTTTGCGTAATCGTCGAAAAATATCACGATACCCATGAGCCAGGTGTAAATTTGCCCCAAAACGGGAGTATCTGCGTGCTTGCTAAGCCAGAGCGCAAGCGCCTTCGTGCCGCCGCTTTTGGTCACCAGAGCGATGAGCCCGCCGATACACATAACCTGAAGCAAAATGCCAGCATTCCACGTATCTGCCATCGATTTTACCATGCGTGAGCACAGATCGGTAAAAGCGAAAAGCGCCGAAGCCGTGATGCCGTGATCTACCATACCGACGAGAAAAGTCCCGCTTAGCACGCCCAAAAACAGCGACAAAATCACGTCTTTGGTGATAAAAGCAAGCACGATCGCCGCAACCGGCGGGATAAGCGTCAGCACTCCGTAAAGCTCGCTGTTTCGCACGGCGGGCTCCACGTCCGCAAGCGCCAGCGCGGGCAAAAAAATCGCCGTAAAGATAAGCAAATTTTTTAACATTTTAATCCTTGATGATTGATAAAATTTTAAAATTTAACCTCCGATCGGGGGTTAAATTTTAAAATTCTGCGCGCCTTGCAGCAATTATTCGTATTCGCGCGCTTTCCTTTTACGGCGATTATTGAGCGCCTTAATCGCGCAGCAAACTCTACAATTTTGCTGCGTTTGCAATTTTGCGAACTCATTTTTAAGCAATTTATTGAGTAGCGAAATCTCTACGGTGCAAAATACCGCGCGCGGCGTAATCAAAAGCGTTTTATAAGCGAATTTAAAATTTTACTTAACATAGTAAAAGCCCCAAGTCAAGGTAAAATTCCGCAATACTGCGATGCTTACTTTGTCACAAAAGGATAAATTTTTCGCACAAAATTTGACGAAATCCCACTCTTGATCGCAAGCCAGAATCCCTCGACAAAAATTTTATCGCGCATAAACGCAAAATATCGCCATTTTTAAAGCTCGTATGCGCGTTTACAAAATTTCAGAGCATGCAACCTGCGCAAGCAAAGCGATAAAATTTTAAAGCGTTAAATTCTACCAACTCGCGCTCGAAAAATCCGCTAAATTTATAAAATTTACAAAGCGGCAAAATTCTAAATTTAAAGCTCATAAGGCTTTTGTAACCCAAAAACGCTGCAAACCTAAAACGACGAAGCGGCGAGTGATCCTTTAAATCAAGCCCGCTAATTCTCACGCTCAGGTGCATCTTGCGGATCGCTCGTAAAATCATCGCTTGCTTGCGTAGGACTTAATCCAAGCGAGCGCAAATAGCTCTGCGTAGCTACTTCGCCACCCACAAGCGCGTAGTCTAGCGCATTTAGCCCCGCCTCGTCGACTGCTTTTTCGTTTGCGCCCGATTTTACGAGCAATTCAACGATCTGCTTGGTACTTTTTTGCGCCGCAAACATCAGCAGTGTCTTGCCCGCGCCCGAACGCTCACAGCCGTCGCTACGCTCGCCTAGCGATGCCAAAGCCTGGGCTTCGGCGCTGCCAATCTGACGGACATTTACGCTAGCGTGCGAGTAGATTAGCAACTTTACGAGCTCATAATTTTTTGCTGCGGCGGCGAAAAATATCGGAGTTTGCCCAAGCGAGTTTTTATAGCCAACCAAGGCACCTTTAGAGATCATAAATTTAGCGCTTTGAACATTATTCATCGCGTAAAATAGCGAGTTTTCCTCGCCAGCATTCACCTGCGCGCCTCGCTCGATCAAAGCGCCGCTAAAGCGCTCGTCATATCCTAGCAAAAGTGCCAAATCCAGGGCATTATCAAGCTCGTAAATTGCAAAATCCTTGCTAAAAAGTAGCGCACGAAACTCATCTGCACCTACTCCGCCTTTTAACGCCAGCTCAAGCTCACCGTAATCTCCCGCCTTGCGATCCTTTGCAGCATATGCGATAAATTCCGCTATCACGGCGCTTGTCAGCTCATCGGCGTCGTTTTTGTTAAATTTGGCGGCGAAATAATCTCTTAGCGCCTCCCTGGCTGCCGGGATCTCGCCCATAAAATTGCCATAAGCGATGAAATTTCCAATCTTGCGCTCGGAGTAAAATTCTAAGGCTTCAAGCGATTTTTCACTGATTTGTGCGTAGTTTTTCTCTTTGGCATAGCTCAAAAAGCCCTCGCCATCCATCCCCGCAAATGCCAAGGTTCGCTCAAGCCTTTTTTCGTTCAACAAGGCTTCGTTACCGACACAATCGATATTTTCGTCCCTGATCTCAGAAGCCGCGCTTTTTAAATTTTGCAAAAATTCTGCGCCAGCTAGTGAGCCTTTACAGCCAAAATCGCTTTGCAGCAGCTCTTCGTCCGCAGGCTCCTTACTAAAAAAGCCGCGCGGATCGCTTAGCATCTGCTCACAAGAAGCGCCAAAAAGTGTGCCGCAAAAAACAAACGAACCCATTAGAATTTTTCGCATCGCTACCTCGAATTGCATTTGAAGCGTTATTTTACCTTTAAATTTATTTATTAAAACTTAGTGCGGGTGGTGGAATTTTATGGAATTCCTTTCAGCCTTATAAAATTTTGCGGAATTTTTAAAATTTTACGGCGCGGCGGCGAGCGGCGTTAAATAATGGCAGTTAGAGGCGCAGCAATGAAGGGCACTATATGAGGGCACAGCGATCGGCAGGCTAAAATTTTAAAATTTACGCGCGCCCTAGCGGTAAAATAAAATTTTGCAAGCCGTACAAATCTAGCGTAATTCCGCGCCGGATTAATCGCAAAATAAAATTTTATAAGCGCAACCAGTTCCGCGGAATTCTACACGCATTAGTAGCGAGATAGAATTTGTGAGGTAAATTTCCTTGCATAATGAAAGATTTTACGCGCTCTGCGCGGAGTAAATTAAAATTTCGTCGCGCAAAATTCCGCGCCTAGCGCAAAATCCGTCGCGTTAAAATTTAGCAAATTTCAATCTGATGGAATTTAGCACGACCGTTACGGAGCTAAAGCACATCGCCGCAGCGCCGTACATCGGCTTTAAAAGCACGCCGAGCGCCGGATATAGCGCGCCTGCTGCGATCGGGATGCATACAGCGTTGTAAAACAGCGCCCAGAAGAGGTTTTGCTTGATCGTCCGCATGGCAGCTTTCGATAAGCGGAATAGATACGGCACGCTTGCAAGGTCATTTTTTATAAAAATCACGTCGCCCGCGCCCTTGGCTACGTCGCTGCCGCCGTTCATCGCGACGCCGATACTGGCGGCTTTTAAGCTCGGTGCGTCATTAACGCCGTCGCCCACGAAAAGCACCCGTTTGCCCTCATCGGTCAAGGATTTGATGAACTCATATTTGCCGCTTGGAAGCACTCCGCTTCTTACCTCGTCGATGCCAAGGCTGCGAGCGACAAAATTTGCCGTTTTGGCGTTATCGCCCGTTAGCATGACGGTTTTTACGCCGCTTTTTTGTAGCGTCTGCACGACGCTGCGCGCTTCGGCTCTGATCTCGTCGCTAAATGCGATAAAACCCGCGTACGAGCCGCCTATCGCGCAGTAAACGACGCCGAAGCCCTTGTCTAAAAGCTCCTCCGCTTCTACTTCGATGCCCGCATCTACGCCGCGCTCGCGCAGAAAGCCCGCGCTGCCGCAAAGAATTTCGCCGGTGGGATTTTTAGCGACGATACCTTTTCCCGCGATGCTTTCGAACTCGCCGTTAAGCTTAGAAATTTCGCCGAATTTCAGCTCGGCAAATTTTACGATCGCCTTTGAGATCGGATGTTCGCTAAGCTTTTGGGCACTTGCTAAAGCGTAGAGATCCTGGGCGCTCAGATCGCTGAAGCTTACCGAAATTTCGCCCTTGCTAAGCGTGCCTGTTTTATCAAAAACCGCGACGTCGGCGCCTTTTAAAATTTCTAAAATTTCGGGATTTTTGATTAAAATTCCAGCCTTTGCGGCGTTTGAGATCGCGCAAACGATAGCGATCGGCGTCGCAAGCCCTAGCGCGCACGGGCAGGAGATGATAAGCACGCAGATAGCGGCGGATGCAGCGTATGAAAGCCGCCCGTCAAGCGCCATCCACGCTATAAAGCTAACAAGCGCGATCAAAATCACCGCGGGCACGAAGATATTTGAAATTTTATCGGCAAAGCGCGCGATCGGCATCTTTTTGTTGCCCGCCTCGTTTAGCAGATTTTTAATCTCGGCAAGCAGCGTCTGATGCGAAAATTTCGTCACCTTCACGTAGATGACGCCGTCGGTGCTGACGCAGCCTGCATTTACCTCATCTCCCACGCTTTTATAAACCGCCAAGCTCTCGCCGCTGATGAGCGAAGTGTCGATCTGCGCGCCGCCTTCTACGATAAGCCCGTCGCAAGGGATGCGCGAGCCGTTTTTTACGAGCACTTTATCGCCCGGCTTTAGCGCTTCTGCGCGCACTTCGGCTATCGTGCCGTCGTCTTTGATCAAAAGCGCGGTTTTAGGGCTTAAATCGATTAGACCCTTGATGTAGTCGTTCGCCTTCATCTTGCTGCGCTCTTCAAGGTATTTGCCGAGCGAAATAAAGGCGATTATCATCGAGGCGGACGAGAAATAAAGATTGGTAAATTCGTTCTGCGCGCCGTGCGTATAGACCCACGCCGCGGCCGTTAGCGAATAAGCAAACGCAAAAAAGCTTCCCATCGCCACGAGCACGTTCATATCGAAGCTTCTGTTTTTCAGCGAGCCGTAAGCGTGATAAAAGAAGTTCTTGCCGCAGTAAAATAGGCTCACGCATGCCATCGCCGCGCAAAGTAGCGCCTTTGGAACGAAGCTCAAAAACCCGCTCATCTCCACCGCCATTACCGCCGCGGCTAAAATAAGAGCGAGGATCAGCCTAAATAGCGCCGCTTTGAGGTTGCGCCGCTTTTTGCGCTCCAGATCCTCGTAATCGACGGCGATGTCGTAGCCCAGCTTTTTGATCTTGGCTTTTAGCGTCTCCTCAAGCGCCGGATCAGCAAGTACGAACTCGCCGCTGCCGTTTGCGAAATTTACGTGCGCGTCCTGCACCCCCTCGATCTTGCGAATTACCCGCTCGATCGCATTGGAGCAGTTTACGCAGCTCATCCCGACGATATTTAGAGTGATTTTACTTGACATTGCGTTAGTTTTTAGGCTAGCTTTTCTGCGACGCTAAAGCCCAAATCGTCCATCTCCTCTTTAAATTTAGCCTCGTCGCGCGGATCTAAGCTTAAACTCACCACTCCGCTTGCCACGTCCACCTCGATCTCGCCGAAATCGTCCTTAAGCGCGTTTTTGATCGTCCTCGCGCAATTTTCGCAGTGGATATTTTGCGCCTTAAATTTTACGCTTTGTTTCAAAGCCATGGGTCTCTCCTTCGGATTAAAATTTCAAAACTTATACTACTTTTTAATAAATTTTATTTCAACGCCCGCTCCTGAAATTTAAGGGTTTTTCGTTATAATCACCCGTTTTAAATTTAAGCTTTAAGGAATTTTATGGGACGAGCTTTTGAATACAGACGCGCTTCAAAAGAAGCTAGATGGGGGAAGATGAGCAAACTTTTCCCAAAACTGGGCAAGGCCATAACGATGGCTGCGAAAGAGGGCGGCGAAGATCCGCTGATGAACTCCAAACTGCGCGCCGCGATCGCCACGGCAAAGGCGCAAAATATGCCCAAAGACAACATCGACGCGGCTATCAAGCGCGCTAGCGGCAAGGATAGCGCCGATATCAAAACGATCTTTTACGACGGCAAGGCGCCCCACGGCGCACTTCTCATAATCGAATGCGCCACCGACAACCCGACCCGCACCGTCGCGAACGTAAAGTCGATTTTAAATAAAGCCAAGGGCGAGTTTTTGCCGAGCGGCAGTTTGAAATTTATGTTTTCGCACAAGGCCGTTTTTGAGACCAAGCTACCGAGCCGTGACATCGAGGAGCTGGAGCTTGAGCTCATCGACTTCGGTCTTAGCGAGCTTAAGATCAATGAGTTTGAAAACGACAAGGGAGAGCTCGAAAAGACGCTTCTAATCTACGGCGAATACGAAAGTTTCGGCACTCTAAACGAAAGTATCGAAAAGATAGGGCTTGAGATCATCAGCGCAAGTTTAAAATTCGTCGCCAACGAAAAGCACGAATTTAGCGATGATCAGCTGGGCGACATCGATGCACTGCTCGAGCGGCTAGAGGACGACGACGACGTGCAGGCAGTTTACACCAACATCGCATAGGAGAAAAAAATGGAAAGCTTAAAAATTTACGACATCGACGCGGCGGCTTTGGCGCGCGATAAATACGCAGTTATCAAAACCGAAAAGGGCGATATGAAGCTGGAGCTTTTCGCAGATGAAGCCCCGCAGGCAGTTACGAATTTCGCTAGCCTCGCGCGCAGCGGGTTTTACAAGGGGTTAAATTTTCACCGCGTAATTCCAAATTTCGTAATCCAAGGCGGCTGCCCGCGCGGCACCGGCACGGGAGGTCCGGGCTGGCGCATAAAGTGCGAATGCGACCGCCAAAAGCATAAGCACGTGCGCGGCGCGCTATCGATGGCGCACGCGGGACGCGATACTGGGGGGAGTCAGTTTTTCGTCTGCCACAGCGCGCAGCCGCACCTAGACGGCGTGCACACGGTATTCGGTCGTGTCGTGGATCAGCCTAGCCTAGCGGTTTTGGACGCGATCAGGCAGGGCGATAAGATCATTGACGTCGAGATTAAAGAGAGCCTGCAATCGTGATTAAATTTAAACCGCGGAGCGCCAGACCGTGATAAAGATCGGCACGGACATAACCGC
The DNA here is from genome assembly GCF_019423325.1 of Campylobacter sp. Taxonomy (NCBI): domain Bacteria; kingdom Pseudomonadati; phylum Campylobacterota; class Epsilonproteobacteria; order Campylobacterales; family Campylobacteraceae; genus Campylobacter; species Campylobacter sp. The sequence goes on along the minus strand of NZ_JAHZBQ010000001.1, from coordinate 271,809 downwards.
GGTACGCAGGATCGCGGCGCTGCGCGCAAAATACGGCGCGAAATTTCTAAAGCGAATTTTGAAAAAATCCGAGCGCTCCTCGGCACTGCGCGACGAAAGTATCGCGGGCGTCTATGCCGCCAAAGAGGCGCTTAGCAAAGCTCTAGGCACCGGCATCGGCGCAGAGTTCGGCTTCAAAGATGCTAAAATTTACAAAGACGCTCTGGGCGCGCCGCATCTAAAAATACGTAAAAAAATCCGTAAAAAATTTCATATCAAATCCGCAAGCCTTAGCATCACGCATGACGCAAACGTCGCAATCGCCGTAGTCGCACTAAAACTCAATAAGCAGCGCTCAAAGTAACGAAGCGAAGCAGCGCACAGCAGCAAAAATCCTACATAAACTTTATATAAATTTTGCGCGACGGAATTTTTGAGGTTAGGCGCAGGTTTTGTAGAGTAGTATTTCGCGGCGCGGTACGCGATGCGGCAGCAGACTTTGCCTTCTAAATTTTATATTTGCCGACTTAAAATTCTACATTCATGGATGAAATTTTAGAGCACAAAATTTACCGCAACGAAATTTTGGAATTTCACCGCCCCGCAGAATTTTGTTTTAAATTTAAGACTTGAAATTTTATAGCGGCGAGGCGGCATAAACTCAAAAGGTAAAATTTCAGCCAGAATTTAGCGGCAGAAGCATAGACTTTTTATTAAAATTTTACGGCGAAATCACGCTCTGAAATTTTAAACGGATACGAAGTCTGCTCCGCCCAATCTATCGCATCATCAAGGATTAAGCGGAAGTTCATGAGCCAAAAACACGCGCGGCAGTGTCTGTTCGTCGCACCCATCTCAAGCAAGAGCTTTTGCGCTGTACTTATGTCGAATACCGCAGATAGTGCGGCGTTCTCTTTTGCTATGTACGAAAAGACGGAGGCGAGCCCGTGCCGCTGCATTTACCGCTCAGTCTGGCGCTAGCTTGAGCGTACAGATAGGCGGCACACACAGAAGCGAGCGATCAAAATTTACGCGAAGAAATTTAAAGATAAAATTCCGCGGGCCGTAAATTTAGCGCTAAATTTTTAAAATTTCACGGCGGCGCAAATTTTAAAATTCCATACAGGGCGGATTTAAAATTTTAAGCCGCGAACTTCTTGGCGGCTAAATTTAGCCGCCAAGAAGTTCGCAAGTCTCTGCAAAGTGGAATTTTATCACGGCGCGACGCTGCAAAAATTTTCAATTGCTCGTATTTGGGCGGCGGGCTTACGCGGCTTACGTTTTCGCGCGAGGTATAAATTTCAATTCTCTACATTTTGGCTGCTCCGAGACTGCACCCAAAGCCGCCCCATATTTAGAGCCGCGTAAATTTTAATCGCCCGCGCCAAGATACGATTAAATTTAAAACGCAAAGTGCACTCATAGCGCCGGCTTACGTCAAAACGCCTAAAACTACGACTAAAATTCCAAGCCGCGCAACGAAAGGCGGACTAATCCGCCTTTTTCAAATTATCGGCGAGCAAAAACGCAAGCTCTAGCGCCTGATCTGCGTTTAGGCGCGGATCGCACTGTGTTTCGTAGCGCTGTTTTAGCGTCTCTTGCGTCACGTTAAACGAGCCGCCCGTGCACTCGGTGACGTTTTGACCGGTCATCTCAAGATGGATGCCGCCCGCGTGCGTGCCCTCCGCAGCGTGGATCTCAAAAAAGCTCTGAACTTCACTTAAAATTTTAGAAAACTCGCGCGTTTTGTAGCCGTTGGCGGTCTTGACGGTGTTGCCGTGCATCGGATCGATGCTGTATAGGATCGCCCTACCCTCGCGCTTTAGCTCGCGCAAAATTTGCGGCAGCCGCGCGCCGATCTTATCCGCGCCCATGCGGATGATGACGTTTAGCCTGCCTGCTTCGTTTTGCGGATTGAGCTTGTCGCAAAGACGCAAAATTTCATCCGCGGTGCCGCTAGGGCCGATCTTGACGCCGAGAGGGTTTTTGATACCGCTTAAAAAATGCACGTGCGCATCGTCCGCGCCGCGCGTGCGCTCGCCGATCCAAAGCATGTGCGCCGAGCAGTCGTACCAATCGCCGCTGGTGCTGTCGATGCGCGTCAGACACTCCTCGTAGTGCAGCAGCAGCGCTTCGTGCGAGGTGTAAAGCACCGTCTCGGCAAGGCTCGGAGAATTCGCGGCGCTCAGTCCGCACGCCTCCATAAATTTAAGAGTGCGCGAAATTTCATCGCTCAGCTCGTTAAATTTAGCCTCCAGCTCGCCTTTTTTCAAAAAGCCCAAATTCCACTTATGCACCTCGTGCAGGTTCGCAAGACCGCCGCGAGAAAAGGCGCGCAGCAGATTCAGCGTCGAAGCACTTTGATGATACGCCTCGATCATGCGCGCAGGATCCGGCTTGCGCGCCGCTTCGTTAAACTCAAAGCCGTTGATTATGTCGCCGCGGTAGCTAGGCAAGCTCACGCCGCCAACCTCCTCGAAGTCGCTGCTGCGCGGCTTTGCGAACTGCCCTGCGATGCGACCTACCTTGACGACGGGGCAGCCCGCCGCGAAGGTAAGAATAATCGCCATCTGAAGCATTACCTTAAACATATCGCGGATATTATTCGCGCTAAAATCATTAAAGCTCTCAGCGCAATCGCCGCCTTGAAGCAAAAACGACTTGCCCTCGCTAGCGCGCGCAAGCTCGGCTTTTAGGTTGCGAACCTCGCCCGCAAAAATTAACGGCGGCAGCTTGTAAAGGCGCTCTTTAGCGGCCTGCACCGCACTTTCATCCTGATAAATCGGCTGCTGTAAAATTTTATAATCTTTCCACGATGTCCTACTCCAGCTCATAGCCCCTCCTTAAATTTCGTAAATCCCGCGATTATACCCAAATAAGCTTTTATTAACCCAAAAAATCTTAAAATAACGCCTTTAGGCAATTTGGAAGGAATTTTATGGAAGAAAACCGCACGAAAGGGCTAATGCTTGCATTTGCGACATTTTTTATGTGGGGTGTCTTCCCGATATTTTTCAAGCTCATAAAGGACGTGGACGCGGTGCAAATTTTAGCGCATCGCGTCGTTTGGTCCTTCGTGCTGCTGCTCGTTTTTCTCTGCTTTACGCACCGCTTAAAAAACGTCGCGCGGCTTCTTAACACCCCCAAAATCGCTCTCACGCTGCTTTGTACGGGACTACTTATCAGCACGAACTGGGGTATTTATATCTACGCGGTGAATTCCGATCAAATTTTAGCCACGAGTCTCGGATATTTTATAAATCCGCTATTTTCGGTGCTTTTGGGCGCTTTGTTTCTGCACGAACGGCTAAGCGCGGCGGCTAAGCTTTCCCTGCTGCTAGCCTTTGCGGCTATCGGCGTGCAAATTTACGCTCTGGGCAGGCTTCCTATAATCTCGCTCGTGCTACCGCTTAGCTTTGCATTTTACGGGCTCATACGCAAAAAAGTAAGCGTGCCTAGCTTTGAGGGGCTGTTTTGCGAGACGACGCTGATGCTGCTGCCCGCGCTTGCGTTTCTGATCTACTGCGCGCTGAAAGGAAGCGGCGCCTTCGGCTTTAGCACAAGCGGCGCGCTGCTATTTGCAAGCGGGCTAATTACGATTTTACCGCTGCTTACCTTCGCCATAAGCACGCAGTATCTGCCGCTATCTACGATCGGCTTTATGCAATACATCAGCCCCAGCATGAGTATGCTGATCGCGGTGTTTATTTACGGCGAGGAGCTTGAGACTTACAAAATTTTGAGCTTTTCGCTAATTTGGTTCGGGCTCGCGATCGTGGGCCTAGACGGCTTAAGGAGAAAAAATGGCTAATTTCGCTTTGATGTTCGCAGTCGCTCTTGCAGTGGGCGCGCTCGTGTATTTTCAGGTCCAAAAGGCTTCCGCGCGCGCAGACGCCGCAGATCCCGAGCTTAGCTCGCAAAGGTATATGAAATTTTGCGATATTTTAGAGGGCAAACTGCGAGCTCTAAAGCGGCTAGAGCTGCGCGACGAAAGCGCTCGCGAGAGCTATCTAGACGAACTTGAGGCTCTTAGTAAGGAGCTGGTTTACATCAAAACGATGCATCAAAGCAACCTAAACCCCGCCGTGTGGGAAGGCAAGCTATTTGAGTTTCTAAGTAAAACGGACGCGCTTATCGAAAAATACGCTGCAGGCGCAGAGCGCTCGCTGCAAGACTGGCGCAAGCAGCTGGAGATGGAATTTAAAAGCCTATAATTTAAGATATATCGCTACAAATTTAACCTTGTAAAAATTTATCTTCAAGCATATTTATATCAAGAATTTTATTAAATTGTAATATTGTTTTTCATATAATGAAATGGATTTTATCACATGGGGCATACATATGGCTAAAGATATGCATAATAAAGTATGGGATGAAGCAACCTTAACAAAACTTGAAGTATTCAAAGAGTTAGTTTTCGAATGGCTGAATATAGTTTTGAAGGCAATGGAAAAATTTGAAAATAACAAAGAAATATCCATATATGATTTGTGCTGTGGCTGCGGTTATGACCTAGAAAAAAATGAGGGCTCGCCGTTAAAAATAATAAGAACGCTTGTTGCGAGAAAAAAATTTAATAAAAATTTGAAGATAAATATTTATTTTAATGATAAGGATGAAAATAAAATAGATAGGCTTAAAAAAATCATAGAGAATAATAATTTTGATAAAATATTATTGAATAAAAATATTTTTATAAACTATTCATCATGTGATATTTCTAAATATAAAATAAATAAAAAAGCATATTTTAATTTGATATTTTTGGATCAGTACGGTATTGAATATTCGCAAAAAATTGATGAATTTATGAGTAGAGGAACCGACATCCTAATGTTCATATCATCTGCCAATATAAAAAGATTTAAAAATATGGATTCTTTCAAGAAATATTTAGGCAGCAAAATAAGTACAGTTAGTTTTGAAGGAATGACAAACTATGAAACTCATAAAGCGGTGGCTATGTATTTTAAAAAGATGTATCCAAAATACCATATAGGGCATTTTTCATTAGTAAAGGACAATAAAAATACTAATGGACTAATATTTTTTTCCGAACACAGAAAAGGACAGGAGAAATTCCTTGAAGCCGCCTGGAGAGTTGACCCGGAAAATGGCGAAGGTAATAAAAATTTACATAAAGATTTTTATAAACAAAAGGACTCTTTATTTTTTGATGAAAAATTTCCTACTTCAAAAATGGAAAACTATAAACAAGACTTATTAGAATTTTTAAAAGACTATAAAAGCAATACGGAGATTAAAAATTTTAGTTTAGATATGGGTTTTTTAACAAAACATACCAATAAGATACTAAAAGACTTGGAAGCAAATAAAGAAATAGAAAGAATTGGTGGCAAAGAAAAAGCGTTTTACTTAAATGAAAAAGAAGAAAAAATCAAGATAAGGCTTAAGCGATGAAACCGACTAAAATAGAATGGGCCGAAGCCGTGTGGAATCCAACCATTGGATGCAATAAGGTAAGCAGTGGATGCAATAATTGCTATGCGGAAATGATGGCTCGAAGACTTCAGGCTATGGGAAATATGGACTATCAAGACGGTTTTAAATTTAAGATGCTAAAAGAAAGATTGGATGAGCCCAAAAAAAATAAAAAACCAACGCTTTACTTCGTCAATTCTATGAGCGATCTATTTCATGAAAAGATGGAAATTACTTTTTTAGATTCAATAATGGAAACAATAGCTCAAACACCGTATCATCAATATCAAATTTTAACCAAACGACCCCATAGAATGAGAGAATATTTTATAAATAAAAATATTCCTGAAAATGCTTGGCTTGGAACCACGGTAGAATCATATCAAGTTAAAAACAGAATAGATTTCATAAGAGACTTAAATGCTACTATAAAATGGCTATCTTGCGAACCGCTATTAAATGATCTTGGTAAATTAAATTTAGGTGGTATAGATTGGGTAATAGTAGGGGGCGAAAGCGGTATTAACGCTAGAGCAATGAAAGAAGAGTGGGCTATTAATATAAGAAACCAATGCTTTGAACGCGGCGTAGCTTTCTTCTTTAAACAATGGGGTACGTGGGGTAGTGACGGAATTAGAAGAAACAAAAGAACAAACGGCTCTTTATTGGACGGTAAATTTTATAAATATTATCCCGAAACAAAAACAACTCCTTTTTTTTGTTAATTATATAATTAATAATTATTATAAAATGTATTATAGTGAAGACTATAGCATATGGTATAATTATGTAAATGACAAAAATTCACTGTCAAATACAGCTTGCAAACTTCTAGGAACAACGAAGCCGCCTATTGTTAGGCATATAAATTACGCGTATTTACAAAATAAAGTATAATGCATTCCCAAGAAGATAATTGTTTGGCGCTATTTGTAAAGCATTTGACTGCGTAAGAGATAAATTTGAAATTGAAACAAACCTAGGAGGAAATTTATAAGTAAAGAGATCGCAATATTCCGTGCCCTTGCGAAGCAGAGGTAGAAAAATATTTGAGAAAATGGGAGGCGCTCGGTAATTATGTTTTACAAGAAAAAGCCATCGTGGAAATTTTTGCACAGCGTCCTACAAATCAAATGATAGAAGATGTGCTTATAAAGGTCTGTTTATTAAACGATTTTTATAGCACAAACATTTTAGACACATTTAGAGTTGCAAAGCATATCCTAAATTTAGACATTGATAAGCGACTAAAGGCAGGTGATTTAGGTTTAATAAATAATATTGCAATCGTTACGATGAAAAACGGTAAAAGTAGGAATTTTTATTCATTTGCTAGTAAATACTGCTCGCATCATCAAGCAGACGTTTATGCAATCTTTGATTCTTTCGTACAAAAAGATCTTTTATACTTTGCAAAAAAAGATAAATTTTGCGAATTCAAGCGAGATAACCTAAAAAATTATAAGGAATTTAGTCGCATCTTGAGAGAATTCATAAAATTTTATAATCTTAAGCGTTACTCGTTACGCCAAATCGATCAATACTTATGGCTGTTAGGCAAAGAGTATCTATAAATTTAAATGATCTGTAAAATTTTAACCTTAAAGCTCTTAGAACTTCTGGAATTGGAATTTTCTACTATATATTTCTCAGCGCTTGCTATAATAAACGAAGTATTAAAAAAATATTATAAATTTGAGCATCCAACCATAAAGTTAATTTCGAATGACCATAGTCTATAATTTAAAAAAGCTAAATTTAGAAGATAAATTTAAGCGGGAAGAACCCGCTTAAATTTTATTTGCCGCAGCCGCACTTGCCCTGAGCGGCAAGCTTGCGGCGAACATATGCGATTTTGCTTTGAAGCGGAAGGTGCTTAGGGCAGTGGTCTTCGCAGCCTAGCAGCGTCATACAGCCGAATACTCCGTCATCATCGCCGATTAGCTCGTAAAAATCCTCGTCGCTGCGTTTATCCAGCGCATCGATCTGAAAGCGTGCCACGCGGTTGATACCGACGGCGCCGATGTAGTCTTTTCGCATTATTGCTACGCCGCATGCAGCTACGCAGATACCGCACTCGATGCAGCGATCCAGCTCGAAAACCTCCTGCGCGACCTCAGGCTCGACCTTCTCCTCAAGCTTGGAGATATCGGTTTCGTGATCGGTGTGGATCCAACTCTCTACGCGTTTGCTCATCGCGTTCATCCAGTTGCCCGTATCAACGCTGAGGTCTTTTAGCAGCTTGAAAACCGGAAGCGGCATAAGCTCGATCACGCCGTCCGGATAATCCTTAGTAAGCGTACGGCACGCAAGCTGCGGCTTGCCGTTTACGAGCATACCGCAGCTACCGCAGATACCGGCGCGGCAAACGAAGTCGAAGCTTAGCTCGGGATCAAATTTCTCACGAATCACATTAAGCGCGATAAACAGCGTCATTCCGTCGGTCTCTTCGATCTCGTAAGTAGCGAAGTGTGGCTTTGAAATTTTGCTTAACGGATTATACTTAAATGCCTTTATTGTTATTTTTCTACTCATATCCTATACCTGCTCTTTCGTTAGGTGCTTTATATTTTGGCTGCAATTCATAATGCATCAATGCCTCTTGAATTTCATATCTGCCTTTGCCCTCGGCTTGCATTTTCTCGCGAATTTCATCGACCTCTTTTTGGCGCACGGCGCTGTCGGGATGCTCGATAATATTGCCTTTGGCACCGTATCCGCGAAACGCAGGCGGCATCTCCATCTTCATAATATCAAGCGGCTCATAGGTCAAGGTAGGCATCGTATCGCCCTCCTTCCAGCTCGCAAGCGTTCGTTTTAGCCAGTTTAGATCGTCGCGTTTCGGATAATCCTCGCGGAAGTGCGCGCCTCGGCTTTCCGTGCGATCGAGCGCGCCCTTGGCGATACAAAGCGCAAGCTTTAGCATCTTTGGTACGCGATAAGCCTCCTCGAGCTCCGGATTTCCGAAAAGCTCTTTATTGCTTACTTTGACGTCCAAGGACTGCTTATAAAGTTCCTCAAGCTCTTTTACGGCTTTGGCTAATCCCTCGCCGGTGCGGAAGATCGCGCAGTGCTCCCACATCACATCTTTCATCTTGTTTTTGATCTCGAATACGTTAAATTTACCCTCTTTTTCAAGCAGGCTTTTCATGTAGTTTTGCTCTTTATCTACGAATTTTTGTATATCGTGCGTATTGATATCGACGTCGTGTCCTTGGCAATACTCCGCGAAATACTCGCCCACGATCATTCCCGCGACGACGGTTTCGGCGACGGAATTTCCGCCCAAGCGGTTAAAGCCGTGCATATCCCAGCACGCAGCCTCGCCGGCGCTGAAAAGCCCGGCTAGCGTTGGACTCTCGCCCGTAGCTTTTGTTTTGATACCGCCCATCGAGTAGTGCTGCATAGGAAGGATAGGGGCCCAACCTTTACCGCGCTTTCTGCCCTGCTCGTCGGTTATTACCTCGGTATCAGCAGGATCGATGCCGTTGAAAATCTCGCAAATTTCTTGTACGTCGCGTAAATTTTTCTCGATATGCTCGCGTCCAAGGATTGATATGTCGAGCCAAACGTGCTCGCCGTAAGGGCTTTTGACACCCTTGCCTTTTCTTATATGCTCCATTATGCGGCGGCTTACGACGTCGCGGCTAGCAAGCTCCTTTTTCTCGGGCTCATAATCCGGCATAAAGCGATAGCCGTCCACATCGCGCAAAATTCCGCCGTCGCCGCGGCAACCCTCGGTAAGCAAAATTCCGCTCGGAACGATAGGGGTTGGGTGAAACTGCACCGCTTCCATATTTCCAAGCTGCGCGACGCCGGTCTCAAGCGCGATAGCAGCACCTATACCCTCGCAAACGACGGCGTTTGTGGTGTGCTTATATACTCTGCCGTAGCCGCCGGTAGCGATCAGTGTGCCTTTCGAGACGTATGCGATCAGCTCGCCGGTAACCAAATCGCGCACGATTGCGCCATAGCAGCGGTTATTTGCGTGAATTAGCGCGATAGCTTCTTTGCGGTCGTGAATATCGACGTTATGCTTTAGCGCTTCGTTTGCAACGGCAAAAAGCATAGTATGTCCCGTAGCGTCGGCGGTATAGCAGGTTCGCCACTTTTTCGTACCGCCGAAGTCGCGGCTGTGGATAAGTCCGTGAACCTCATCTTTTTCGGTGATCGTGGTTTTTTGAGCGTTGATAATAGCGCTTCGCTCGCCTCTAGTAATCCTGGTCCAAGGAACGCCCCAGCCCGCAAGCTCGCGGATCGCCTTAGGCGCCGTTTGTGCAAACATCCTAGCGACATCTTGATCGCAGCCCCAGTCGCTTCCTTTTACCGTATCGGCAAAGTGCACGTCCTCGTTGTCGCCCTCGCTCATCTTGGAATTTCCAAGCGATGCCTGCATGCCGCCTTGAGCTGCTGCAGAGTGTGAGCGCTTAACAGGGATTAGACTCAAAACGATGGTGCTAAGCCCCTTCTCTCCGGTAGCGATCGCAGCTCTTAAGCCCGCTAAACCGCCGCCAATAACTAAAGAATCGCAATATATTACATTCATCCTAAGCTCCCTATTCTAAACTTAACCATTTGAAATCGGCGATTATCGAAAGCAAGAAAAATGCGCCCCAAACGATAAAAACCGTCTTTTTGATGAGGGCTCTTTTCCTTTGAATTTCCGCCTTCGTGCCGTCTATGCTAATCCATTTCATATAAAGCCTATAAATTCCAATACTAGCGTGAGTTACTACGAAAATCAATAAAACAAAATAAAATAGATGAAGCTGTCCGAAGCGAGCGATAGCAAGATCTGCAGTAATTTTCGGACCAAATACGATCATTAAAATATGAGCCGCCGCAAAGAAAAATAGGAAAAATCCCGTCCAAAACTGAAACCACCAAAGCGTCGTGTCGCAATGCTTCATTCGCATTTTGTGCGCTTTAAACGCCCTGTAAGCGGCGTAGTTAGCCGGAAATTTTCTCATCGCCAAAAACGCGTGAACTACGAAAATCACGAAAATCACGAAAGCGACGATGTTTGTAACGAAATAAATTCCGCCCGGTTCGGCGAAATGTACGACGCCCTCAAACGCGCCCTTACCGATCAGAATCGTGCCGGTAAATATCATATGACACAGCATAAAACAGGCCAAAATCAGCCCGCTGATGCTTTGCGCCACATCTTGCAAAGCCATAATGCGGCTTTTTTTGCCGTCTATGGATCTGCCCGTAAAGCCTTCAATGCGACCTAGCATAGGTTCTCCTTAAAAAAGATGATTATAAATCCCCGCTAAACGAAAATTTACATTTTTGTAAAGAGATTATATTACTTTTTAACTTTAGATTAATTTAATTTCTGCAAATTAGTTTTTTCTTCAAAGACTGCTTTAAGAAAACTGCTATCAAAAACATTACTAAAGATAAAATTTGCCCCATCGATAAATTTAAAAATATAAAACCGAGTCCATCGTCCGGCTGCCTAAAAAATTCTACGAAAAATCTAAACGCCGTGTATAGCATCGCGTACAGACATATCAGCTCGCCGTTAAATTTCTTAAATTTACGGTAGAAAAATAAAATCACGAAAATTACCAGTCCTTCCAAAACCGCTTCGTAAAGCTGACTTGGATGACGCAATGTGCCGCCCACCAAGATACCCCACGGCTCGGTCGTTTCGCGCCCGAAAAGCTCCTGATTTAAAAAATTCCCCACGCGCCCGAAAAAATACCCAAGCGGCACGCTAAGTGCCACGAGATCGAGCAGCGCCCACATATCGGTTTTAAATTTTTTGCAAAACCAAACCGTCGCGATCACGAATCCGACGACTGCGCCGTGATAGCTCATACCACGAATGCCCACGAACTCGCCGTTATGAAAGGGATTAAAAATTTGCCACGGATGGCTGAAATACCACGCCGCCTCGCCCGAATAGATCGCGATATATCCCAGCCGCGCGCCCAAAATGACGCCCACCTCGACCCAGATGAAGTAGCGATCGAGCATCTTATCGCTAAAGTCAAGACCGTCTTTTCGCACGAAATATTTGGCGATAAATAGCGCCGTAAGTAGCGCCAAAACATACATAATGCCGTACCAGTGCACGTTTATGCCAAACGCGCTGAACGCCACGGGATCAAAGTGGGCGTAAATTTCGTTCCAGTAATTCAAATTTATCCTTTGTTTTAAATTTTAAAATTTAACGGCGCGCATCAGACGCTGCGTGACGCACGCTCGGTAAAAGACGCAGGGCGACGCAAGTGCTAGGCGCCAAACCCTAGTTTTCGAACGCTCGATCGCACGCGCGAAACACGTAAGACGCGAATCCTAGCGATAGCGTCAAACGATGCACAGACCACCTCGCATGAAATTTCAAGCGACGACGCCAGATGTGGCGCAAGGCGCCACACGTAAAGCACCGAGCGGCGATACCAGACGACATACGAAACGACACGCAAAGCGGCGCGACGCGGACAAAGCACGCAACACCCTAATGCAGGCGGCGCAAAATGAGAGCGCCGGACGCCTAGCAAAACTCGCAGTGCGCGCAAAACAAACGTCGAACGGCACATGCGCAAAATACCGAATGCTGCGCAGAATTCAAAACGACGCGCGATACGACAAACGCCGACGCACAAAACAGCAAGGCAGCTACTTTGCATCTGCGCAGATAATGCAGATAAAATTCGCCCGTCTCGCTTAGCTTATCGCGCTCGCAGGAGCTGTACCAACTACAGCGCAAGAAATCCCGAAAGCAAGCTTTAAATTCTATCTCTACGCAGCACTCTCCGTGTCGAACACGCAAAAAAATACCGAGCGAGCGAGCATTCTAAATTTTAAATTCCAAGCCCCAGCGTCTCTTTCACCACGCGGCAAAAATCCGCCAAAAACCACCCGAGCGCCTTGTAGTAGCTGCTTTTGGCATTTATCTGCACGTGCGTAGCAAGCGCGGAAAAGCTAGGAATGATAAATTGCGCCAGATATAGCGTCAAAATTTTATGCGATTTCGCGTCCGTGTTTTGCTTAAAGATCATGGCAAGCAGCGCCAGCATATTGGCCGCATGAGCGCTTTTAAGCTCCGCAAAAGGCTTTTTAAAGCGGCATTTTTCATAAAACAGCTCCACTTCGCTTTCGCTAATGAGCTTGAAAAAATCCATCTCAAACGCCCCTTTTAGCGCCTCAAAATCGCGCCCGAGCGCCGCATAGTCCTCGCCTTGCACCTTTTGCCAAAGCTCGTGGCCGTTTTTGTTCTCGATATTTTTATTTACGATGATCCAGTTTTTGCCCAAGCCGCGCAACTTCTGCTCGTCTATCACGCCTTTAAAATTCGTCGCAAAGATTATGCAGATCACCGAGTATAGCTCGCCTAATTTCATCTTTTTCCTTTAAATTTAATCAAATTTCGCTTGCTTTTTTTAGCTTTTCGATGCCGAATTTTTCCCAAATCCTGCTTAAAGATCGATCTAAGTTCTGCTGCTTTTTATCGATCTCGCCAAAGAGCAGCGAGCTGCCCGATTTGCCGCTAAAATTTGAAAGATTTAGCGCTACGTGGATTATCTGCGCGCCTTTTTTCACGTCGCAGAGCCTAAACAGCTCAAGCGCGGTCTCGCTCAGCAAGCTTAGACTAAACGCCCTATCCTGGCTGATCTGGTGCGAAAACTCCTCGCGCGATTTGTAGCGGATCTTTAGATCATACGTCGCGGGCTTTAGGCCTCTGGCGAGCACTTCGCCCGCCAAATGGCGCGCCAAAATTAAAATTTTACGCCGCAGCTCGTCCCGATCGGCGCACGGCGCGAAGCTGCGCCCAAAGCCGATGCTTTTGCGCTCGCGCTTTGAGACGACCTCGCCCTCATCCTCGCCGCTAAGGGCTGCGAAAATTTTCCTGCCGTTTGCGCCCATTTTTTCAAAAATTTCTCTGTGCGCTAGCGCGTCACCGAAGCTTACGATGCCGTATTTGCCGAGCGTTTTTTGCGCCGCTTTGCCGATGCCGGGGAATTTCGCTACCGGCACGACGGATAGCTCGCGCGCGATTTGCGATTTTAAAATTTGGCGCACGCCGAAGGGCTTAGCAAGGCCCGTAGCGAGCTTTGCGATGAGTTTTGCTTCGCTAAGACCGACGCTGCACGGAAGGCTAAAGCGGCGCATAATCTCGCTTTGTAAAAACGCAGCAAAGCCCAGCGCGTCCGCGTCGTAAGCCGTGCCGCGTAAATTTAGAAAAAACTCGTCGATGCTAAATTTTTCGATCTCGGGCGTAAAGTTTAGTAAAAACTCATAAATTTCGCGTGAAGCCTTGCGGTATTCGCCGTGCTGCGCGCGCACCAAAATCAGCTGCGGGCAGAGTCCGAGCGCGATTTTAACGGGCTGAGCCGAGTGCACGCCGTCCGCTCTGGCCTCATAGCTCGCGCTTAAAATCACGCTACCAAGCTCGCTCTTGCCGCCGAAAATCTCCTCGTCGCCGCCTCCGACGACCGCGATCTTTTTGCCCGCAAGCGCGGGATCGGCGAGCCTCGCTACAGAGACGAAGAAGCTGTCCAAATCGATATGAGCTATCAAACTATGTCGATCCCAAAACCGCTAAGCCCCGCGTAGTCTTTAGGCTCGCTCTTGCTTAAAATTTTGATTTTTCTCACGCCCAGATGCGCTAAAATCTGCGCTCCGATGCCAAAGCTCTTAAAATCGGCGCGATTTTGCGCGGATTTTAGCATCAAAAGCACGCCGCCCTCTTTGCGCAAAATGTCCAGATCGCGCATAAAATCGTTAAATTTCGTATCGCTTAGAAATTCCAGATCGCTTGAAATTTTATGAAATTTCACGTTCGTCTGCGCGCTCTTTCCCAGCTCGCCGAAAATATATGCGCGGTGCTCGTTGCCCTCGTGATCGCTCACGTCGTAAAATTTCGCCACTTCGCCGCACAGCAGAGCGCTTTTGGACTCGCTAAATTTAACGAGAGTTTCGTGCTTTAGGCGGTACTGCACGATCTGCGCGACCGAGATCATATTGATGCCGTGCTGCGCGCAGAATTTTTCCAAATCGTCCCTGCGCGCCATATCGCCGTCGTCTTTGACGATCTCGCAGATCACGGCGCTTTGCGAAAGCCCCGCCAAGCGGCACAGATCCGTAGAGCCCTCAGTGTGCCCCGTGCGGGCGAGCACGCCGCCGCTTTTGGCGATGAGCGGGAAGATATGCCCAGGGCGGACGAAATCATCTGCGCGAGCGCCCACGCGCGACATCAGCTCGATCGTCATATTACGCTCATACGCGCTTACGCCCGTCTTGGTGTCCTTCGCGTCGATCGTGACGGTAAATGCGGTCTCGTGACTCGAGGTGTTTTTATCGACCATCAAATTTAAATCTAGCTGCTCCGCTATCTGCGGACTAAGCGCCACGCACAACACTCCGCGAGCGTGCGTGATCGCAAAATTTACTTTTTCCGCGCTGCTAAATGTGCTCGCAAACACTAAATCGCCCTCATTCTCGCGATCGACGTCATCGACCATAACGAGCATTTTGCCGTTTTTCAGATCCTCGATCGCCTGCTCTACGCTAACCATTATCTCTCCTTTAAATTTACGATATTATCTTGCCGTTTTTATCAACGATAGTTTCGCGACCGTCTAGTATGATTTTGACGTAGTCGTCGCTTAAAACTTTCACAAGTTCTACTTCGTCGTAGAACGCTGGCTTTAAAATTTCATTATCCTCATCGTCTAGTAAACCCCATTTGCCGTCTTTTTTGACCTTAACATATCCTTTATAATATATGAATTGATCGTATATATCAGATATGGTATCGCCTAAGACCAATATATCATCATAAATACAAGAAACGATCTCTTTGCCAGTTTTGTCTATTAGACCTAATTTTTCATCTTTTTTGACCCAAGACAAACCTTTGCAAAAGTATGAAGCGCCATCATAAATACAAGGAATGACTTCTTTTCCTGTTTTGTCTATATAGCCCCATCCTTCATCTCTTTTAACTAGAGCTAAGCCTTCTTGAAAATCTGAGATGCCATAACAAGCACAAAAAATAACTTCTTTCCCTGTTTTGTCTATGAAGCCAATTTTATTATCTTTTCCGACAATGGCTAAGCCTTCTTTAAAATCCCCAGCTCCATCATAAATACAAGGAATAACTCCTTTTCCTGTTTTGTCTATGAAGCCAGATTTCTCATCTTTTTTGACCCAAGCTAAGCCTTCTTTAAAATCCCGGAATCCATCATAGATATAAGGAATGACTTCTTTTCCTGTTTTGTCTATTAGACCTAATTTTTCATCTTTTTTGACCCAAGCTAAGCCTTCTTTAAAATCACAAGCTCCATCATAGATATAAGGAATAACTCCTTTTCCTGTTTTGTCTATGAAGCCAGATTTCTCATCTTTTTTGACCCAAGCTAAGCCTTCTTTAAAATCCCAAGCTCCATCATAAATACAAGGAATAGCTTCTTTTCCTGTTTTGTCTATGAAGCCAGATTTCTCATCTTTTTTGACCCAAGCTAAGCCTTCTTTAAAATCCCAAGCTCCATCATAGATATAAGGAATAACTCCTTTGCCGGTTTTGTCTATGAAGCCAAATTTCTTATCTTTTTTGACTGAAGCTAATCCTTCGCTAAAATCCCAAGCTCCATCATAAATACAAGGAATAACTTCTTTGCCAGTTTTATCTATATATCCCCATCTTTCATCTTTTTTGACTAAAGCTAAGCCTTCGAAAAAGTATAAAGCGTTATCATCAATATAAGGAGCAATATATTTGCCAGTTTTATCCTTCAATTGCAATCCACCATATATTTCGACCACCCAATCTAAACCTTCACGAAAGCTCCAAATAATATCATAGATACAAGGGGCAACTTCTTTGCCAGCTTGGTCTATAAAGCCCCATTTTCCATCTTTTTTTACTGCAACTAAAATCATCTCAATCCTCCGTTTTAAATTTTGATTTCTGCGTAAGCCGCTTTTAGTTTTTCAAAAAGCGGGGCGAACGAAACACCGTTTACGCGGACGTTTGCGATCGTCGTGATGAAATTCGTATCGCGCTGCCACCGCGGCACGAGATGATAGTGCACGTGCTCGGCTATGCCCGCACCCGCGGCGGCGCCGAGATTCATACCGATATTTACGCCGTTTGCACCCAGAGTGCGCTTTAAGATCCCCACTCCGGCGCGCACGTAGCGGCTCATCTCCGCCCACGCATCGTCGCTAAGACACTCGATATTATCCGCGTGCTCGTAGGGTATGACCATAAACGCGCCCGGGCTGTAGGGGTAGAGGTTCATCACCCCAAAGCAGTGCTGCGCGCGAAAAAGCACGCCGTTGCGATCATCGAACGCCGCATCCGCCGCCGCGTCGCAAAAGGGACAGCCGCTTCTTTTTTCGGTAAAATACTCGCTTCGCCAAGGGGCGCAAAGATAATCCATCTCTTTTCCTTTCCGAAATTCCAAAATTCTATGAAATTTTAAAATTTGCGTTTCGCAAAATTCTATGAAATTTGGAATTTAAAACTTCTAAATTTCATAGAATTTTAAATTTACGCGGCCCGCGCTTGCTCGAACGACGCGGAGCTATGCACGTGGCAGGGCGCGACATGCTTTGCAATCGCGGAGCACTTCGGCGCAATACGCACTCTGCGGATCGAAGCCCGCGGCGGGCGTTAGTGCGCATTTGGCGGACACTCATCGCGCGGCAAACATAGCGTCTAAAAGTCCGCACCGTAGCCGTTTGCGCGGCGCATTATAATAAAACTTTGACGCAATCACAGGCACGGTACGCGGTGCCAAACCTGCGCCGCAATCACCGTCGCGACACGCGGTAAAATTTAAACGCGGCGCGACCACGGCGTAGCCGTAATACAGCCGAGGCTCAATCGCGTCGTATTGCAGAGTATCGCAGTCCTGCTAAGCCCCTACGCCGTCCGCTTTTGTGATAGCTCGCTTTTTGCGCAGTTATCGTACGCGCAAGCTCCTCTGGATGGCTTGGTCGCGAGCTGTGATTAAATTCACGGCGCCGCACAATCGCCAATACTGGGCTTGGGTAGCACGCTAGGCATGCAAGGCGCTACGGCGGACGCGCAATTCTCGGCGCTTAATGTTACAAGCCCAACCCCACGCGCGAAGCTTCGCAAACTCAAAGCTAAATTTAAGCCCGCGCTTTTGCACCAGCTCGTGATGCGACGGAAAGCTATACAAACGAAAGGCGTAAATTTAAACCTCGCTCCGCAGCCGCTCGCGCAGCGCGTGATAATAAACTCACGACGCCAAAGCACAGCGCGGATACTTACGCAGCGTGCGATATTTGATCGCGTCGCAACCGCTAAATTTAAAGAACTGCTAAATTTTAAAGTCAGCCGAATTTTACGAATTTTAAAAATTTACTGCCTTAAAATTTCGCTCTCTTCGCTAAATTTAACTTCTCGTTCCGATCTGATCTTTCGCGATCAAACAAGCGGGTTTAAATTTAGCCGCCCGCGCCGAGCTTTATCTCGCGCAGTGCCGCGCCGACGTCATTTTGGCGCATAAAATGCTCTCCGATCAAAAACGCATCGACGCCCGCCTCGTGCAAGCTTAAAAGCTGCTCGTGCGAGTGCAGACCGCTTTCGGCGACGATGATCTTGCCGTTTGGAATCAGCGGGATTAGCCGCTCGCTCAGGCTCGTATCGACCTCGAAAGTCTCTAAATTTCGATGGTTGATGCCGATAATATCGGCGCCTGCAAAGACCGCTTTTTTCAGATCGTCCTTATCGTGGATCTCGCACAGCGCCCGAAGCCCCAGCCTGCGGGCAAACTCGAGCAGCTCTTTTAGCTGCTTGCCTTCCAGGGCTTTGGCGATCAGCAGGATAAAATCCGCGCCGTAAACCAGCGCCTCGAGGATCTGATAGCGATCGACGATGAAATCCTTGCGCAAAATGGGCGTATGCGTGTAACGGCGGATCTGCGGGATGAACTCCAAATCGCCTCTGAAATAATGCGGCTCGGTTAGCACCGAAAAGGCGCTGGCGCCCGCATTTTCATACTCCGCAGCAAGGCTTAGCGGCTCAAAATCCTCGCGGATGATCCCCTTGCTCGGGCTTGCCTTTTTGATCTCGGCGATGATGCGAAGCGGGTCCTTCTCATCGCTTCTAAGCGCGCTTATGACGTCACGCGGCTCGTAGGGATTGGCGCTTAGCGAGCGACCGAGCAGATCCTCGGGCAACCTTTCTTTGCGAAGCGCGAGATCCTCGCGAGTGCGTTTTAAAATTTCGCCTAAAATCATCGCTACTGCCTTGGCGTCTGGGTTTTAGAGTCGGTAAGCTCTTTCGACGTAGAATTTTGCTCTGGCATAAAATCCCGCCTCGATACTGAATTTTGTCTTGACGAGGCAGAATTCTGCGCGGCGGAATTTATGGGTGTCGCAAAATTTTCAGACGCCGCGGAATTTGGTGTCTGATTTTGAACTGCGGAATTTGCAGACCCAGCAGAATTTTGCAAAGCGGAGTCTTTTGGCGCCAAATTTTGCGTTGTTGTGGGACTTGGACGCGCGGAATCTAACGCAGAGCTTTCGGGCGCCGTAGATTTTATGGAATCTGGAGCAGGGGTTTTTGTTGCCGGGCTTTGCGGCGCCTGATCTTTCGGCGCGGAGCCTTTTATCGTAGTGGGATTTTGCGATATGGAATTCTGCGGCGCTACGCCTGTGCCTGCGGCGCACGCATCGATCGCCTCTAAATGCTCTTTGCCTTCGGGGGAATTAAAAAATTCTGCGTCTTTGATCTTAGCCATTTCATTTTTAGCCTTGTCGCACTCGCCAAGCTTGTAGTATCCCCAAGCAAGCGAGTCCAAATAATACGGCGAGTCGGGGTCTTTTTGTAGGGCGCGGCGGACGAGCTCGATGCCCTTGCGAACGTCCAAATCGTGATCTATTAGGATGTAGCCGTAGTAGTTTAGATGCACGGGGTCTTTAAGCTGCGGCGCAATATTTTCAAATTTTGCCACTACGCTAGACAGGGTTTTGGCGTCCACATTTTTGCCCGCACTTTCATATTCGTAGATCGCCTCGATCGCCAAAAAGTCGTAATTTTTGGTCTTCATAAACTCATCACGCGCCATTTTAATCGCGGTTTTATAGTCTTTTTTATGCGCGTAGGCATCGATTAAAAGCTCACGCTTGTAGTCGTATTTTTTCAAAAGCTCGATTATTTTATCAAAGTCGTTTGAGTAGTAATAAATCGCTATCATATCGTCTAAGAATTTATTATCCCCTTTGGCTTCATACAGCGCTTCATCGATCTTAGCGACATCTAAATAGCGCTTATTCGCGCGATACACATCAGCTAGCAGCTCGCACGCCATACCCTGGGCGCAGCCGTAGATGCGCCTGTGCGTCTCGATGATGCGGATCGCTCCGTCCGAATCATCGAGTTTATTTAGCAGCACGTCGCATAATCTGATGAGATTTTCGTCAGTTTTGTCTAGCTCATAGGCTTTTTCGAAGTAGGTTTTGGCTAAAGTAAAATTCTCCATCGCATAATATGTCGCCGCTAAGATCGCATAACTTCGTGAAACCGGATCTACGGTGACTAGCTTAAGAGCAGCGGTATTGGCGTTTAGATTATCTTTAATGCCTAAGTAGTAGCCGATCTTTACTCGCAGATACTCAGAGTCTGAGCTTAGGCTCTTTTCGCCGAGCTTTAAATAGCGCGCCGTATTTTTACGATCTTTGATCGCAAAAGCAGTCTTTAGCGCTTCTAGCAGATAAACGGACGAGCCCGTTTTATTGTATGCCTTTTCGTATAAAAACATCGATGCGACGGGATCTTTATGCAGTAGCTCCAAAGCTGTAAGCAAATCAAAATTTAGCTCGGCGTCCTCTTGCGCTCGCATCGCGTGATTTAGCTTTTCTTTGGTTATACTTTTAGCGCTTACGCCACGATTTATCAAGCTCTTTTTAATTGCATCTTTTGCACCGTTTTTTGTGCCAATGCTTGAATTCCGATCAGACGCCTTTTTATCCGTAACGGACTGCTTCGCTGCTGCAGCATTCGTCCCACTCTCCGCACTTAGATACTGCGGCGCTAAAATCATCGCCGCGATTAAAATTCCGCCAAAAACCTTACACCGATACATTCTTCCTCCAATTCTTTAGTATGCGTTTTAAAATATTCCCAAAACGGAAAGCTACGGCACTGCTTCGGACGCAGCTCGTAAATCCCGCAGTTGCGCTGCGCTTCGTCAAAAAACACGCACGCTAAGCCGCCTTCAAAGGGCTTTTCTTTTACGCTAAATTTAGCGCCTATTTTTTGTAAATAAATTTCTTTAAGCCTTGAGGGCGAAATTTTAAATTTTACCGCTAGAGCTACGATCTCGCTCTCATCTATCCAGATATAGCCGCTCTCTCCTGTGCAGCACTTGCCGCCGCAGCGCTCGCACGCGCTCGCATCAAAGCTAAAGCCGAACTCACTCATAATCCACGCTCGTTAGATCTGCGCTTTTATAGATCGCGTGGGCTTGTGCGGTGCGCCTTCCGTGCGCGCTAGCATAGATCGGAAGGACGATCTCACAGGGCGAGCGCGAGTTCTTACGAGCTTGCAAAAGCGCGAGCTTAGCGGGCTTTGAAATGTCAGGATAGACAAAACCAAGCCTCGTTAAATTTAGCCTAAACTCACCCAAAAGCTCGCAAATTTTAGCTAGCTTGCCCGCCTCGTAGCAAAAAATAAGCGTACCGCCAGGCTTGAGATGAGCGTTCGCAGATCGCACAAAATCCCGTAGCCTAAGGCTTGCTGCGCTCTTACTAAGCGCCATGTGAGGCTCTTTGCTAAGCGAAATGCGCTCTCGATAAAAAGGCGGATTTGAGACGATAAAGTCAAAACGCTTCTCGCTTTTAAACCCCGCAAAATCCGCGTGCAAAATCTCGGCAGGCAGATCGTTTTGCAAAGAATTTAGCCTTAAGATTTCTAAATTTCGCTCTTGAATTTCTAGCAAGCTTAAATTAATGCTCTCAAAATCGCGCTTTAGTAAAAGCCCTAAAATTCCACATCCTGCGCCCACATCCAGCACGTCGCCGTATATCGCTCGCGGATTTAGCGCGCCTTTGGGGCTACGCTCATTGCAAGCAGCAAACCCTCCGTCACGCAAGCACTCCGCAGCAAAATCCGCGCGTGCTTTGGCGCCTTCAAATTTGCTCGCGAAATCTTTATCGTGTGTCTTTTGAGATTCTAAAGACTGCGCGATTTGCTCGTCACAAAATTTAAAATTTTCACCGCTTGCAATGTCGGGCTTTAAAGTATGCCAGGCTTCGTCGCTTTGAAAATCAGAATTTTTGCAGCGCTCGCTTTGAAATTTCTCCTGAAATTCCGCTTGAAATTTCATTTTAAATTCCGCCTGGAATTCGGCGCAGCCTTTACCTCCAAAATCGCGATCATCCCCCACGCTATGGTTAGCGGCATACGACTCTTCTTTGCTAAAAGCGCAATCCTCGGTGCAAAATTCCGCCTCACCGCCTGCGTAATCCGCAGCGCAAAACTGCGCATTAAAGTCTCCATCTGTCGCATCTTTAAATTCCACGCCACAGCCCAGCGCCCAAGAGCCATTTTGCGATGCTGCGTCAGCTTTACGCACGCCTGAGTTTCTTATAAAATTCCACAAAAAAATCGTATCGCTCGTGTAGCGATAACCCTTTTTTGGCTGATAAAGCCTCATCTGCGGATATTTTTGATGATGGTATGGGCGTGATTTATCGCCACTACGATCGATCCGCCGCTTCTGCTGATGAGATCTCCGCCCACGTAAAGCCCACTAGTGGCGGTCTGGAGATTTTCATCCACGATCGGCACGCCGTTTTCATCGTAAGCGATGCCGCATTTTTTAAGAAAATCGATCGGGCTCGTGCCGCCGATCGCGTATATCACGCGGTCAAATACGAGCTCGGTGCCATTATCAAATTTTACCAGCACCTTGCCGTTTTCATTCTCAAGAGCCTCTATATCGATACCTAAGCGCAAGATGATGTTGCCGTATTTGGTCTCGCGCATTACGTCGCTTTCGTTCGTCTCGTTTAGGCGGGTAAATTTAGCCTTGCGATAGCAAAGCGTCACGACATTGGTTTTACATAGCGCTATAGCGTATTCCGCAGCTGAGTTACCGCCTCCAACGACTAAAATTTTTTCATTAATCGTGCATTTATCAAGATTGAAATTTACGCGTTGCGTGATCGAAGGCGGAATTTTATAAGCGGGCTTATTGGGCTTGCCCATCCTGCCAATTGCGACGATGACGTTGCGCGCGCGGTATCCAGCCGAGCTAGTCGTGATATAAAACTCATCTGCGTGCTTTTCGATCTTTTCGACTTCACTTTTGAAATTCGTATCGATTTCGTCGCTATCTAAGAGCTCGTCGAAATAATTTAGCACGCTCTCTTTCGTGCCGGTTTCAAACGAAATAGAGCCGCGCGTCTCGCTGTCAAAGCCCTTATATTCTTTATCGACGCGCTTTTTATCTTTGTAAAACTGCCTAATCGTTTGAGAGTGGTTGTCGCCTTTTTCGAGCAGAAGTACATGCGCAAGCCCGTTTCTTTTGGCTTCTACTACGGAAGCGATGCCGCAAGGACCGCCGCCGATCACCGCCAAGTCGTAAACGTCTATCATAAATTTCCTTTAATCTTTTAAATTTCATACGAAATTATAGTAAAAATTCCATTAAAATCAGTGGAATTTCCTAGCAATTTCGCAGCTTAAATTTAAAATTTTAACGCTTTAAGATGCTTGCTTGGCTAAATTTGAAAAGACATAATTTTCTCCGTTTAAATTTTAAATTTCACGGCGCCAATCCGTTTATAAAAGCTCATGCGGCAAAAGCGGCGAATTTAAAATTTTACTTCGCCAAGATGGAATTTTGCGAGCTAAGATAAAGCGGCAAGAGCGGCAAATTTTAAAATTTCACCGCCCAGGCAGGGGTTTTTAGTAGAAGCTTTAAGGCTAGTTAAAATTTAGCGTATATTTTATGCTAAAGTTAAATTCCATATCTTTCTCGACCTTTGGAAAGCTGCCTTTTGTGCGCTCGACTGCGCTTAATGCACCCTCATCAAGCGAATCGACTTTCGAGGAAGACGTAACGCGAAGACCTTTAACATCTCCGCTTGCCGTATAGGTAAAGTGCACGCCTACGACGCCGATTTTACGCATACGTTGCGCATTTTTTGGATAATGCGACTGCGCGTAGCGAGAAATGATGGCAAAAATTTTCTTGCCGACATCGCTATTGCTAGGATCTCCGCGGCTTGTTATAGCGTCGCTACCGCCACCCGCTGCGCTAGAGCCGCCGCCCCCGCCGCTACCCAGCGAAATAGGCTTTGTCGGGTCAAATTTAGCCGTTAAATTCCTATCGCTACTTTGAACTTTATGCTCTTTTTTCGGCTTAGGTTTTTCGACCGGTTTTGGTTTTTCTACCGGCTTTGGCTTAGGCTTTTCGACCGGTTTTGGTTTTTCGACTACAGGCTCTGGTATAGGCTCCGGTTCAGGAATCGGCTCTGGCTCCGGTATTGGCTCTGGCTCAGGCGGAGTTGGTTCCGGTTCGGGCTCGGGCTCGGGCGGAGTGGGCTCGGGCTCAGGATCCGGTTCGGACTGATCGGAAGGAGGCGGGATATTCGGCTCATCCGAGATATCGCCCTGCTTGGCCTCATCCATTATGCTATCGATGGAAAAGGCTATCATATCGGGCATGCTAGGCGGCTTCGGTGCCGACGATAAAAGAACAAAAACACCCACAGCGATGATGCAATGCAGCACCAAAGATACGATGAAACCTACTGCGCTATCTTTATTCATTGCTCTTTTTCGGTCACGATCGCAAATTTTTCATGGCCCGCCTTTTTTAGGACATCCATGATCGAAATGAAAGAGGAAAATTTCGAGTCTTTATCGTTTTTCAATACGACAAGATCGTTTTTATCGAGTGCGGCAATTTTTTTCTCAAGCTCATCCTCGCTTATTGCAATATCGTCTATATAAATTTTAGATTCGCTATCCACTTTGATGGTAACTTTTTTATCCTCTTGCGGATTTTGCGAGCTTGAAGAAGATGGAAGATTTACCTTGATATGCCCCTGCGCAATGAAAGTCGAGACACTAAGCACGATCGCTAACAGCACCAGCATAATGTCGATGAACGGAACGATATTTAGCCCGTCTCGTCTAGGGATGCTCATTTATTTAACCTCATCGTAGCGATTTAGAAGCACATCAACTTTACGGACGAAACCGTTGTAGATGATGAGCGTAGGCACGGCGACGACTAGACCCGTGGCGGTAGCCTTAAGCGCGAGCGATAGACCCTGCATGATAGCCTTGGTATCGATACCGCTTGCGGTACTCATATCAAAAAAGGTAATCATAATGCCGATAACGGTACCCAAAAGACCGATATACGGGGCATTTGAATAAACGATATAAAGCGTCGTTAAATTTCTCGTCAGAGCCTCTTCGTAAAGCGCTTTGCTTTTGTAATTGCTAGCTTTAACCTTCGAATAAAAAAGCATCCTTTCGATAGTAAACCACACGACCAAAAAGCTCATAAATCCGAGGATTGCAAAGATAATGTAATCCACGTAATGCGCCAAAAATTCCATAATGCCCATAAGCTCTCCTTAATAATTTTAAAATTTTATAAATTTAGCAGATCGATTTGCTAAAAAATGAGCGATTTTATCAAAAGTAGATTTAATTTTTACTAAAATTTTGATGAGCGATATTTAAATTATATTTTATCATTTAGCTTTATTTAATGATAACAAAGCATTCGGAGCTAAAATTCTAATGATTTTAAAATCTCTTGATAATTAATATAAAATAAATGATTAATTTTATATTATTCGCCATTTTTTAATCTCATTATCATTTAGGAGTTTCGTATGAAAAAATTTCATCTGGCTTTGTCTTTGTGCGCAGTTCTTTGCTTAAGCGCACAAGCAGACGAGAAATCAAGCGCTACGGACGTATCCAAAAGCAAAGATTCAAATACGCAAAGCCTGGGCGTAATCGAAGTTACTAGCGATTCTAGCACGCCTAGCACCGTGGATGATATCAAAATCAACACCCGCAACGCTACACTCATCAAAGATGTATTTCGCGACATCCCAGGCGTTTATGTGGGCGGCACTAACGGCATGAATCAAAAAATTTATATGCGCGGCGTGAGCGATCGCGGTCTAAATATCACGCGGCGCGAAGCAAAACGGCAATACCTTCCATCACAACGCCGATTTACTAATCGATCCTGATCTTATCAAAGCCGTAGAGGTCGATGTAGGCGCGCGCTCAGTCGTGAACGGCTCGGACGCCTTGGGCGGCTCAGTTGCCTTCAGGACGGTAGACGCTTCTGACATGCTTGAGGACGGTCAGGATATCGGCGCCAAGCTCAAAGTGGACTATACAAGCAATAACGAAGGCTATTCGCAAAGTGCGATGCTCTACGGCAGAGCGTTTGATAGCCTAGATATGCTTGCTGCGTTTAAGCACTACGGATACGGCTTCGGCAAATCGGGCAACGGCAAGCCTACGGGCGGCGACGGCAACGATATAAATTATTTATTAAAAGCGGGCTATAGCTTTTTGGATTTTCATAAAATTTCGCTCTCTACCGAGCATATGCAGTATAAAGGTCTCTATCCGCTGCGACCAGAATTCGGTTCATGGCTAAACGGGCAGCTGGATAACCGCGAATATGAGCGCGATACACACACGATCAAATACACGTATAATCCAAGCGACCTGCTAGAGCTCGACATCACGGGATATTACACCAAGCATCAACGCATCGGATCGACTTCGACGAACGTAAAATGGGGCGTCGAGACCAAAGGCGGCAAAATCGGCGCTAAGAGTAAATTTGAAACGGGCGATCTGGCTCATACGCTGCGCTACGGCTTTGATTACTACCGCTCCGAAAACTACGTCAAGCCCAGCAATCTACGCCCCGAGAAGGTCGATAATTATAGCTTTTATATCGAGGATGCTATGCGCTACGGCGGGCTTACGGTAACTCCTGGCGTGCGCTACGAAAGGCACGAGCTAAAGACTTACAACGGTAGAGGCGCTAATATCTCTAGCTACAAATATAAATTCAACGAAGTAAGCCCTGCTTTAGCGCTTGATTACGAGATCGGCGCGGGATTTGGAGCGTTTGCGAGCTATGCGCGAGTATTTAGAGGACCTGACGTAATGGAGAGTATGATGGCTGCGGGTACTAGTCGCGGCAGACCGCTAAGCTGGATGGCTAACGAAAATTTAAAAGCTACTACGGGTAACGCCTACGAAATAGGCGGTCGCTACAAAAGCGAGCTAGGAGAGAACTCCTCGGTAAGCCTAACTGCGAAGTACTTCAGGACGGAGTATAAAAATCTCATCGTAGATAACAATGCGGCGGGCGGAATCGTCGGCTGCCCGGGAGGCGCAGCAAATACTTTATGCAGGGCTAACGCAGGCGGTGCGGACATTGACGGCGTCGAGCTTTTCGCAAGATTAATATTAGATGATTTGAGCCTTGCTGCGGGCTACACCCACCAGCACGTAGAATATAAAGACCGCGTGCGCAGCGGCTCGGGCTATCTAAGCTCAAACATCATCGGCTACCGCGACTATGGCGATAAATACACCTTCAATGCCGAGTACGCAATCTCTGCGGCAGATCTACTGCTGGGCTATAACTTACTCTTTTTCGACTCCAAAAACGTAGCCTCCGCAGCTAGCGACGAAAAAACCAAGGTGCCTAGCTACGCGGTTCACGATCTATACGTCACCTACGCTCCGGATGGCGGACGATTTAAAGGGCTTGAGATCAACGCGGGCGTTTACAATCTCTTTGATAAAGCCTACGCGTCGCACTCGCAGCGCAGCGCCGATTTCACTGGTGATTCAAACGCTATCGACTGGGAGCCGGGACGAAATTTCAAGCTAAGCGTGGCGTATAAATTTTAAAGCTTACGCGAGATGACGGTACGAAATTTTGCACGCTAAAGCGGCGAAATTTTAAAAATTCAAAGCCCTTGGAATTTCAAAATTCCTAGGGCTTTGAGTCTGGATAATTTTATCTATTGCTAAAAGTTCAATAGCTTTATAAAATTCATATTATTTTTCCTACCATTAACGCAAAGCAAGTAAAATTACAAAATTTTATCATAAAGGATAAATCATGGCTAAAATAGCGTTTATGGATTTGGAATATTATGGCAACACTCCCAATGGCGACATAGATAACGTATTCAAAGTCGGCATCGTAATATCAAGCAGCGCAAATAAACAAGGCTCTACGAAGGAATTTAAATTTGAAAAAGAGGAGGATCGCGATCAAAAAATATGCGAAATTCTAAAATCAAACAATATCGACTGTATATGTGGTCATAATATAGTGGATTTTGACAGGACTAAATTAGACGAAAATCTTTTTAAAAATAGAAAAATCATCGACACGCTATTTCTTTCGATGCTTTTAGAACCTACGTATTTGGATCATAAACTAGAAAAGCTATATAGAAAACTGACGAAATAAATTACGAAAGCGATAGTCTATCGCGATACTCTTTAAATTTAGACGACGATCGAACTAAAACGATTATAAACGATCCCGTATCGGATGCGGAAGAATGCAGAAAATTATTCAAAAAACTTGATGAGAAATTTGACGGACTATCTGAAAATTTAAAGGATGCATTCGTCTATCTGCTAAACGACGACAAACATTTTCAAGGATATTTTAATTATAAAGGCATTAAAAAACCAAACTCGATAAATATATACCTAAGCTTAAAAGACAAAATCGTAAATACCGAAAACGGCGTCGATGCAATCTGCGACGAGGTAAAATTTAATGAATTATTTAAGCAAAATCCTACTGCTTTTGCCTTTGCCTTAGCATTTATATTTTTTAATGATAACTATTCTGCAATCTCATCTATCATACTAAAAAAATATCCGAACGTAATGAGAATTTTAAAAGGCATTCTATTTGATCCACAAAAAATAAAGATCCTGAAATTCTCTAAAAATGTATTCGGCATAGAAAAATTTAAAGAATTTGAAACTATGGACGGTTCGAGTAAGATTTCACAAAAGCAGATCGTCGACTCGGCTCTTAGGGGTAAATCTTTTATAGCCGTATTGCCTACTGGCGCCGGCAAAACTTATACTTTTCAACTCCCCGCACTTATCAAAGCGAAAATCTATAAACCACTTACGATCGTAATATCTCCGCTTAAGGCACTTATGAAAGATCAAGTGGAAAATTTCGAACAAAAGGAAGGATGCTCAAAAAATTTTAAAATTTATGCTAGCAGCGGCGATTTATCATATCTTGAAAAGCAGGTCGTTTTAAAAGGAGTAAGAGACGGCAGTGTCGATATTTTATATATAGCGCCCGAATCACTGCGCTCAGAAATGGTATTTGATGCCATAAGCAGGCGATATATTGATAGGTTCGTCATTGACGAAGCGCATTGTATCTCAACATGGGGACATGATTTTAGGCATGATTACTTTTATATTGCTAAGGCAATAAAAGAACTACAGGAGCGTGATTATCAAGACAAAATAGCCGTATCTTGCTTTACCGCTACCGCTAAACAAGAGGTCATAAGCGAGATCAAAGAATATTTTAAAAAGGAGCTTGATTTAGATCTAAAAGAATTTATCGCTTCGCCGAAAAGGAAAAATTTAAAATATGAAGCCATAAAGATAAACAATGATGACGAAAAAGATACGGAAAAATTTAAATGCTTAGTAAATGAAATAAAAGAGTTAATGAAAAGGAACGGAGGAAATATTGTCCCTACGATAATCTATCTTCCATCTAGTGCAGAAGGCTGCAAAGACCTAAGTGAAAAACTAGGTGAAAAATTTTCAAAATTAAAAATCGAACCTTTTTACGCAAAATTAGACGAAGAAGAAGGCGAAGGTAAAAAGAACAAAATTTTAACAAAATTTAAAGAAGGTAATATCGATATCGTAGTCGCTACCACAGCGTTTGGTATGGGTATAGATAAGGGCGATATAGGAGCCGTAATACACTATATGCTATCTGATTCGCTAGAATCATATATGCAAGAATCGGGCCGGGGTGCAAGAGACGAAAAAAAGACGAAAGAAGCTGATTGCATAATTTTATACGATACTAAAGACTTCGAATATTCTAAAGATATGCTTCTTCGAAACCAAATTACGATACAAAATATCATCAATGTCCTAAAAAAGCTACGCGAGCTATTAGAAGACAAAAAAGATACCGCGGAGATAAAGCTACGAGATCTAATCGAAGCTGCAGAATTTGATGAAAGAGGTACTAAAAAATCAAACTTTGAAATCAAGCAAAACAAAATAAATACTGTCTTAGCCGAACTAGAGAAAGCAGGGTTTATAAGTAGATTAAGAGATGTTTATCATATCACTCAACCGGACGAAACAAAGTATAAGATCGATGAAATAAATGGATTAACAAACGGTGAAAAAGAAAAAGCAAAGCGAATAATAGCCTATATCAGAGAGAGATCGTCGATAGATATGCAAGAGCTACTAGATGTATTCGGTATCGATGGGTCCGAGGATTCATCAAATAATAAGAAAAACTCCATAAAAGGATTCGACAAATTAATGGATAAATTGGAGCAAGAGGGGATTTTATCAAAAGGCTACAACGACATACTAGCCTATATTAAAAAAGAAGCTAAAGATGAACTAAGAAGACTAATAGAGATAGAAAATAAAATTTTAGAATCTATTAAATCAAATAAAAATGAAGAAGTTAATTATTCAGATGAAGATATCAAAATCATAAAAACTTGGGAATATTTAGCAAAGCTTTATGAGAAAGATTTAAGAAACTCTAGCATAAAAATATCTATCAATGAAGAGGAAGAATCCACTCATAAATGTAAGGTAAAATTCCCACCCATATATTCAGAGAATAAATTTGAAGAATCTTTGAAAAGGAGGCAAGAGATCTGTGAATTTATCATAAATTTTATCATTGATATAAAAACTCTACACGATAAGGAAGAGGGGGATGTTATTATTTTTACAGGCGTATTAAAAAAAGAGATAAAAGATAAAATTTCCTTAGATAAAGAACTAAATAAAAAAGGTGTTTTAGATGATAAGTTCTTTGCTCATTATATGTATTTTTTGGATAAAATTTTGGGGGATAAATTTGTTATAAAAAAGTCTAGACTAATTTATTATAGGTCTCTTAAAATAAAGTTAGAAAAGACGGAGGATTATACCGATAAGGATTATGAGCAATTAAGAAAATACTATATCAATAAGGCGTGGAGCTTGTCGTATTATCAACAATACGTCAAAACGCTAGCCATGGATAAATCGAAAGCTCAAAAAATGTCTGATGACTATTTTCTGAGCAAGGCCTATGTGGAATTAAAGCAAAAATTTCCACAGGTCTCACTCGATGAGCTAGATGAAGAGCAAAAGAAAGTTTGCAAAAACGATGCTCAAGTTTTAATCGTCGAAGCGGGCCCTGGTAGCGGAAAGACTACAACCTTGGCATATAAAACCGCGATACTTTGCTTAGAAAAAGGCTACTTACAAAACGAAATTTTAATGCTAACTCATCAAAATGCCGCAACTGACGCATTTAAGAAAAAACTTTATGAGATTATGGGTTTTAATAGCATTGAGGTTTCGACATTCCATGCATACGCCAGAAAAATTTTGAAATTTACGAATTCTGGGCCAAAACAAAATTATAAAGATTATAAAGAACAAATACAAGAAGCTACTAAAATTTTAAAAGATAGCAATAGAGGTTTCACAATACTCCCAAAAGTTCTAATCTTAGATGAATTCCAAGATGTAAACAAAATACTATTTGGCTTTATAAAAGTTATCTATAAAAAAATGATAGAAAAAGATGAAAAAAGCAAAATGATAGCTGTAGGCGATAATTGCCAATGTATAAATGATTTTAAAGATAAAAACGATAAAGCAGATATAAATAATTTTAAAAATCTACGAAAGTTTATAAAAAGTGAAAAGATATTATCGTTTCAAAGGCTTTCATTGTATAAAAATCATAGAAGCATAAAACCCATAGTTGATCTAGCTAATGCCATTAGATCAGAGATCATAGAAAAAAAGGGATATCTAAAAATTAGCGATAAAAATAAAAACATAACAGGCTCGCTTCGTTTAATTCAGTGTGAAAATAGCAACTATATGGAGGATCTAAAAGATAGGCTCAGAGATGATAAAAGCAAAAGCATTGCTATTTTAGTGCCTAGTAATAGAATAGTAGCACTAATCTCTAGTGCATTAATACAAGATAATTTTAAAGTTATACCTAGCCACTCAAGTGATTTTAGTATAAGGCATTTAGATGAAATTCGATATTTCATAGATCAATTGCGTAGCGGAGTTGAATTCGATGAAGCGAAAAAAGATACTAAGGAAAAATATAATAGCGATTATATATTCTATAAGGCAAAAGAAGATGATTCGGATTATTCAAAAATAGGAAGAAGTCTTCCTAGATCTGCTAATTATGATTTAATGATTAAAGTAATAGAAAAATTTGAAAAAGAATATAAAGGTAAGCTAGATTTTGAAAAATATATAAAAACCGTAGGTTTTAATGATTTTAAAGATGCGAACGACAAACAAACAATTCTCGTAACTACAATGCATAAATCAAAAGGGCTTACATTTGATAGTGTATATGTTATAACAACATATAATTATATAAGTAGCGGCGAAAAAAGCTATGGAAAATTTAAAAAATTTCTAGACGATGAAAATTCTAAAGAAAGGATGGATCAAAAATCATTCAAGAAGAAAATAAAATACCTTAAACGAATATTTTATGTGGCGATGACTAGAGCTAAAAGACATCTTTGTATATACGATGAGGCAAATAATTTTGATGATAACAAGAAGAATCTAACGAAATATTTTCAAAAAAGTGATATTTGTCAACTACCGCAACAAAATGATGGCACTATAAATAAAATATATATAACTACGGATTATTGGGATGTTTTTAGCTCTAACTATCTCGAAGAAAAAAAATTTTATGAGAATATCATTAAAACAAAGCCTAGGGCAGGAGAAATTTTTCCTTTTCAAAGCTATTTTGATAATTATAAAAATGGTAATAAAATGGTAGATAAGAATTTTTATATAAATGGTGCTAAAATATCCTGCCTTACTAAGTGTGGATGCCCAAAAATATTTAAATTTGGAAAAGGATATTCTATAACAAGTGCCCAAATTCTATACGTCATTCGCGATGATGAAAGAGAAGTGGACGATCCTAAAAACGTCTATAGAATAATTTGGCAAATTACATTAGAAAAGAAGACCGATTAAGCGGTCCTAAAAAGCTGCTTTCTAGGCGATAGCACTTTAATATTGCTTCAAGTGCCGTCCGTTTACTCTTCATCGTTAAAATTCCGTTTTAAATTCTACTTAAAAGGAGAGCCTTTGTTAAATTCTACTAAAAACGCCATTCGCGGAGCATTTTGGACGAAACCGTTCATAGTTTTAGTGCTGCTTTTGCTGCTGCTAATTCCGCTAAGCTTTATCGATAATCTTACCTACTCGCGCTCCGAAACCAAGCAGCTCGCGCAGGATTCGATCCTCACGCCGGTGGGTGGTGAGCTGCAAATCCAGGGCCTTGCGATCGTAGTGCCCTATGCAGAGGTAATCGAAGCGATAGACAAAAGCAACAACGAGCTCGTAAAAAGGCGCGTAGAGAAAAATTTCATCATCGTGCCTAAAAACTACTCCCTCGCGGCGGAGATCGACCCCACCTATCTAAAGCGCGGGATTTTTCGCGTTCCGATATATAACGGCGACTTTGCGCTTAAGGCGGACTTTGAGGCGATAAACTATACCGAGCTCGGCGTCGATCCTGCGCGGCTAAATTTCGACGAAGCCGTGCTAGTGCTCGGTGTAGGCAATCAAAAATCCTTCACCGCCTCCCCTGTCTTAAGCCTAAACGGCAAGGAGCTTAAGCAATATCACGGCAACACCGAAGCTAAAATTTTCGATCGAAGCCTAATCTATAATCTTCCCACTTCCGCGCTGTCGTCTGATTTTAGCATCAGCGGCACGCTTAAAATTCAAGGCGGCGAGGCACTTCATCTAGCTCCGATCGCGCAAAATAGCCGTTTTGAGATTAGCTCTACTTGGGCATCGCCTAGCTTTGGCGGCGGCTTTATCGCCAAATCGCGCGAGGTAAGCGCTAGCGGTTTTAAAGCTTCGTGGGAAGTTACAGGCTTAGCCGCAGGCATTGCTCCTGCGTGGCTTGCAGATCAAAACGACCGCGTCGCTATGACGAACTGGCGCAGCAACGACGATAGAAATGATGCCGTAAGTATCGGTTTCATCGAGCCCGTGAATAACTACTCGCTGATTAAACGCTGCACGGATTATGCGCTGTTATTCTTAGCGGTGCCGTTTTTGGCGATCTTTTTGTGCGAGGTTTACACTCACGAGCGCATCCATCCGATCCAATACCTATTAATAGGACTTGAGGACGTCGTTTTCTACCTGCTGGTACTTTCGCTCTCCGAGCATATGGGCTTTGCGATCAGCTACGCTATCTCGGCGATCGCGGTAAGTGCCATAGTGTTTTTCTACGCGAGCGCGATTTTTAAAGGCGCGCGCTGGGGCGTTTTCATCACTTGCGTTCAGCTTGTTTCATACGCGATCCTCTACGTCATCTTAAATTCCGAAGACTACGCGCTTCTAATGGGAAGCCTGATGATATTCGCGGTGATTTCGCTCGTTATGTATTTTACGCGCAAGCTCGATTGGTACGACACCGCGATCCCAAGCGGCGAGAAAAAACAGGAACAAGAACCCAAAATTTAGCCTTTAAATTTAGCGCTAAATTTAATCGCAACGGCCTTTGGAGCTTTAAATCCAAAGGCCTTTTTAAATTTACCCGCTAAATTTCGACTGCCAAAATTTCATATATTTAAAATTTTACCCGCCGCGGCAGATACTGCGCGCACGTAGCGGCAAACATGGTGCGGTAGCAGCGCGTTTTAAATTTAATTCCGTTAGCGCACCGAGCTGAATGGCGCATTTTAAAATTTTGCCCCGCGAGCGTGAGTATGTCGCGACAAAGACAAAATTTAAAGCGCGCCGTTTTAAATTTTAAAATTTCATCTGCGCCGCAAAGCCGATTTTTGAGTATAATGAGCGAAAAATTTTAAGGATTTTGTGTGATACTTGCTATTGAGAGCAGTTGCGACGACAGCTCGGTCGCGGTGATGGATGAGCGCAGTTTCGAGCTGAAATTTTACGAAAAAATAAGCCAGGAGGCCGATCACGCCAAATACGGCGGCGTCGTGCCCGAGCTTGCCGCGAGGCTGCATACTGAGGCGCTGCCGCGGATTTTACAGCGCGCAAAACCCTATTTTGGCGAGCTTAGCGCCGTCGCAGCGACCAATACCCCGGGGCTCAGCGTGAGCCTGATCGGCGGCGTGAATATGGCAAAAGCGCTCGCGCTCGCGCTAAATTTGCCGCTCATCGGCGTAAATCATCTTGTAGGCCACGTCTACTCGCTGTTTTTAGGCAGCGAGGCGCGATTTTCGATGGGCGTTTTGCTCGTTAGCGGCGGGCATACGATGGTTTTGGATATCGGCGCTGCGGGAGGTATCGAAATTTTGGCGACCACCGGCGACGACAGCTTCGGCGAGAGCTTCGATAAGGTCGCAAAGATGCTGGGTCTTGGCTATCCGGGTGGCGCGCTCATCGAGGAGCTCGCAAAAAGCGGCGAGCCGAAGTTTGAGCTGCCCGTGCCGCTAAGGGGCGACAGGCGGCTGGAGTATAGCTTTTCGGGGCTTAAAAACGCCGTGCGCGTGCAGATAGAGAAGCTAAAAGAAGCGGGCGAGCTAGACGAGCGGGCGATGCGCGATCTGGCGCGCTGCTTTGAGGATGCGGCGTGTGCGCACATACTCGATAAATTGCAGCGGATCTTTGAGCTGCGCCGCTTTGCGCGCTTCGGCGTCGTGGGCGGAGCGAGCGCAAACCTGCGCCTGCGCGGGCTTTTGACTGATCTGTGCGAGCGGGCGGGCTGCGAGATACTTTTCGCGCCGATGAAATTTTGCTCCGACAATGCCGCTATGATCGCGCGCGCGGCGATAGAAAAGCTGCGTAAAAAGGAGTTCACGGCACCCGCAGAGCTGCAAATCATTCCGCATCTAAATCTACGCTCGGCGTTTGAGTAAAATTTTCAATTAGTTCACTGCCGTCCCTTTTTGTGACGATTGTATTTTTAACGCCATTCTATTTTTCTTTGATTAAATTTTGTATTTCCATGGAGTAGCTATATGATGACTGCATAGTTTCAGTATAGCCATATTCTCCATATGTTTCCAGGCTTTCATTTAAAATTGAAATTACTTCATCAGTTGAAAGTGTTTTTGTATGCATTGGGTTTAAATCTAATAATTGCCAAATTCTATGAAGTCGCTTTGGCTCTACTGTTTTATCAATTTCATAATCAAGAACAACTTCTATAAAATCTCCATTAGAATATAAAATCCAAATAGCTTTTTCAAGCGTATTATGATCATATTCATGGTCTGGAAAATTATAAACTTTCCATAACCAACAGTTTCTTGCTCTGTCAATAGTCCAATCCAGTCTACCGACAAAAATTTTATAATATGGATTATACTTGTAGTAAATTTTGCTCAACCCGTACTTTTCATCATCCTCTTTTGTGATGATTGCATTTTCAAACGCCATTTTATTTTTCTCTCCCATCAACTAAATCTTGTAATTCCATAGTGAAATTTTCAATCTGCCCCCAAGCGCCATCATATCCATATACATTCAAAATTTTATTTAAAAGCATAAGTATTTGATTTTTTGAAAGGGATTTAGTTTCTTTTGGCTTTAATTCTAAAAGCTTCCAAATTCTATGAAATTTTTCTGTATCCGATATATTGTTTTCATAATCAAGCGTAACCTCTATTATCTCTCCTTTATAATATAAAGTCCAAACCGATTTCTTAAGATATGCATGATCGTATTCCGGATCTTGAAAAAATTTAGTTTCCATAAGCCAGCAATCTGCATTTCTATCGACGACCCACGATTTTCCATCGGGTAAAGTTTTATAAACGGGATTAAATTGATAAAACAATTTGCTTAACCCGTACTTCTCATCATCCTCTTTGGTGATGATCGCATTTTCAAACGCCATTTCCTACTCCTTAAAATTTAATTCTAGGATTATACCGCGATATGTTTATACTTGCCTATGCGCTAATAATATAGCGTAGGGATTAAATTTATAATTAATTTTGCCTTGAACCGTGCGCAACGCTCTCGTTAAAATTTTTAAAATTTTAAGGTGCAACTTAAATTTACAGCCGCAGCTCGGCGTACGCCAAAGTGCAAGCCGCCGCCGTATGTTTAAAATCCCGCTATAAACTATGCGACGCTACGTATTCAAAACCCGCGCATATCAGGCGCTGCGATGACACGCCGAGCCGCGCGGGCTCCGTAAATTTAACCGCGACGTACCTAAGCTTCTATCACGTAGGGGATTTTATCTTTCGCGCCGGCGCCCGCGAAGCCTTTAAGTCGTAGCAGGCAGCTGTCGCAAAGCCCGCACGCAGCGTCCTCACGCTCGTAGCAGCTCCACGTAAGCTCTAGCGGCACGCCGATCCCAAGCGCCAGCGATACGATCTGCGCCTTGCTAAGGTGCACGAGCGGGGTTTTGATGCGCGGATGAAAGTCGCGGCTCGTGCCCAGCTCAAGCGCTCGCTCGAACGCGGCGATGAAGCTCGCGCCGCAGTCGGGGTAGCCGCTGCTGTCCTCCTGCACCACGCCGATGAAAATCGCGTCGCAGCGCTCCTTCTCGGCGAGCGCGGCGGCGATGCTCAAAAACACGCCGTTGCGAAACGGCACGTAGGTGCTCGGCAGATCCGAAAACGCGCTCTCGCCGCTTGACGGTGAAATTTTATCGCTTTGACTTTGCGATGAAATTTCACCCTCTGCGCGCTTCGATGAAATTTTATCGCCCTGCTGCGGCTCGGCTCCGCTTTGAGGTAAAATTTCACCTTCTTGAACCAGAATTTTACTGCCTTTCGGCGAAGGCTCATCGTCCCCTAGTGGAATTTCGCAGCCTTGAATTAAAATTTCACCGCTCTGTGTACGGCTGCTCCGCGCCGAATCTACGGCGAGCGGAACGTCCGCGGAGCTCGTCGAGAAATTTGACGCAGCAAAATTTTGCCCGCCAATCTCGGCATCAATAGAATTTGCCGCGATAGAATTTTGCCTGTCTAGTTCGGCGGCGGAATTTGTCTCGATTAAATTTAGCTCTCCAATCTCGGCATTCTTGGAATTTGCCGCGCTGTCAATCTCGGCGCTAGCAGAATTTGTCGCGGCGCAAAGCTCCGTTGCGCCCTTTCTGATCGGTAAAGTGCCGTCCGTAAGGGCGCTTCCGCCGATTTGCGCGATGAAGCGAGCGTCTAAAACGAACCTCTTTGCGACCCCCAAATCGTCGCAAATTTTACCGAAACACTCGCGCTCCTTGCCCATCGTGCGCTGATCGTAGTCAAAGTGCAGCGCCACGATCTCGTAACCTTCGCGCTTCGCGATATAGGCGCAGGTCGCGCTGTCCATGCCACCGCTGATCACGCATAAAGCTCTCATTTTCGTCCTTTTTTTGCTAAAATTATACGAAAATTTTATAAAAGAGGGGTAAAAATGATACTTTGCGAGCAGCCATATCCCGAAATTTTGGACGCTATCGCGGCGGAGCTGGGCGGCGGCGGGAATGTCGAGCTAATTTTCGTGCGCGGCGAGGAGATGCGGCAGCTAAATGCGCAAACGCGCGGCATCGATAAGGCGACCGACGTGCTGAGCTTCCCACTCGATCCTGCGGCGTTTGCAGGCTTCGGCGAGGATTTTAGCGAAGAGAATTCCGCGAATGAAAACAGCGGCGATAAAATTCTAAACACTGCGAATTCCGCTAGTGAAAATACAAGCGCCGCGAATTCTGCGAGCGAAAATTCTAATACTATAAATTCCGAAAATTCCGAGGGCGAAAGTTCTGGCGATGAAAATTTAAAGAATGAGAATTTTGACGGCGGAAATTTCATCCCCGCGCTGCTCGGCTCGGTCGTGATAAATTTAGACCTCGTAGAGCTGAAAGCCGCGCAGCTGGGGCACGGCAGGGACGACGAAACGGCGCTGCTTTTTACGCACGGTCTGCTGCACGTGCTAGGTTACGACCATGAGAGCGACGACGGGCAGATGCGCGCCAAGGAGTGCGAGATCATCGAGAAATTCCGCCTTCCAAAAAGTCTGATCGTACGAACGGAGGAAGACGAGGAGTAGGCGCTGTATATCAAAAAAAAGGGCGAGCAAGGCATGTGCAGCGACCTAAAATTTTAATCAAATTTTAAAAACGCAGATTGGGGAGCAAAAACTGCAAGCCCAAACCCGCAGCGATAAAAGGATTTTTAGGGTAAATCGCCATAATTTCCCAACCAAAATTTCGCATGCTCAAAATTTATCAATCGCAACTGGATGCATTTGTATGATTAACTACTTAATGGTAAATTTTTGTATTTAAATATAAATTTCTACAAACGGATGTTTGCGAAACTTTGTCTTTAAATTTGCTAATTTTAATAAAAACCGCTTTAAGACCGTTTATTAAATTTACGGAATCGATAAAAAGTAGATAATCTTCGCTCTTATATTTTATCGGTCCGAAATAAATCAGGGTATCTCCTGCGATCTTGTTTCGATAATCCTCAAAATCTGCCCTGCTATAATATGAATCGTATGAGGGGCCTTTTATAATTTTACTGCACTCTTGCGGATCTAGAATATACATAAAATTTGCAAAAGACATCTCGTATTGCCGAAAATCTCTATACGTCATAATATACAAAAGCTTATTATCAAATTTATATAACGTAAATCCTCTCCCCGTAAAGCCGTCTCTAATCGTTGTATTCATATCCATATACCAGCAATCGCCCATATTTTTCTTTAAAACGGGGTTATTGTAATCCGTCGTATCAAAAACCAGAGGCTTGATTACGCTTATATTTTTCCATTCGAATAGATCATCGTAAAAGTCGTTGCAGAAGTCTCTTTCTTTTGATAAATGCTCTTCATACTCTTTTTTGAGCGTTGCATTTCTATCTATTTGCCAAAAGCTAACGGTTTTTCCGTTGAAAGTGGTTTCTCCTTCTACCATACCGGAAGGATTGTTTCTTACTACTTTCCTATCATTAGCTTTCCATAAAGCTATTTTTAAATCAAAAGGAATTTCCGTATCGCTTACATCGTTTGCATTCGCAAATAGTACGAATGCGATCATTAAGATGAAAATATGAACCCACATAACCGCCCCTATCGATAAAGCTTCGTATTTACGTATGAATTGCTACAAACAGGCATTTGTAAAATACCGTCTTTAAATTTCCTGATTGTGACGTTGAATAGTTGTCCGCTATCCGTATTGTCAAAATCTATGAAAAGTAGATAGTCTATATCTTTATAACGTATCGGTTCGGCATAAAACAGACGCCGTTTATATATGATATTGCCTGGAATCTCCAAATTTACCCTGCTACGAGGATCTTTTATGATTTTACTACATTCTTGCGGATCTAAAATGTAAGCAAGATTTGCGAAATCATCCGTCTGATATATATAAGGAGTGGTTTTATAAATCATAATATACAAAAGCTTATTATCAAATTTATATAATGTAAATCCGCGCCCGCTAAAGCCGTCTTTAATCGTTTTATTCATATCCATATACCAGCAATCGCCCATATTTTTCTTTAAAACTGGGTTGTTGTAATCCGTCGTATCAAAAACCAGTGGGTTTATTATATTTATATTTTTCCACTCGAACAGATCATCGTAAAAGTCGTTGCAGAAGTCTCTTTCTTTTGATAAATGCTCTTCATATTCTTTTTTGAGCGTTGCATTATCTTCTATCGTAAAAAAATAAAAACTCTTGCCGTTAAAGGTAGTTGCACCCCGAATCATAGGTTCGTGGAGGGCTTTTCTTACAACTTTTTTATCTTGAATTTTCCATAAAATAGGTTCCAGTTGCCATGGCATCGATGGATGCTTTATATCATCCGCTTTTGCGAACGATACGACAAACAAGATCGCTAAAATAAAAGCACGAACTTGCATCCCTCACTCCTTAAAATGAGCTTTTGAAGCTTTAAAAGCGTTTTTTGTTATCGGTCGTATAAGCTTATACAACATAATTACTTAATCAAAGTATAAAATACATTATCGTATCCGCACAAATATGAATTTATGCATATACCTACGATCTATACGGCAGGCTTTCGGTGTTTAAATTAACGATCAATTTTATTCACACTCATGAATGTATGGATCTTTTAGGGTAAATTCGCCAAGATTTCCCAACCAAAATTTTGCATGCCCAAAATTATCAATCGCAAATGTCGCATGGTGTTCGCCGTATACCCTGCGCGATCTGCATTTTTTGCCTTTGTAATCATAGTGATCTGATAGCTTTTTATAAAACTCGATGCTTTCGTTATCAAAGTCGTAGCCCAGCGCGATATCTTGATTTCGCCCGTCGTAAAAATGAATATAGTCGAAATCGAGGTTGTAATAAACTTTGCAATGATCATTATCGCCGTTTATTATAGCATCGCCGCAATATTTTTCTAGCTTTAATTTCTCTTTTTCAAACTCATGCCGTAGCTCAATCTGCTTATACGGGTCTAAATTTTGTGTTTTCTCAGCAAAAAATTCCTCTTCATAACTAAGCGCCTTCTGCAATAAAATAGCCGCATATTCGGCTTTTTTAGAATAAAAATATAGAAAATAAGAGGCGTATAATATAAAGATGAAACCTGCGAAAATCATAAAATTTCTAAGTAGTTTTTTCAAATCGTTGCCTTTATATGCTCTATATCGGTGCAAATAGTTTTGCCTCTTTCAAAAAGAGCGATGACTTATTATATCCCGTTAAGATTAAATCGCATTTGCAATTTGATATTATACTTTGATTTTAATCTGATATAAGAACGACGGGATGTAAAATTTATCGTCGTATCATGTAAATTCTACGAGCAAAATTTATGTGAATAAAATTCGCTTAACTGCGCGCCTAACCAAAACTCACGGAGTCTATATTTGTTCCTGCGGACAAACCCTCAAGCGCGCCGATTTAGAATTTAAATTTCTTAAATTCTATCTTTTCATCGAAAACCGACATCGTGCGCCGCAGCTCGTCTATATCGACATTTAGCACGGCTAAGAAATACTCCCGTAGCTGCACGTATTCATCCTTGTTTGCCATCAAAATATTCATTATATCAACGTTGGCGTTTTCTTTATATAGCACGAGCTGATCGTGAATACCGAAAAATCCGAGGCTGCCATTATGTAGATGCATAAATATCTTAGAGCCGTAAAGCAAGGTAAGTACCATAGTAAAAATGCAGACTATATTTCTAATATTAACACTCACGCTTTCGTCGTCTCCGCCAAACTTAAGCGCGAGTAAAACCCAAACGACGATAACGATCTTAAGGGCTAGTGGCATTTGCTGCTTCCAATTCCATCTGCAATCGAAGCTAACCGCCATCGCACCGATCTTTTGTAGCTCAAAAAATTTCACAATTTCGCCCTTTTTATAATACTCGACGGCGGAGTTCGTCATCACGAAATATGCTTCGCCCTCGCGCCTAGCTGCCTCTATGAGCGGCAAGGGCACTAGGATAAACATTTGCAATACGCCTAGCTCTGGCGGCCCCACCACGATGACGGCAAAAAACAAAAATATTAAAAATACGCAGCACATCGCAGGGAATTGATATTTAACGTAATCGCGATAGAGATGATCCGTTATGATTAATGGGGCTCTGTCATAATCTATGATTATGGTATTATCCTTGCTCGAAAGGCTCGCGCCCTTGTCGGTATACGTTTCTGCGCTATCATCTGCAAGCTCCGAGCCATCTAGTTTTAAATTCAGATCGCAAGCATCAGGCTTATCACTATCTGTCTGCGATCCGCAAGACGCCTTCGCGCGCCTTCTGCGCAAGGCTTCTCTTAGCTCATCTAAATTATCGCTCAAATCGTCTCCTTAAATTTTGCCCGAAATTTTGCCACTCTTTTTTAGCCCGTTCCGCAAACAAACGCTGCAAAAAAGCGTCCGCAATGAATAAAATTTCGCTCGAATTTTAAAAGCTCCGTCTAGCCGAAGTTTACGGGATCCATATCGATTTCGACGAGCAGATGCTCAAGCGCGCGCGCGGCGTTGATTAGCGGCACGTGCGAGCTAGCGCGCAGCAGAATTTCAAAGCGAAATTTCGACGCGATATAGGCGATACCCGCCTTGCCGTAGCCGATGATCTCAAA
The DNA here is from genome assembly GCF_019423325.1 of Campylobacter sp. NCBI lineage: Bacteria > Pseudomonadati > Campylobacterota > Epsilonproteobacteria > Campylobacterales > Campylobacteraceae > Campylobacter > Campylobacter sp. Next base: position 229,031 of record NZ_JAHZBQ010000001.1, on the reverse strand, counting down.
GCTCTTACTCGCCTTCTCTTTCAAATACTGCGCGGAATTTTCGGCAGCATTTTCGGCCGCTAAATTTATAAAATTTTGCGCAGCGCTCTTTCTTTCAGGCTTTAAATTTACGCTATCCGCGTCCCCGCCGCAAGCTGAAATTTGCGCGGCATTTTTCAAATTTGAGGTGTTTTTTTGATGGTTTAAATTTGCGTCGTCCCTGCACAGATCCGAGCTTTGAAATTTAAAATTTGATATTTGCTTACCGCCCTGCTGCGCAGAATTTTGCAAATTTAAAGCGCTTAAATTTGCTTGCCCCGCATCCAGTCCGTCATGTGATGCAAACGCGCTGCCTCTCGCCTGTTTGCGACGCAAAAGCTCAAGCGCCACGTTCATTATTTCGCTCGCCGCCTTTTCGTTTTTATGCGAGATCAGCACGCGCAAAAGCCGCATATAGGGCGGATAGAGTCCCTCTCGAAACTCCGCCTCGTCGCACAAAAAATCATCGTAGTTTTCGATATAATCCCTAAAAAAGCCGCTCTGGCGCGTCTGTATGACGACCCTGCCCTGCCCCGAGCGGCCCGCGCGGCCCGCCACCTGCATCGCAAGCGCCAGCGTCTTTTCACGCGCCCTAAAATCGGGATAGCTCAGATGCTCGTCGATCCCCATTATCACCGCAAGATCGACGCCGTGGTAATCGTGCCCCTTGCTAAGCATCTGCGTGCCTACTAAAATGTCGATTTTATGGGCGTTAAAGTTATTTAGCAGCGCCTCGAGCTTGCGCTGCGTGGTGATCTCGTCGCGATCAAATTTTGCGATGCGAGCGTTCGGGAAATGCGCCGCAAGCTGTGCCGCAAGCTCGCCCGTGCCGATCTTGCGCGCCTGCATCACCTCGCCGCCGCAGTTTTCGCAAGACGCTCTGTAAAACGTGCTAAAGCCGCAGTAATGGCACTTTAGTGCCGCAGCGTCCGCGTGATAACTCATCCCGACGGCGCAAAACGGACAGCGCACGATCTGCCCGCAGTTTTCGCAAACCATATATTTGTAGTTCGCGCGCGTCGGCAAAAACACGACCGCCTGCTTGCCTGCATCTAAGCTGCGTCCAATCTCGGTTAAAATTTTTGGGCTCAGCCCCGTCTCGCTCTCATCGAAAATAAAGCGCTTGGCGCTGCTAAAGTAGGTGCCGCGCAGGCGGAAGTGCGGCTGCTTCGCGTAGGTGCTAAGCGCGGGCGTCGCAGAACCCAAAACCACGCGGATGCCAAGCTTCTTGCCGACGAAAATCGCGGCGTCGCGGGCATTTAGGCGCGGCGCAGCAGCCGATTTATAGCTGTCGTCGTGCTCCTCATCCACGACGATGAGGCCCAGATCGCTAAAGGGTAAAAATAGTGCCGAGCGGGCACCCGCGATGAGCCTGATCTCGCCTGCGTTAAATTTCGCTAAAATTTCACGCTTTTTCTTGGGCGAAATTTTGGAGTGCCAGACGCCGAGCCGCTCGCCGAAATAGCTCTGTAGCCGCTTCGTCATCTGCGGCGTGAGCGAAATCTCGGGCATCAAAAACAGCGCCTGTTTGCCCGCAGCGAGCGCCTGCGCGATCAGCGCGATATAAATTTCGCTCTTGCCGCTGCCCGTATCGCCGAAAATCAGCGAAGTTTCATTAGCTTCGGCAAATTTACGCGCTTGCTCCTGCGCGGGGGTGAGGTTTGGAATTTTACCTATTTGAAGTGGAGATAGCGGCTGCGAAATGGGGCTTTGCGCGGTAGCGTCTAAATTTTGAATTAGGACAGAATTTTGCGCTGAAGTAGAATTTTGAATCGAAACGGAATTCTCTCCCTCGGCAAAATCCCGCTCTTGGATAGAATTTTGCGTAGTGGCGGAATTTTGTTTGTGTGCCGAACTCGGCGCAGTGGCAAAATTTATGGCGGTCTTCATGGCGGCAGAATTTTGATCCGATGTAAAATTTGGAATTGAAACGAAATTTTGCCCGTCGTCAAACGCTTGGATAGAATTGGCGGTAGAATTGAACGCCAAATTTTGCGAGATAATATTTTGCGCCTGCTTTAAATTTTGCTTTTGCATGGAATTTGGCGCGATGACGGAATTTATGACGGTAACAGAATTTTCTGCGGTAGTAGAATTCCTCCTCAATGTAGAATTTTGAATTGAGGCGGAATTGTGTGTGGCATTAAAATTCCCATCGAGCGTAGAATTTTGTGTGGTGATGGAATCCTGCTCGAAAATAAAATTTTGTTCGAGGGTAGAAGCTTGTTTGCAAGCGGAGACCAACTCACTAACGGGAATTTGCTCGCAAGCGCAATTCCGCTCGGTCGTAGGATCCTCCTGCAAATTCCGCAAATTCTGCGTCGTCTCACTTGAAGGCTCAAAGATCCCGAATGCAACGCCCTTTTCGCAAACATAATAATGCGCTATAAAATTTGCTAGTATAATTTGAAACTGCGTAAATTTAAGCTGCGAAATCTCTAAAATTTTCTTGGTTTTGAAGCTCGGCTTTGAAACCTCGCGCAGGATCACGGCGGATTTGGCGCTCGATTTTATGGGAACGGATACGATTTGATAAGCTGAGATTTTAAAATTTGAACTATAAGTAAGCGGCTTTAGGCTGGCGCCCAAAACCGCAACTTCATAATAAAGCATTTAGCTATTGAGCTAAGGATTGGCAAAGCTCGTCTTTGTGATCGCAGTCAAATGAGCCCACGTTTCTATTCTTGTTTGCGCCAGAAGTAGGTATACTATCTCTTGTCGGATAGTAATCAAAAGTAGTACTCTTACCTGCTACGCTAGCCCTATATGTAGATGTTGCATTGGCATTGCCGTTCGTAACCAAAGTCCAGCCGTTCCTACCGCCATCTTTCATAGGATAGATAGGTTGCTGCAAAACGCCATCAAAAAGAGTGGCATTGTCTGAACCCTCCAAAGCAGGCCATGTAGTCACGCCCCTCATCATATTCTCGCTTCTAACTAGCGAAAGTCCGCTTCTAATAGCAGCGATGTCCCCGCGCATCTTAGCGATCGTAGCATCATCGCGCGTAGCGGCTAATCTAGGCACCGCGATGCCCGCCAAAATACCTAAAACGACGATGACGAAAACAAGCTCTATCATCGTAAAAGCTTTTAAATTTTTCATGTTAAATCCTTTGATTTAAAGTGGGATGATTATAGCCAAATTTAAATAAAATTAATTTTAGTTAAAGAAAAAATCCTGCATTTTAAATGGAATTTTGTGAAATTTCATTAAATTCTGCGATTTTTTGTCCGAATTTTACGGACGTATCAGTCGGGGTTTCAAATTTCAAAAACTCGCTTTGCGCTACGAGCACGATCGTCGAACCCAGCTCAAAATTTCCCAAATGATCGCCCTTTTTAAAGTTTAAATTTTCATATTCGTAAAGCGCCTCAGCTCTACTTGCGCATGCATTCGTCTGTATTCGTGCATCGAAATCAAATCTCATCTTGCCTACGTTTAAGGCGCCCACGAAAACTATCCACAAAATCCCGCCGTTACGCATCTTGCACTTTAAAATCACGCGCTCGTTTTTAGCGTAGAGGTTTGGAATTTTAAGTAAAAATTTCTTCGCCACGCTGTAAAGATCAGCAGGTATGTAAAGCGCCTCCGTCACGCTCAGATCGCACGGCGCGTGATAATGATGATAATCGCGTGGGCTTAGATAGATGTTTGCGTAGCTTAAATTTACGCTCTTTGTATTTTCGCCGTCTTGGGCGCCGATTGCACCCGTTTCTTGGCTCGCACCGCCTTCATCGCTGTAAATTTCAGCTCGCACGCCGCTTGCGGAATAAGTTGCGCCGTTTTCGCCGTCCATGTTTTTTGCTTGCGCAGCGCGAAATTTCATCCCTGCGCCGGCATCTTTTGCGCATCCGGTTCCAACCTCGCCGCTCCCGTTCGTAGCAACGGCCTCGTCATATAAATTTTTAGCCGCTCCGCCGCTTTCACTTGCCGTAAATGTACGCCCCAGCAGCTCGCTAAGGCTGTATTCGCAGCCCTTCACGCTAAAAGCCCGCATATCGGCGCAGCATCCGCTCTCAAAGATCATGCCGTCGCTAGGGCTTATAAAAGCCGTCTCGTCTGTCGCTATCTCGCGCGGGCGCAGCAAGCGGCGAGTAAAAAGAGCGTTTAGGCTCGCGTAGCTTTGCGGCGGATCGAATTCGCTCATATCGATTTTGAAAAATTCCACATATTTGCGGTTGATAAAATTTTGTATAAATTTAGGGAATTTCACCGCGGCGATAACCCCGAAAATCCTCGAAATAAAACTTCTCATCTATGCCTTTCTAAGCTTAAGCAGCGCGATTTCGGCATCCGCAAAGACCCTTATCGGCGGGCCCCAAAACCCTACGCCGCTGCTTACGTAAATTTGCTTCAGCCCGTCGTTATACAGCCCGTAAAGATACTTCTGGCTAAGCAGCACCAAAAGCGTCCATGGGAAAATTTGCCCCGCGTGTGTGTGTCCGCAGATACACAGATCGACCTCGTCGCGCACAAAGTCCACGACGTATTTTGGCTGATGCGCGAGTAAAATTTTAGGCTTATCAGGGTCTGCCTGCGCTAGCGCGGCGCTTAGATCGGGCTGCATATATCCGAAGCGAAAGCCGTTAAGATCGTGCACGCCCATTAAATTTAGCCCCTCAAATTCCACGCTTTCGTTTTGCAGCACCCGCACGCCCGCTTTTTGCATCGCTTTTATAAGTCCGCTTGCGTCGCCGCGGTAATACTCGTGGTTGCCCGTAACGAAAAAGATGGGTTTTTTTATCGCCTCAAGAGGCTGCAAAATATCCCCGAGCTCATCCGAGCGCAGATCAAACATATCGCCCACGATCAGCAGCGCGTCATAATTTAGCGAGTTTATCTGCGCTACAACGCCTTGCAAAAACTCCTTTTTCAAAAACTCGCCCAGATGCACGTCCGAGATGACGGCAAAACTTAGCTCGCGAGCTAAGTTTTTGATTTTTATTTCGCGCTCGGTGATTTTTGGAATTTTTAGTGCATTATAAAGCCCCTTAAAAATATAGCTAAACGCCATTATTACAAAGGTTACGTCTATAAAGGTTTTTAAAAATTTTCGCCTGTTTTGGCTAAATTTAACCACATGCGCAGCGGCGCTTAGCACATCGTAAGCAAGGCAGATAAAAAAGAGCGAAAAGGACGCTGCCATGCAAAATACACATAGCTTATAAAGCAGTTCGTTTTTAAAGCTTCCATTAAGCCCAAAACCCACAAAAAATATTGCATCTAAAATCGCCAAAGCTACGCAAAGCAAGCTCAAAGCGGGGCGAAAGATCACGAAATTTTTATATGGCGTAAAGCGCGCGCTGATCGATCTGTAGATGTAAAGATTAAAAAACAGGAATAAAACCGTGCCGACAATCGGGAAAATATAGGCGCTTTTCAAACTCTAGCCTTGGATATACTCGTCCAGCTTATCTTTATCAAAGCCCGTGATTTCTTGCTTATCGTCTAAAATTAGCGCGCCGCTCTTTTTAAATTTAGTGATGGTGCGCGAAAATGTTTCGGGAGTCACGTTTAGAATTTTGGCTATTCTAGTGTATTTCGTGCTCATAAAAATATCAAAATTCTCGCTGATAAACTTAGCGATTTTGCCGTCGCAGTTAAGCACAACTTGATTATCAAAGACCGCATTTAGCGCTCGGATCTTCTCAGACATCGATTTTAAAAGCTCCAGGCAAATCTTTGGATCGCTCATAAACTCGTTTTTAAATTTTTCATAATCGATCTTTAGCACCTCGCCATTTGTCGAAAACACGCCGCTTGCAGGGTAGCTCGTCTCTTCGAAATTTACCATCTCCGCCACGAGCGAGATGGGGCGGATCTCACGCATATGGATCTCACGCCCCTTTGCAGAGGTTTTATAGATTTTTAAAATTCCTTTTAGCAGGATTAATAGATACTGCGAGCGCTCGCCCTCGAAAAATAAAATTTCGCCCTTTTTGTAGCTTTTATGGATGCTAATCTGCTCCAAACGATTGATTTGCGCTGCGCTTAGAGCTTTGAAATAAGGAATTCTCTCAAGCATCGCCGCGACCTATTTTTTAAGCAGGTCTCTTATCTCGGTAAGAAGTTTAATCTCTTCGCTAGGCTCCGCAGGTGCGGCAGGTTCCGGCGCAGGAGCAGGCTTTTTAAGCTTATTGATCGCCTTGATCGCGCAGAATATACAAAACGCGATGATTATGAAATCGACCGTTACCTGGATAAATGAGCCGTAGTTTATCGTAACGGCCGGGGTCTGCCCCACCGCTTCTTTTAGCACGATCTTAAGATCGGTAAAATTCATACCTCCCGTAAGAAGTCCTAAAACCGGCATCATAATGTCGCTTACGAGCGAGGTTACGATCTTGCCGAAAGCCCCGCCGATGACGACGCCCACCGCCATATCGATGACGTTGCCTTTCATCGCAAATTCTTTGAATTCCTGAATGAAACTCATATTGTCTCCTTAAATAAAATGCGCCGATATTAGCCTATTTTTGCTTTGTTTTTGCTTTTTATTAGGAAGTAAAAAGTATAATCCCAGCTTAAATTTAAACCCAAAGGACCTAAATTGTATCGCTTCGCTCCGTCGCCCACCGGCGATATGCATATCGGAAATTTACGCGCGGCTATTTTTAACTACATCTGCTCGCTGCAAGATAAAAGCGGCTTTATTTTGCGCATCGAAGATACCGACACTGCGCGCAATATCGAAGGCAAAGATCAAGAGATCATCGAAATTTTAAAGCGCTTCGGTATTAAATGGCAAAGCCTGTATTATCAAAGTAAAAATTTAAAATTCCATCAGCAATTCGCTGCCAAGCTGCTCTCTGAGAAAAAGGCGTTTTGCTGTTTTTGCAGCGAGGAGGAGCTTGAGGCGAAAAAGCAAGCCGCTAAGGATGCAGGAGAGGCGTACCGCTACGACGGGCACTGCGAGCATTTAAGCGACGAAGAGGTGCTTGGCTGCGAGAAGCCCTTTACTATCCGCCTTAAAAAGCCCGATCACGCGCTGGAATTTACCGACGCGATCAAGGGGCGTATCGCATTTGAGCCGCAGAACATCGACAGCTTCGTTATCATGCGCGCGGACAAGACGCCAACTTATAACTTCGCCTGCGCCTGCGACGATATGATGCAGGGCGTGAGCTTCGTAATCCGCGGCGAGGATCACGTCTCAAACACCCCGAAGCAAAACTGGATCCGCCAAAGCCTCGGCTACGACGGCGAGATCAAATACGCGCACCTGCCGATCATATTAAATTCCGAAGGCAAAAAGATGAGCAAGCGCGAGGATAGCTCCTCGGTAAAATGGCTACTTCAAAGCGGTTACCTGCCCGAGGCAATCGCGAATTATCTGATCCTGCTGGGCAACAAAACGCCGCGCGAGGTCTTTAGCATGGATGAGGCGGTGGAGTTTTTCGACATCGCTAAAATTTCAAAAAGCCCGGCGAAATTTGACGAGGATAAGCTTGCCTTTATAAACCGCGAGCATATCAAAAGAGCGAGCGAGCAGCGCCTGGCGGAGCTTTTTGAGCTTGAGCCAAAATTTGCGCCTTTGATAAAATTTTACACTCAAGAAGCGAGCCTTATCCCACGTATCAAAGAAAAGATCGCAGCGATCTACGGCGCGAAAGATATCCCACAGGAATGGGCGGCGCAGGCGCAGGCGCTACGAGAAGCGATCTTAAATTTATTAAGCTCAAACGATGCACCAGCAGAATTTAATGATTTCAAAGCGGCGCTTTCGCAGGCTACAAATTTAAAGGGAAAGAGCCTATTTATGCCGCTTAGGTTTTTACTAACCGGCGCGCCGCACGGACCGGAGCTTAGCGAGCTGTATCCGCTGATCCGCGCTGATTTAAAGGAGATACTCGATGCTACTAAATAGCGTATTTTACGGCATTTTAGTGAGTATTCACTACGTGATTCAAGCTTATATGATGCTAATTTTCGTCGCCTGCGTTTTAAGTTTCATCCGTCCAAATCCGTTCGGTAAATTTTATAAAATCGTCCGCGTCATCTCTGCGCTTACCGAGCCTGCTTTTGCGCTGGTGCGTCGCTATCTGCCTACGACTTTCGGCGGCTTTGATCTTTCGCCGTTAGTGATTTTATTTGTTTTAATGTTTTTTGATAATATGATAATTTATATTCTAAATAGGAGCGTTCTTTGAGAGCCATCTGTAAATTTTGCCTTATTTTAACTTTACTGTGCGCCGCAAGTAGCGGTAAAATTTTAAGCTACGAACAGATCAAAGACGAGCCCAAATCCCTAGCCAAGGACTATTATATCTATCGCCTAATAGATGAGACGAAATACAACAAAACGGAGATTAGAGCTTTAAAACAGAGCATCTTTCGCTACAAAGGCAAGCTAAAAGAGAAGCTAGATAGAATTTTCGGCGCCGTTCGCCCGCCTAAGCGTCCGGATCACTGCGCAGGCGTTACCTCCGCCAATATTTTAGATGCAAATTTAACCTGCAAAAAGGCGCGCTCCTATCCAAATTTTATCGCCAAGCTAAGCCCCTCGGTGCGAGAGACGCTCGCTTCACAGCTTGAAAAGCACCAAGACGCGGCAAGTAGAAACGCTGTAAATTTACTGCGCGGATTTAACGACGAAAATCCGAGCGAGTATTTTATGCAAAGCCGCAATGCGCAAAACTACTTTTTATATTACGACTACTTAAAAGGCGCGGGCAAAGACGCTCTGATCGACATCGACGCCGACGCAGCCTTCGTAAGCGAACTAGCTTCGCAAAAAGGCTTCAAAGCGGTTCTCAACGACGCGCTAATTAACCGCAAATACCCGCACTTGCGCCGTTCGCTCACGGGCGTCGATCCGCTAGCCGTAGACAAGGACGTAGCGTTTATGCTCGGCGTAAACGCCGTCATGCAGGGCGACGAAGGGGCTGCGCTTGCATTTTTTAGCCGCGCGGCTGCGAGCTTTGAAAAGCCTCACGATGTGCACAATGCAAAATTTTGGATCTACCTGCTAAATGGAGATCAAAATGTCTTGCGTCAGCTTGCTAGCAGCGATTATTACAGTCTCTACACGCTCTATGCCAAAGAGGTCTTAGGGGATAGGAATTTAAACATAATCATCCCAAATCCCGCTAAAAATTCCATCGAAGGCTACGATATCACCGATCCTTTCGCTTGGGTTCGCACGAAAAATAGCGCTGATCGGATGTCGCGCCCGCAGCTTTTGGAATTTGCCAAAAAATTCGACACCAAGCAAAGCATCGGCGAGTACTCATACATCATGAATAAAGCAAGCGGCGGCAAGGATAACTTCTATCCAACGCCGTTTATGGAATACATCGGCGACGGCGACAACCGCCGCAAGGCGCTAATTTTGGCGCTCGCCCGCCAAGAAAGCCGCTTCGTGCCCGCATCGGTATCTACCTCGTATGCGCTTGGAATGATGCAGTTTATGCCGTTTTTGGCTAACGAGATCGGCAAAAAGCAACTCAAAATCGACGGCTTCGATCAAGACGATATGTTCCGTCCGGAGGTCGCTTACCGCTTCGCTAATATCCACATCGACTGGCTGGAGCGTAAAATTTACAGCCCGGTTTTCATCGCATATGCTTACAACGGCGGGCTCGGGCTCGTCAAAAAGATGCTTCAGCGCGGCGATATGTTTAATAAGGGCAAATTCGAGCCTTGGCTTAGCATGGAGCTCGTGCCGTATGCCGAGAGCAGGGACTACGGTAAAAAGGTGCTCGCAAACTTCATCATCTACTCGCAGATCCTCGATCCGCGCGCAAAAGTCTCGGTGCAACAGGAACTGCAAGATCTGCTGATACCTAGCAAAAGCGACGATTTTAGATAAATTTGCAAAGCGGCGAAATGAAAACAAAGCGAAATCTTATAGTTAAAATTTTAGCCGCTTCGGCTTTTATCTGCGAAATTTGCACGGCGACTCAAAATTTTTCGGCTACCAAAGAGACCGCAAAATCGCTGAAAGAAAATGAAATTTTAATCCTTAAAAGCGATCTTGCTGCTGCCAAAAAACACGGCGGCGCGCTGCAAGAGGTAAATTTAGAGGAGAGGGAGCTTGCAAAAAACGCGCTTAAGCTCCCGTTTGAAATTTACGAGCTGCGCCTTTCTGAGGATCAAAATACACTCTTTGGCTTGGGCGACGATAAAGGCGGCATCGTCTTGATTGATGTTTCCGAGCCGCGCACTCTAAGGCTTGCGGGCATATTTTCTTTTCCGCAGCATGAGTTTGATCCAGCCTACATAGATATCGCACAGAGCAAATACGGCAAAAGTCTATTCGTCGCCGATCCGAATTTCGGAATTTACAAGCTAGATCTTAGCGACCGAAGGGATATTAAAATTTCGGCTCGGCTTGAAGCGCGATTTGTAAATAAAATAGAGCTTTCAAGCGACGGACGCACCCTCTTTGCGAAGGATTTTTTCAGCACCCTTACCGCCTATGACGTAAAAGATGATAAATTTACGCAGCTTGCTTATTTTATCGCTCCTTCCAAAGCAGATAAGCGGGAGTATGATTACGCCTGCGCGCCACATAGATTATCCGAAATAAAGGAGCTCGGCGATCTGAAGCTGCTATCTGAGAATGAGCTTTTGCTGGCAAGCTGGGTGGGATTTTATGTTTTAGATATATCGGATATGGATAGGTACCGCGAAAATGCCCTGCAAAAAAACTCTAATATCTTAAAACAGGTCCGCTATATCGCTCATCCACATTTAGAAATAGATAAAATGACGCTATCCAAAGACGGCAAGCGGGTATTTTCATCAAATTGGAACGAATTTGGGCTATATGATTTGGGCGAAAATAACACGGTTCAATCAAGCGCGTATTGCAGCGGCGCGCACTTAAATAATTTTAAAGTCATAGAGGATCTAAATTTAGCCTACTTGGGCAAAGAAATATCCGAAAAAGGGGAATTTCCAAGCGTGGATCTGATCGATTTTAGCAATAAACTAGACCCCGCCCCGATAAAAAGATATCTCTTTCCGCAGAGCCTAAAGGGCGTAAGCGTCGAGTCTCGCGGCGAATATCTATTCTTTTCCTATTTTACGAAAAACGGATCGTTCATAAGCGGGCTTGATCGTGTTGCGCTAAGCTCCGCCGAAAAATCTGCACGATCTGCGCAGATGCAAAATGAAAATTTAGCCGAAAAAAGCCCTGAAGAAAAAGGCGCTATCTGGGAACTTCCTTACACTAAAAACGGCTTTCGAACCGTTGATAACATAATAAAATCTCCGCAAGGATATCTGCTCCTTGCAAGCGCGGACGACGAATACCAAGTCTCGCTAGTTGCGTTAAACGAGCAGGGAGCGGAGCTTTGGCGCAAAAAATTAAATATGGTATCCGCAGCCAATATGCCAGTAGCCGCGATGGACTCATACGCGCTTTTGGATAATCAAATTTTAGACGCCAAAACAAAAAAGATAATCTACGAATTTCCTATTAAATTTAAAGAAGTAGCGAGCTTCGACGATAAATTTGCCGCGATAGACGAAAACGACGATCTGCGCTTTTACGAGAGAGAAAAACTGCTATGGAAGAAAAAGCTAAATATCGCAAAGAGCAAAAGGCCGTTTGACGGCACCATGACAAGGATAGCCAAAATATCCGAAAGCGAGATCCTGCTCATCATCGAAAAAGATGGATTTTTAAAATTCAACGCTAAGGGCGAGGAGCTTTGGCATAAGAGCGTAAATTTCGCCCGCACGAAGGAAGGCGGCGCCTCGGATGAACTCGTAATGGATCAAGAAGCGCAGCTGTTAAAAGCAAAGGACGGGTCGATATTTCTACTGGCGAAATTCGGCGCAAATATCGCAAAATTAGATGCCTTAGGCAATGAAATTTGGAGAAAGCAAATTTGCGGGGCAGATCGCGGCGTATGCGATCTGCCCGACACGCTAAACGCGACCTATAAATTAGCAAACTACAAAGACGGGCTACTTTTGATCGGCGCAAACGACGCCTCGGAGGATCAGACGATATTTTTAGAGCTTGATTTGGACGGCAATATATTGCGCGAAAACAAGGCAAAATTGCAAGACTTTTGGCTCAAAAGCGCCGTAAGCACGGATGACGGATGCGTTTTAATAGGCGGAGACGCCCATAAAGACGATACGGTCATAATAAAAATTCGATCAACACTACCGCTGGATCAACAAAAAATCAAAAATTTAAACAGATAAACTATCCGCAGATTACCCGCCGCAAAGGCTACGGCAGGTTTAAATTTAGCCTCTTTACAGCTTGTTTGCGGTGATTTAAAATTTCGTAACTTCCGATATGCGAGTCGCCGTTTAAATTTCGGCAAGTTTTAAATTTTAAATCTACGCCTGCCGCCTGCACCGTTTTAGTTAAATTTAACGGCGCGGGACCTGTAAGCGCGAGATGATTTAATCGCGATTTAAATCGTGCGGCTCTGCGAGCACTTTAAAATTTAGCGATCAAATTTGCTATTTAAAAAGCCCTTTAATCTTGCCGAAAAGCAACTTCTCGCCGCGTGCGGAGGTTTCGTCTTTATGATCTTCTGCGGCGGAATTCTCGCTACCGCCTTCTATCATATCGCCGCTGCACGGGACGGAATGCTCGCCGCCTGCTTTCATTGTGCCGCCATCCGCTTCCATTGCACTGCCGCCGCCCGTCGCATTGGCGCTGCGCAAGGTAAAATTCTCTCTGACCATCCTAACGCCTCCGCCTGCCTTATCTCGCTCTATCGCCTCGTCGATCTGCTGCGCAGCGATTTCCGCATAGATCAGCGCGCCCTGAGTATCGCAATTAAAAAGATTTGAAAACGACTCGGACCTATTAAGATCAATCGGATTGGGCTCAACCACCTCGGTAGCCTCAAGTAGTCCCACTTCAAGCTCGCGCGCCAAATTTAGCGCCTTTAAAAACACGGGCAAATTCTGCGCATAAAACTCATCTACGGCGGATTTAACCTCGCCGCCCGCCTCATAATCGCGCAGCAGTTTCCGCACGTTATCGGCATTTAGATACGCGCCGCAGCAGTAATTCTCGACGATCTCGTTGTGAATTTCACCGCTAAATTCCGCTAGAAATTCCGCTGGCAAAACCTCGCGCCAATCGCTTATGTAGGTTTTAAATTTAGAGCTTTGCTCCGCCAAAAAGCTAAACGCCGTGCCGCGCGTGTAAAAATATTCTCTAAAATAGCCCTGCGCCACGGCTATATGAAATCCGTGCGTTTTATTAAAAATCCTCTGCGTACCGTACTGCAGCGCCGAGCGGAAGCCATCCGCGTATTTTTCTACATAAAATTCATCCACCCCCGCTTCGCGCGCGATTTTAGCGATGCTTTCAAAATCTCCCTTCTGCGCGAGCTTTAGCGGCTTAAAATACCACTGTAAAATTTCATCTTTGCCGATCGCGTGGTAGCTTATGTCGTAACCCATCCTCTCTCCTTTAATCTTTCAGATCGATCTGCGGGTGCCAATACATCGACTTTGAAATTTTACGAAATTTCATCGTGGCACCCAGACCATTTGAGGTGCGGTAGCTAAGCACCAGCTCGTCCTTATCGCTCTTAGGCGCGGTGATCTTGTAGCGGCTTGACCACGCGATCTTAAAGAGCTCCTTTTGCAAAAGCGGATCGCCGTCGTGTAGCGGCACTACGTTTGCGTTTACGCCGTTGAGCTGCACCGCGCCGATCTGCACTTCTTTAGGATAGGAGGTGAGCAAAAACACCTCGTCCTCCGCGGCGTTTCTAAGCTCGGGCGCGACGGGATTTAGATAGGTCGCCACTCCCAAATAGCGATCGCCCGCGCGCACCGATTCAAATTTTTGCGTGTAGGCCAGAAACTCGTTTTTAAGCGGATCGTGACGGGGATCGTTTGCGGAGCAGGAGTTTAAAAATATCGCTAGCGCGGCTAAAATAGCGCCCTTTGCCGCAACGCTTAACGAGCCCCTTGCCGCACTGCCTCGCGCGCCGTTAAAATAAAATTTCTTCATCGATCTTCCTTTGAAATTTTAGGCGCATTTTAACGAATTTTGCTTTTTAAAAGGCTAAATTCGCTACAATCTGCTCATCTTAAAAAGCCGGATTTTAAAAATGAAAAGACTTGTTATCGCATTTTCAGGCCCTTCCAACAGCGGCAAAACGACGCTAATTTGTAAGATCGCTAAAATTTTTATCGCTAGCGGGCTGCGGATCGCGATCGTAAAGCACGATCCGGGCGATAAGGCGCGCTTCGACGTAGAGGGCAAGGACAGCGCAAAATTTAGCGAGCTCGGCGCCGAAACCGTCGTGATGAGCCCGACGCGGACGAGCTATTTTTCGCAGCGCTGTATGCAAATTGACGAGGTCGTGCGAATGCTCGGAGAATTTGACATCCTGCTCGTAGAGGGGCTAAAGACGCTGCCGCTGCCGCGCATAAGCCTATTTCGCGACAAAATCGATCCTGCGTATCTGCCATTTTCGGATGCGATCGCTTCAAATTTAAGCGGCGAACAGATGGATAAGTTTTGCCCGGTAAATTTCGACATCAACGACGCTGCGAGCATTAGCAAATGGATCTTAAAAAACGCTAAAAAAATGTAAAGGAAACGAAATGCAAGAGATCGTAAAATCAATCCAAAATATCGCGCTACAAATCGCCGAGGAACTGAAATACGCGGACTTCGGCTACACCGATCATCACAACAGCACGGGCGATACGCAGCTCAAACTCGACGTAAAAAGCGACGCCATAATCGAGGCGGAATTTCGCAAAAATCCGCTCGTACGCGCCCTAATCAGCGAGGAGAAAGATGAAATTTTAACGCTGCGAGAGGATGCGCGCCTAATCGTCGCTTACGATCCGCTCGACGGCTCTAGCTTGGTAGACGTAAATTTCGCCGTGGGCTCGATTTTTGGCATCTACGAAGATGAAATTTCGCCCGCAAACTTAAAGGCGGCGATCTATTGCATCTATGGACCGCGCCTTGAGATGGTTGTTTGCGAGGACGTGCCGAAGCTCTACCGCCTAAATCGCGAGGGCAAATTTAGCTTCGTAAAAGACCTGCGCCTACAGCAAAAAGGCAAACTAAACGCCACGGGTGCGACGCAAAAGGGCTGGAGCGAACCGCACCGAAAGCTCGTGCGCACGCTGTTTGATGAGGGCTACCGCTTGCGATACAGCGGCGCGATGGTAAGCGACCTGCATCAAATTTTATTAAAAGGCGGCGGACTTTTCAGCTACCCCGCTACCAGCGATCATCCGCGCGGCAAGCTTCGCGTAACCTTCGAAGTGCTACCGTTTGCGTTCATCTTCGAGCGCGCGGGAGGCACCACTAGCGACGGCGCGAACGGCTCGCTTTTACAGCTTAAAATTGAAAAAATCCACCAAAGCACCCCTTGCTTTTTCGGCTCGAAGTACGAGATCGCGAAGATGCATGAAATTTACGGCGGGAAAAACTGATGGCTGATACCCAGAGCAGCGCGCCGCGCGACGTTTATGACGAAATTTTAGATAAAAGCTTAGCCGCTCTGCAAGCGTGCCAGGCAGAGCACAATCTCACTAGCTGCTTGGAGTGCGAGAAGCTGCTAGATTGCGCGGTGCGCGATAAGTACGTCAAGGCGGTTTATGAGAGCATGTCGCACGGCGCGACGGGGGATTTTTCGTTTTAAATTTAGCTATTGCGACGCGAAATTTTACGGAGCAGGCTGCTTAAAGCTCTTGCGGCACAATGTTTTCACGAAAATGGCTGCGGCGAAGAATTCGCTCTTTAATGCAGATTTAATCCGGCGGCGCGCAGGTTCTTGCTTTGCAGTGTAAAATTTGCTCCGCTGCGAAACGATAAAATTTACGGCGCGATTTGGCGTCGCAGCGAGATATGCTCTGCGGCGCATCTGTTTTGCGGGCCAGATTTTACGGCGGGCGATAAAATTTAAAATGAAGGTGTAGCCAAATTGCAGGCACGCGGCTAAATTTCAAACGCACATACGGTTAATTCGGCACGCGGCTAATTGAAGCGGACAAACGTTGATCGGGCTCCGCGGTCGGATTTTTAAAATTTGTGGATAAAATTTTAAGACAGGCAGAACGGCGGGATTGTATCCTTCGTTGAGTTTTTAAAATTTACGGATAAAATTTTAAGGCGCGATTTCGCTTCGCAAAATTTTATCTGCGATCGTGAGCCGTTTATAAGCGCGGACGCGCGAAATTACGCAAAGCAAAATTTCGGCGGGCTAAATTTTACCGCCGCGATCTTTAAATTTACGCGACTAAAACTTACCGACTTGCGCGAGCCGCCGTTTGTCGCCAATCTTTTGCTAGTTTAAATTTTGCCTTGCAAAATTTAGCTCGCAAACTTAGCGGCACAAACGAGACGGTAGATTTTGCCTCGCAAAATTCTAGCCGCAAAATTTAAAGTGTAAATTTAAATCGCGATCCATGCGTTAAAATTTAAAAACTAAATTTGAAGTCTAGTAAGCGGGTCCACCGCACGAATGCTCGTATAAATTTCAAGCACATAATGCTCATATTGAAATTTTGCGACTGAGCATGTATGTGAAGCGCTCGTTAAAATTTCAAATCCGAAGCCCATGCAACTACACACGTTAAAAATTTTAGATCCGGGCACGCTACGATGCTCGCGTTAAAATTTTAAAAGCAAGGCGCATTGCGGCGGCGGTTGCGTTAAATTTAAAAATCGATCGGCGATCGCGCGGAATTTCAGGATCGATCTATTCGCGAAGCTGTGCGTCATCGATCTGTTCACAAAGGCGCGCGTCATCGCTCTATCTGCAGCGCCGCGCATTGAAATTTTAGAGCAGATTTGAGGAGTATAAGCAGAGGATGCAGCCATTCGTACAAGGGGTTTTGTTGGGGTT
Organism: Campylobacter sp.; assembly: GCF_019423325.1. Taxonomy (NCBI): domain Bacteria; kingdom Pseudomonadati; phylum Campylobacterota; class Epsilonproteobacteria; order Campylobacterales; family Campylobacteraceae; genus Campylobacter; species Campylobacter sp. The sequence goes on along the minus strand of NZ_JAHZBQ010000001.1, from coordinate 212,204 downwards.
GGGCGTTAGCGTGCCGATTGGCCCGGTAAACGTGCTGATAATGTCCTACGCGCTGCGAAGCTATACCAAGGCGCTGTGCCTGGGCATCGGCGCCATGAGCGCGGATATGCTCTATCTGGCGCTATCGGCGTTTGGTATATCGCAGTTAGCCAAAATCCCGATCGTTTTTGCCTGCATATCGGTATTTGGCGCGTGCTTTTTGCTCTACACGGCGTACGCGACCTGGCATGGCGCGACTCGCTCGGTGCAACCCGCAAGCGTCGAGGCTTGCTCGGGCGCGGTGCTTTACGGCAAAGGCTTTTTGATAAATTTACTAAATCCATACGTCATTATGTTTTGGCTCAGCGTCTCTGCCGGCACTGCGCGAGCAGATTTTGCGCTTGCTCTTGCGGGGCTTGTAAGCGGAATCTTAGCTTGGATCACGCTTTTTCCGCTTGCGATATATCTAGCCCGCAGCAAGCTTCCAAACATTGTAGTGCGGGCATTTGCATATATCTCGGCGTTTATTTTGGTATTTTTTGCACTAAAGCTTTTATACGCTATAATTTTTGCTAAAATTTGAACCAAAGGATGGCTTATGAAACCGATTGAAATTCTAAAAGAGCTCATCAAATTCCGCTCGCTCACACCTAGCGACGACGGAGCTTTCAACTACGTCTCAATGCTGCTGGCGGACTTTAGTGAGGATAGATTCGAGCTAAACGGCGTAACTAACGCGATTTTTACCAAGCGCTTCGGACAGGGTCCGCATCTATGCTTTGCCGGGCACATCGACGTCGTGCCGCCGGGCGAGGGCTGGGCGAGCGATCCGTTTGTGCCGGTGGAAGCGGAGGGCTTTTTATACGGGCGCGGCGCGCAGGATATGAAAAGCGGCATCGCAGCGGCAATCTGCGCGCTAGCGGCGGCACGCGATTTTAATGGCACGCTAAGCCTGCTGCTAACCAGCGATGAGGAGGGTGACGGCATCTATGGCACGCGCGAAATGCTCTCTAAATTACGCGAGCAAGATGCCCTACCCGACTTCGCAATCGTTGCGGAGCCTACATGCGAAGTGCGCTTCGGTGATACCATTAAGATCGGCCGTCGCGGCTCGATTAACGGCGTCCTCACACTCACGGGTATCGGCGGGCACGCAGCCTACCCAGATAAATGCATCAATCCTGTCCACATTTTAGCGCCGGTGCTTGCAAGCCTCGCGGGGCATGATCTGGACGCGGGTAGCGAGGATTTCGCTCCAGCCAAGATAGTCATCACCGACATTCGCGGCGGTTCGCAGGTAGTAAACGTAACACCCAAGGACGTACGCGTGATGTTTAACGTACGCGGCGGCGTAGGGCTGGGGCTAGAGGACGTGCGAGACTATGTACTGGGGTTATTTGAACTGGACGCTAAAGACGTGCTATGCAACGAAAGCGAATCCTGCGGCAAGCTAGAAATGAGCTGCACCGCGCAGCTGCAAGCAGGCGCGTCGCTACACCTCGCGCTAAAAAGCTCCTCAAAGCCTTTTTTAACTCAGCGAAGCTCCAAAATCGTGCAAAAACTAAGCGCTAGCGTGCAGAAGATCTGTGGCGCAGCAGCCGAGCTAAACACCGCAGGCGGCACGAGCGATGCGAGATACTTCGCGGAGTTTGGCGTGGAGACGGCGGAGTTTGGCGTGCGAAACGACACGATCCATCAGATCAATGAACGAGTAGAGATTAGCGACGTCGAAAATTTAGCTAAAATTTTTAGCGATCTGATAGAAAATTTCGGCTAATTTAAGAATTTGGTAAAGATGCGTAGATGTTCTGCGTTCTGCCAAGCTTCGCCAAATTTGCCAGGGTTTTCGCTCGTAGCTGCTTGGCAAATTTTATCTTTGCCGTGCGTCTTACGTAAGAATTTCGCTCTGCCGCGCCGCTTTTGCTAAGAATTTTATCTACAGCACGCTCGCCGCTTTTACAATTACTTTGCTATGCAACGTCGATTTCGCAAGAAGCCTTAGCAAAACGCCACCCACCTCAAAGGCGAGCTTTGACGACGATAATGCTGCCCCTACTAGGATTTTTTATAAAAATGCTGCTTCTGCGAGAATTTCAGCAAATAGCGCGATCTTTGCGCAAAATTCCTCTCGCTCTCTTTGCGTAGAATTTCATCTTCGTCAGGTGACTCTAGCGGCATACTGCTGTACTTTGCCGTCTTCGTGAAAAATTTTATCTTTGACGCGCCCGCTGCTTACGCAAGAAGCTTGGCTAGGACAATGCCGTTTCTGCTGGGATACCGCCCGCTTCGTGGATTTATAGAATTTTATTTAGTCACGTTGCCGCTGAGATAAATTCTGCCCCGCTTACCGCTTCTGCGCGGATTTTAACCATGCCTGACAAGCGCAATTAAAAATTTACTTTGCTTTGATACAGCGGCGTGGAATTTTGCCCATACGGCGTAGCGACACAGAATTTTAACCTCTGCAAAATTCCGCCTCAAAACTTGCTATCCTTTCCTATTTTCACGAAAGGGATTCAAAATTTTGCTGCTTTACGCGCTGCCGCACTAAATGCACGCAAGATGAAAATTTATCGAAGGACTTCAGCGCAGAATTTCGCGAGGCTAAATTTTACTGCTGCGAAAAATTTCAACCACTCATAGCAAATGTCTGCGGCGCGATAAATTTAAAGTTAGGACTTTAAAGCCGGCTTAGCAGGCTTCTTGCCAAATTTTAACTATCTTGGTCGCCGTAAGACGAGAAGTTTACAAAATCGCTTTATGAAATTTCGCAGCGTCGCGCGGTAAAATTTTAAAATAAACGCCTGAGCGGCAAGGCAGAATTTAACGGAATTTTACTTGCCAAATTTGATTAAATTTTCTCTTTCAAAGTTTAGTAGCCACGCTTTGGTCGCTACGCCGCCCGCGCCGCTGTATCCGCCGAGCCCGCCTGCAGCTACGACGCGGTGGCACGGCACGATGATGGGGATTTTGTTTTTGCCATTTGCGCTACCTACTGCTCGGCTTGCGCGCGGTCTGCCGATAGCCGCGGCTAGCTCGCCGTATGTTACGACCTCGCCGTAGGGGATCTCTAAAAGCGCACTCCACACGGACTTTTGAAACTGCGTACCATTTTGGCTCAGTTTAACGCTAAAGCTTTCAAGCTCGCTCCTAAAATAGGCGCCAAGCTCGTCGGTGCAAAGAGCCAAATTCTTTCTTAAATCGCTAAGCTTTAAATCGCGTCCTTTATCATCCACAGCACACACAAAGCCGAATTTAAGCCCTGCGTCGTGCTTTTTAAAGATCTCATCATTGGGCCCGCAGACAGAGCTTTTGACCCAGTCGATACTGCAAATCCCGATCTCATCATCACAAATTTCAAGCATTCCAATGGGCGAATTAAAAAAGGCTTTTTGCATCTCAATCCTTTCAAATTTTTACTAGTTTGATCAAAAAATTTTAAAAAGCGCTTGTTGCGGTGCGAGCTAAAGCTCGAAAACGATGGAATTTCATGCGGTAGCTCAAAATTTTTAAAATTTATACGCAAGGCCCTGCAAAGCCTCTACTCAAACCGCATGATGTTTACTAAAACCCCGTCGAAAACGTCTTGCTTAAAAAGCTTGATCTCGCGCACGATATCTGCATTGTCGTCGTCGATGACGCCGTTTTTGACGAGGCTGTCCTCGATGAGCTTAAAGATAAAGGCGTGATTGCTGACGTCAGAGATACCGCTTTTAAAGCCCATTTCAAGACGCACCGGCACGCCTATGTGCACGCCGCGTAGTTCCTTGGCGATGTAAAGATCAGCGATCGTGCGCACCATCTTTTTCGCCATTTGGTAGCTCGCCGTGGACGACAAAATATCATTAAGACCGAAATTCTCCATCAAAAGCGGAATACGAACGCGCGCCAAAACCCCTTCGCCAGGCTCGCTCGCGCTCTTTTTCAAAAACGAAATTTTAATCCTATGCGCGATGCCTATGAAACGCGGCTTAAGCTCGATGAGCCTAGCTTTAGACGCTTGCGGTAGCGAGATAGGACGCGAAGTGCTTGCAATAGGCAGAGCCTGCGGACGTCCCGGCAGGCGCGCGCGCTCTTTCGCAGGCGCTTTGCGCGTAGGCTTGCCATAGAAATTTACGGGCTTAGTCGCAAAAGTTGATTCGCTCCCAAAAGCAGCAGACGCGGGCTCATCACCAAGCGCCCCCTCCGCCATAGAAGAAGCAAACGTAGAATTCTCACCCGTTAACGCAGACTGCGCAGATTGCTCAAATTCGGGCACAAATTTATTTCCCGCTTGCGGTGGCAAATTTAAAGGGTGCCACTCTTGTGCAGAGATTTTCTGTGCTAAATTTTGCCCATCGGAATTTTTTAGCGCGTAATTTTGCCCTTTTGCCAAAAACGCGGAATTCTCACCAACGCAATTCTCATCTTGAGGCGTAAATTCCGAGGCATTTTCTAAGGCAAAATTTGCGGCGCGGCGGCCAGCGAAATTAGCGCTTTGCCCCTTGGAAAACTCGGAGCCTTGAGACCCACAATCATTTGCGCACTTTATATCAAGCGCAGAATTTGCGAAAGTGGAATTTTTTGATGCAGAGCTTTGCGCCGTAGAATTTTTACTTTGTAAGTCCGTGCCCTGCTCTGCTACAAACGAATTTTCAGCTGCAAAATTCTCCGTTTGCGCCATAAAATTAGAATTTTGCGCCTCAAATGCGGAATCTTTCACGAGCGCAGAGCTTTGCGCGGAAATAAAATTTCGCGATGCAGGAATGAAGCTTTGCCCTTTGGCAGAATTCGCAGACACAGAGCTTTGCGGCATAAAATTTTTACTCCTCGCATTTTCGCTCTCTTCGAAATTAGCAGCAAGCCCCACGCTCATGTCATTCTGCACAGCGTCATTTTGCGAAATTAAATTCTCGCACGACGTATCCCACGCGGTATCTACGCAAAATTCCGCCCGAGCCGCACCATAAAATTCTGCTTGCGAAACATCTTGAAATTCTGCCTGCGAAGTAAAATCTTGCGCGTTATGAGCGCTGCGCGCAGAAAAATCTCGCTCGCCGCGCCTTGCGTTTGTAGTATACGAAGTCTTTGCCAAGCTGTCGCCAGCCTCGGGCGAAACTGCGCTTAAATCTCCTTCGCAAAAGCTACCAAAATCGCAGGCGCCGTCAAACTCAGCATAGCCATAACCATCCGCTGCACGGAGACGATCTGCGCGGGCTTTCTTTTTGGGCGTAGAAGAGAGCGTGAGCCTGCCTGCAAGCTCGCGTCCGCCAGAGTTTAAAATCCCAAAAATTCTAGCTCTAAAGCGCTCGAACTGCTCGCCACTAAGCGAAATTTTGTCGTTTAGGCTCTGCACGCCGAAGTCTGCAGCGGTAAAATTTACGATCGCTCCGTCCCTACTCGCGACGCGCACGCGGCCTTTGACCGAGCCTTTTAGCTTAAAATCGCTGCCTGCGAGAATTTTTTTCATTAATTCCTTCGGATTGTAGGGCATTTTAGCGCTCGCCAAAAACCACTTCGTTAAATTTAGCGACGAAGCTTAGCGGATTGACGCTCACGCCGTTGATCGCGATGCCGAAGTGCAGATGTGGGCCGCTAACTCTACCGCTCTCGCCCGAAAGCGCGATTTCATCGCCTTTGTGAACGTGATCGCCAAGCGCCACTTTGATCTCGCTTAGATGATAGTACTGCGAATAGATACCGCCGCCGTGATCAATCACGACCGAACCGCCGGCGTAGTAGCGGTCTTTGGCGATGACTACGACGCCGTCGTTGGCGGCGCGCACCCCAGTACCTACCGCGGCGCGATAATCGGTGCCGCTGTGATAGCTTTTAAGCTCGCCATTAAAGGTGCGGGCATTGCCGAACGCAGAGGTTATTTTGGAGTTTAAAGGCAGCTCAAACGGCGTAGAAAAAAGATAGCGCGGCGTGGTGATCGCATAGATCGCGTTGGCTTCGTCGAGCTCTTTTTTGATACGCGCGGCGGCTTCTTTAGGTGGTTTAACTTTGCCTGGAGCGACACTTAGAGCCTCTTTTTTATACTCACCCTTTTTCAAAGCAACGATCTGCTCGTGGCTGCCGCTTTGATCTACTATCCGCAGCGCGAAATCTCCCTTAGCACGGTAATTCGCTGCTAAAACGGCGATTTTATCGTTAGAATTTGGAGCCGTGATGAGAGGAATTTGCTTTAAGCCAAAGCTCAACTCGGTCGTGCTTTTATCTAATTTTAAGATAACAACGTCGCCGTTTACTATGTCTAAAGCGAAAATTTTGATCGCCAAAAGTGCAAAAATAGCTAGAAATTTCATAAATTTTCCAAAATTCGTTATTTTCCATCAATTTTTTGTTAAAAATTAGCTAAAACAAATGAAATTGCTGTTATAATAACGAAAATTCAATTTTAAAAGGATTAAATGATGAAAAAGTTTTTGCTTCTAGCATCTGTTGCACTTTGCGGTCTTTTGCACGCGGACGTCGTGGCAAATCAAGAGGTTATAGCGGCGACTAACGTCGTTAGATCTTTCGTAGCGGCTAATAACTTCGGCACCGATGAACGCTATCTGACTAGCGCCAAAGCCGTCGCAATCCTAACCGACGTAAAACGTTTAGCTGCGGGCGCATCGCTACAATACGGCGATGGAATTTTTAGCGTCAAAGGCGAGAACGGCGAGTGGAGTTCGCCGATTTTTATCAAATATAAAGGCTACGGCGTGGGCTTACAGGCGGGCTACGAGACGAGCGACATCGTGATGATCTTTCATACTACGAAGTCATATCAAGACATTTTTACCGGCACAGACACCCTTGAGATCAATGTAGGTGCTGCAGCAGGCGGCGTAGGTAGAAGAACAGGTCGCGCAACCGATCTACCTGATATTTCTGCATGGATGGTAAGCCCGGGCGAGCAAACAGGTGTCTACCTAGGCGTATCGATCGATAACGGCAGAATAACTATTGACGATCAGCTAACTAACGACTTCTATGAGAGAATTTACGACTACGAGGATATTTTAAACGATTCTCCGCGCGCGAATAAATACGCAAAAAGATGGAAGGAAGTGATGAGGAAGTATTTCACAAACGGCGAGAAATACGGCGCTAGCAGCAGTGCAGCGATACCTGTAAATCACGTGCAGAAAAAATATCCTGACGGCAAGCCGATCATCTCAAACCGCTCTCCTAGAACTCATGCTAAGGCTACGCGAAGCAAAAAGGCTAAAAAAGCAAAATAAATTATCGAGCCAAGCCCCGCTTATGGGGCTTCTTGCGTTGAGTTTGTGCAAGAGCGTTTAGATGTGAAATCGAAACGTATAGGTTATTTTTTAAGAAAATTTATTGATTCTTTACTAAAATATTTTATTTAATTTTTATGAGTTATTAGATATATAAGGACCGAATAAAATTTTATGAAATTTAACGAAATTTTTATAAAATTTAATCAGTTTTTTATATTTTTATCACTACAATTATAGTTCTTGTCTCGTTAGCTCAGTTGGTAGAGCATCTGACTCTTAATCAGGCGGCCGTAGGTTCGAATCCTACACGGGACACCATCTATCAAATTTTCCCCCTATTTTTAGTTTTTTGATTTTTTTGAAGGCCCTGTTTTACGGGTTTTTCAAATTTTTTCAAAAAAATTTCAAATGCTAAAAACGCTAGATTATACAGGCGGTTTAAGAGAAACTACTATATATTAAAAAATGTATAGTAGCTCTTAAGCTTGTTAAACTCTTTGGAAGCTTTTATAATTTGTCCTATGAAACTATATGAAATTTTAAAGGATAAACGGTTATGAAAGTTTTTTCTAAAATTAAAGACGATCCGGCTTTTAAAACGAACCCCGATAAAGTGATCAGAAATTTCTCCCTGCCTCATCGCAAAAATACTATGGTAGAAATGATAGATGAGCATATAGCAGTTAGATTTTACCGCTCATTTACTAAAAAGGGAATACAAACAATCCATAGGCACTATCACTATTGCATAGGCGGCAAGCTGATTAAGTCTTTAGGTAATGCAGATGAGATAAGCCTAAGCAAAGCCAAAGAAACTCTTAAAGGTTTAATGATAGATGATTCTGCTAAGCTGATCCCTGCTAAAAATACTCTGGCAAGCGTTTATAGACAGTTTCGCAGACATAACGGTAATGTTGCATTAGCAACCTCTAAAAGACGAGATATGAGCTTTAAGGCTTTAAGGGATATTTGCGACAAAGATATAAACAAGATAAGCAAAAAGGATATTATGCCGATACTGGATTATTATTACGATAATGAGAAGTACGCCTCATTAGAAATTTTATTCAAACTCATTAAAAGACTATTCCGATATGCTCGCATAAGAGATATTTCCAAAAATCCATTATTTGCAGAAGAGGTGTTTAAGGACTTTTATACTATACCTCGTCGTAGCGAATACCCATATATAAAAGATGACTTGGATTTAACCGTACTTATCAAATTTATTATGAACTATCCTCATCAAATAGGTGTTAAGAATGCTTTGATATTCGGACTGCTTACAGGGCTAAGAAGCTCAAATGTAAGAAATTTAACTCATGAGCATTTAAAAATAGGTGATGATGGAGAATACTACTTACTATTCCCGCAAGATGAGAATAAGGTAAAAAGCAATGGAGATGAACATCTAGGACTTCCTAGAGAAGTAGGGCAATGGCTGCAAACATTACATCCTCATCATAGCCACTGCCCGTTATGCTTTGCCAATACGCAAGGAGAGGTACTAAGCGATATGACTCTAGTTAAAGCGCTTAAAACCTATGCTCCCGTAATAGCTAAGAATAGACTAGTTTTTCACTCTTTTAGAAAGATATTAGAAACCTTTGCATATGAAAAAATTCATGAGAACAAGCTGGATCCTTATAGCATTGAACGCACCCTTTTTCATGCACAAAGAGAGATACAAAAGATTTATAACAAAGCTACGAATATTGAGAATACGCGTAGGGTTCTAACATGGTGGCTAGGTTATTTAAAGGGGCTGGGGTTTAAATTTTAAGGGGAGAAAGGGGAAGGCCAAAGGCATTATTCCTACTATGGATAGCGCCTTTAAGTCTATATGCCATGTGTTTTAGAAATTTCCGGATAAGCGGAAAGACGGTGAGATAGGAAGTTGAAACAAAACCTACCACAGTTTGTCATTCTACAGCTTACCGTAATTAGCGTATGAGCCGCCTTATCCTCTTAAAAAAGCACTTACTTTCCCTCCCCTCCCATATATTACTTCATCACTACTCCTTTCCTAAGCGCTCGCCCTCATTTTAGCGTATTGCTTTCTTTTTAAGCACTTGCCTTTTTTGATACTAAAGACGAGTGCTTGCGAGGATAGGGCCACAATAGATTATATAAATTCTGAAGCATTCCCATTCTTTTTTTACCTCTACGCTTTTTGCTAGTAATTTCTTGCATATTGCATATTAGCTTTTATATCTTTTAATGCTCGGTTTACCAGGTTGTGCTCTATTCCTCCATAACCTTCATAGGTTTACCAGGTTCCTTCATTGCTTTTATATCTATCCAAGCTTGTTAAAAACAACAATCTTCTTTTAAAAAAACAGCTCATATCATTTTTTTGTTTTCTAGCTATATTGTTTTCATAAGGTATTTTTTGAAATATCCTTATAACGTTTTTACTAAGGAGAAAGAATGTTTTATATGTTAAAAAAGCCTCTTAGCTTTTTGAAGTAACCTTTAAAGTTTATATATTATGGTTTTTCGATGGGTTACGTTATCGGTAATGTTTTATTGATAAGCTTAAACGCTTGTCAAGCATTCTTAATCTTTAGTTCCCCGCTGGCGGTTTGGGGTAATAAGAAAAATCGCAGAGGTGCGTTATAGCTTCGCACATTAATCTAAAAAGCTTCTGTTTTAACTAAATTCTAAAGATGTAACGTCTTTTTGCCCCTAGAGTTTTTTCCCTAGATAGCCTTCTTATTCGTTTTATTTATTGCCTAAGTGCATTAAATTTGATCAAGGGGACTATCTGAAAAGCCGCGTGGAGGTAGCGCCTCCGTTAAAGGTTACGGGGCTTGTCTCGCTCGTCGCTAGCGGAGCGTTTGCTCGTCTGCTACCGCCGTTGCGATTATTCCTTGTAGGGGGTGTTATTGTATAGATAGAATTTTCTATATCTAAGTGGGTAGGATAAACTTTTATCACAAGGATTATAATCTATGGCTCATGGTCTTATCGATACCTATTTATCTATTGTAAGGATATTCTTGCAATATCATAGGTAGATCGATTTATCATCGGATCAGCCTTTTTATCTCTTTTAAAGGATATTTTGTCATACATAGGCAGCTTAAATTTCTTAACCAAATCAGCATTTTATCCATTGCAGGTATATTTTCTTATAAAAGCCTTTCTGTTAAATTTTAAACTTATCTCTTTTATTCTTTTTAGGAGCATTCTTTGCTAAAGCATTGCTCTTACAAGCAGATAAAGTAACCTCCATCTATACTCTTTATAGATATTTTATGTTAAAACCCTACTTTAAGTATACGCAGCCTTATTTTAATAGGAATTTGAGCATTGACAGGGGTATCAAAGATATTTAGGATATTTAAATCATCTAAGCATCATTAAGCATTAAAAAAGACTTTTAAATGTCGAAAGCACCTATCTAGCCATTCCCTCTTTAATCAAACCTAAGTAATGCCTCTAATCAAGCCAATAATGCCTATAGCCCAACCAAATAATGCCTAGTTATCTCCACTCTTGAATGCCCCATATCTATAGATACCTGAGCTAAAGCTTCTATATGACTCATACCTTCTTTACGCAACTCTTCGTATCTTTCTTGAGCGAAGTTATATCTAAGCCCATGTGTTCCTCTTTTGTCCGCTCCTGCTGCTTTTAGATCTTTTACGTAAGCATTCTTTGGGGCATAGTATCCCGCTTCTTTGGCAAGTCTTAGCTGCCTTATAGTCTTATCGCTTAGCTTTTTAGTACTGTAACATAAGCCGTTCTTACTGCCGAGTATGGTTATGCTATTATCATCGTTGATTTGCCATTTGCTTGAATTGATAGCATCATCCAGTCTTAGTCCTGCTTCCAATTGAAGCTTAGCGGATATATAGTATAATGAGCTTAGTTGCATATTGTTTATGATCTTATATGGATCTTTATAGGCTCTGTTATAATGCCTTTTACGAAGGTTCATACCATTTTTCTTAAATTCTTTCCGGACATCCGTAATATCTTTTCCAGATACGTTTAGCCCTAGCTTACTACAATTATCAAAGCTCTTAGCTAATGCCGATATATAGGTATTAAGTGTTCCTCCGCTTATTTTGTTTGCTTTTAGCAGTAGCCACTCTCTTGCACTACCGGCATTAATGTTTTGCATTATTTTTTGACCGTGTTTGGCTTTAAGAAATTCTATATATTGAGTAGTTACCGCTCTTAAGTTTTGAATGCTTTTAATGCTATGGGCGTATACGCTCTTTGTATGACCATTCTGTCCTTTAAGCTTACTATTGCGTCTTACATTACTTTTAGATATTCCGATACCGTTTGCTTGCTTCATAATCTGAGAGATAATAGCTTTAGCGTTCATTCTGGTGTGTAGAGCCATGATATATACCTTTATCTTTTTAATAGTCTTGCTACGCTTGATTTGCTAGTTTGTATGCCGTAGTTTTTCCATAGGATATCTGCTATTTTTTGATAGCTATGGCCGCTTTTGTGTAGGGATTTTAAGCAATCCTTATAATCTGCTATTTTTGATTTGGTCGGTTTTTTCTTTGGGCCCAGTAGCTTTTTATACTCTTTATTTACTACTTCGCTTAAGGCTCTTTTATCTACTTTCATATCTTTGTAATAGTGCAATATACCGTTAAGTGCATTATCCGCTCTTTTCTTATCGTGCCTTGCTCTACTAATATATGAGATAAAGGTATTTACTAGCCATATAAGCTCATTCTGATTAGCAGTTTCTTGAGCTTTGTCGTTAAAGACCTTTATGCCTTTCTTGACTCTTAAAAGATTTTCGTAATGCATATCTGCTCCTTTGTGATAGATTTTGTGGTAAATTTAAAGATTACCGCTCCTATTATAACGGGAGAATAAAAAAATGCCAGGAAGCTTTGCTGCTTTTCAATAGATTCATTGCTTTTATTAAGCTTTGTTATTCTTTTCGGCAGTTTCATTGTTTTTAGAAGCGTCATTGTGCTTCGTTGTTTTCATAAAGCCTCATTATTTCTATAAAAAGGCTTGGTGATAGAGAATGGTAAAATCTGATATTGCGGATGTTTTAAGAAGCATAAGGAGTAGAGAATTGCGGGGGATAAGACGTTCGTTTTTAGATTGGGTTTTAATGTGGAGGATTTCAGGGTTGGTTTTGAGTGGGATGTTTTGTTGAAGGGGGTGTGTGGGTTGGGATTTGAGGAGCGTAAAGAGTAAAAACGTGTAACTTATAGAATTAACCTCGCTCCTTTTAAGTTCTTTAATGAAGGGCAAAGATTATAAGCGCAAAAACGCATGTAGAGATAGAGATATTTGTAGAATTTTGTCTGTCCTCATGCAAGCATTTTAAATTTATCGTATCAAAATTTAATCATTTGACTAGCTATGGTTTTAAAATATACGACAACTTATGAGGCGGCGTTTTAAATGTGCCACCTCATATAAAATTCTAACATAAAGCGATATACCAGCAAGGGGAATGAAATGCCGGCATAATTATAAGACATAACCCTTAAAAGGTATAATCCTAAATAGCCCTTAGCTCATATAAACTTGCATATCATCCTTGCGAATATCTTTTTGGTTAAATTCCAAAGCCTCCGAGTTATCGGCATAAACGTTTAGCTGCTCGATAATCTTGTTTACGGTATCTTGGCTTAAGAAAGCACTATCTTTCAAAGCCTCTTCTTGGCTGATGCCCGATATAGTGTTTATATCTGCAATGCCGCTAGGGCTAAGAGCCGAATTAAGCTTGGATGTGCTCAAGTCCGTATCATTATAAAATTCTGATACGATGGCTTTTAGCTCACTTTTATCACCGCCGCCTAAAACCATATCCCAGCCTGATTTGGAATTTGAACTATCGCCGGAGCTTTTTGAAAGAGGCGAGATTTGAGCTTTACTATTCATGGCCAAATTAGCATCCATCGCTAATGCGGTAGGCTTGGCATCTCCTATATAGGTTTTGCCGAATGCCTTATAGATATCTTGCGCCTTAATGTTCCAATAGCTATTTATTTGAAATTCCTCTACGATGTTATTCTTATTGCCAAAAAAGCCTTTTACTTCCAAGACGTCTTTATTATTCTCATTAATCGGAGCAGTGCTTATTTTAAGATCCTCTCCAAACATTTGATAATATACATGGTTGCCCTCTTTTTTGAATATTACCTTATCGTAGCCCCCGCTATCTTTTATGCTCTTCAGCCCTCCTTCATAGGAGAAAGTATCATTGCCGCTTCCTCCAATGATAGTATTGTCGCTTGGGGTATCCGGCTTGCCCGGATCATTGGGCTGGGCAGGTTTTTCGTCTCCGATATAGGTTTTGCCGAATGCTTGATAGATATCTGCCGCCTTAATATTCCAGTAGCTATTTATTTGAAATTCCTCTACAATGTTATTTTTATCGTTAAAAAAGCCTTTTACTTCCAATACGTCTTTATTGTTCTCATCGATCGGAGCGGTGCTTATTTTTAAATTTGTACCGTCTGAGCTGTAATATATTTTATTGCCGGGCTTTTTAAAGATCACTTTATCATAGCCCCCGATATCCACTATGCTCTTTAGACCGCCTTCATATTCAAAGGTATTATTTTCACTGCCTCCTACCATAGTGTTTGCATCGCCTATAGGTTTTACTTGCTTGTTGATAAAATCACTTCCTAGAATTTTACCGTCTTTGAACTCTATATTTATATCGTTTACTATATTGCGTTGGTTGATATGATCATACTCTTCGGAAGTAGCGCTATAGCCTTCCACTAAGACGGTATCGTTTGAAACGGTGCTTGATATTAGAAGAGTTTTATTTACTAAATCTAGTTCAAATTTAACATCCTCTTTATTTAAATCTTTAAATTTAATCAAATCCCCATTGTTAATACTCGTTATCGTATCCTTGCCGTCGCCTTTGGAAAAAACGAAAGTATTTTTCCCCCTGATCTCTTCACCGTAACTTCTATAGCCTCCCTTTAGTATGTCATTGCCTCTGCCGCCTTCAAGGATATTTTCTACTCCGTCGCCGCCGGTTAAAGTATCGTTTCCATCTCCGCCCTTGATGATATTATCCATATCGTTATAACCGTATAGCGTATCATCGTCTGCGTCGGTGCCGATAAGCGATAATCTTTTAATCTCTTCAATTCCTAATTCTTCGCCATTGGCAAATTTAAAGGTTTTTACGGCGTTATTTTCATCAGTTTTATTTTGATCGGTAGCATTTCGTAAAGTAATCGAATCGCCGGTAGAATTTTTAAGAGATATAACGATATCTCTATAATTTCGATAATTATCGTTTGGATAGTCGTTTCTAACTCTTTTGGCTATTAAATCCTCCTTACTTATACCTTCGCCAAATTTTAGAGTATCGCTATCTTTGTCGTTGCTATATTTAATGTAATCGTCCGCTATCGTGTCGTTGCCGTCTCCTTTGTTAAAAACAAAAGTATCGTTACCTGCCCCTCCATTTAAAATATCGTCTCCCGTACCGCCGATCAAAGTATCATCGCCCCTATCTCCATAAAGCTCATCGTTTCCGCCGTTGCCCACTATGGTGTTGTTTGCATCGCTATAGCCTCTTATGGTTTCATTTTTATCGGTTCCCACTAAAGATAATGCAATAATATCTTCAAAGCTTAGCTTATCGCCATTAGCAAACTGTAAGGCCTTTTCTCCTGCGTAATAAGGACTTGGTTTATTGTCCCGAATAACGCTTTGTAAAGTTATAGAATCTTTATCGTTGTTTTTAAATTTTATCGTTAGGCAAGTAGGTTCCCGATCTCCTTCCTCTCTTTTGCTCTTGGATATTATAATATCTTCCTTGTTGATACCTTCGCCGAATTTTATAATATCCATTCCGCCTCCGGATTCCTCTATAATATCGGCTCCATCGCCAATATTGAAGACATAGGTATCGTCGCCATCTCCACCATCAAGAATATCGTCTCCTTTGCCGCCGACTATAATATCGTTACCGTCTCCTCCATCTATGGAATCATTTCCCTCCTCACCGTAAAGAACATCGTCTCCGCCAAAACCTTTTATGATGTTATTATCCATATCGTGATAGGCAGATAATTTATCGTTTTGATCGGTGCCGAGAAGAGATAGTCTTTTAATGTCATCAAGTTCTAGCTTATCACCGTTTTCGAATTCGAAATAATCTATGTTACCACCATTCACTGCGGAGCCCCTAACAATAGCATCTTTAAGTATTATAGAATCTGTGTCGTTATTTTTAAATTTAATAGTTATATCTCCATAGTAGCTACCTCTAGTTACTATAAGATCCTCTTTGCTTATACCTTTTCCAAATTTAAGAACATCCGACATATCGCCGTTTTCCTTTATGGTATCGGTTCCGTCACCTTTATTAAAAATATAGGTATCGTTGCCGTTTCCGCCCTCAATAATATCGTTTCCCTTGCCACCGATGAAAGTATTATCTCCCATACCGCCGTGAAGCTCATCTTCACCGTCGCCCCCAATCAAAGTATCGTTTCCGTCTCTACCATAAAGCTTATCATCTCCGCCATTACCTATAAGAGTATTGTTTGAATCTTCAAAGCCCTTTATTGTTTCTCCTTCATTAGTACCCACAAGAGATAATTGCTTGATATCTTCAAAGTTTAATTTTTCTCCATTAGCAAATTTGAAGTTCTCTATGACGCCATTAATTCTGGTTTTATTTTCAGTAAGAACATTTTTTAAAGTTATAGAATCGGCTTCATTATGTTTAAATTTAATGATTATATCTGTTGCATTATTTAAATAAGACCACTTCTGATTTATATTAGTTGAAACAATTAGATCCTCTTTTTGTATGCCTTCGCCGAATTTAAGAGTATCTACCCCATCGTTATCTTCTATTATATCGTTACCGTCCCCTTTATTGAATATGTAAGTATCGTCTCCTGTTCCGCCTTTTAGAATATCATTTCCTGCGCCTCCGATTAAGGTATCGTTACCGCTACCACCCTCGATTAGGTCATTACCGTCTCCGCCGTACATAGTATCATTCCAGCCTTGACCGTAGAGCTTATCGTCTCCGCCTTCTCCCTTGATGATATTATTTGCATGGACATAACCTACAATATTCTCGTTACTGTCGGTACCAATCAAAGATAGCTTTTTGATATCTTCGAAGCCCAGCTTCTCACCATTAGCAAATTCAAAATTTTCTATTATGTTGTTATCTTTATTTTTGTTACTATCGATAACGTTTTGCATAGTAATGGAATCATTTGGGGAATTTTTAAAGAGTATGACTATATCCGAATATTCCTTTCGTTTAGTATAATCATTCATTCTTGCAACTCTTTTGACGATAAGATCCTCTTTGCTTATTCCTTCGCCAAATTTTATAGTATCGGCTCCTCCATTATCGGTTACGGTATCTTTGCCGTCGCCTTTATTGAAGATATAGGTATCATCTCCATATCCGCCGTTTAGGATATCGTCGTCTTTACCGCCGTTTAGGGTATCGTCACCCCTGTCGCCGTAAAGTTTGTCGTTTCCTTTATTGCCATTTATGACATCGTTACCATCTTGCCCGTAAATTTCATCGTCTCCACCCAAAGCATCAAATTCATCGTCCTTATTGCTGAGATAGAATTTGTCGCTTCCTTCGGTTGCTTTTATAGAAGAGCGATTAAGTATGTCTTGGTGGCTTAAAACCGAGCCGTCTTTAAAGACTATATTTTCTATAGCATGTCTGAAGAGCTTATTTTTGATAGTTATAGTATCGTTTGAAATTTTTGAGCTTATAACTATGTCATCAAAAACTTTTTTTATATCTATATCATTCAAAGTAAAATCGTTAAATTTAATAGTATTATTGCCAGTATAATCCTCTACGGTATCATTTCCATCTCCTTTGTTGAAGATGTAGGTATCGTTGCCTGCTCCACCGATAAGCATATCATTTCCAGTTCCTCCTATTAAAATATCATTGTCTTCACCGCCATAAAGCTCGTCATTACCGCTTCCTCCGATGAGAGTATCGTTGCCTTGACCGCCTATAAGTATATCATTGCCTTCTCCCCCATCTATAATATTGCTCTTCCAGTTCCCGTAAATTTTATCATCTCCGCCAAGGGCATTAAATTCATTGTCTTGATCGTCAAGAAAAAATTTATCGTCCTCTTCAGTTGCTTTTATGGAAGAGTTATTTAGAATAGTTTGATAGTCCCAAGACGTGCCATCTTTAAATTTTATAGTATTTATAGTACTTTCACCATTATTATTGTAAAAACGTTGCAAGGTAACGGTATCATTTGAAATTTTAGAATTGATGACCACATCATTAAATATTCTTTTGATATTTATATCATCCGCGCTAAAATCATTAAATTTTATAGTATTAGATCCTTCAATATCGTAAATAACGTCATTGCCATCTCCCTTATTGAATATATAGGTATCGTCCCCACGTCTTCCTTCGAGTTTATCGTCTCCTTTACCTCCGATTAGCGTATCATTGCCGTTATCTCCATAAATAGTATCATTTCCTTCGTTACCGTAAATAACATCATCGCCGTCCCCGCCCCATATTATATCGTTTCCAAGACCCGCATCAAAGGTATCATCCCCATCCGAAAGATAAAGTATGTCGGCTCTATCTGTAGGACTTGGTAATGCAGACTTTAACATATCGTCCAGATTATAAACACTACCGTCTGCAAACGATATGGTTCTTACGGTATTATTATAAGTCATTCCGGAATTTATAGAGTAGAAATTCTCAAGGGTAATACTGTCCCATAACATTCCGGAATCTTCTTTTACTGAAATTACAAGCTTATTGGGATCTCTTTTGAATTTTAGATCTTCTTTTCTTATATTGATCCCAAATTTTAAAGTATCAATTCCGCTTGTATCATAAATAACATCGCTACCGTCACCCTCATTAAATATATAGGTGTCATTGCCTTCTCCTCCATTAAGCCAATCATTACCCTTACCACCATTAATTGATTTGGTGTAATTATTGCCTTTAATATTATCGTTGCCGTTGCCCCCTTCTATAATATGAGGAGTATTTATACCTGCACGAATGACATCATTTCCTTCGGTCCCCATAATTTTTATGTTATCAATATCGCTAAGTTTTAAAATCTCTCCATTTGCGAATTTTATATTTTTTATAGAAATTCTATTGATAATTACACTATCGTGAGGAGTGCTTTTGAATGATATTTTTAAATCAGAGCCAAAATTGATCGCATTAAATTCTAGATCACTTCTAGAAATTCCTTCTCCGAATTGTAAGGTATTGATTCCGCCGGTATCCGCTATAATGTCGTTGCCATCGCCTTTATTAAATATATAAGTATCATTGCCATAACTACCGGTGAGAGTATCGTTGCCTTTGTTACCAACTAAAATATTATTTTCACCGTTATAGCCGTAAATCGTATTATCGGTATCATCTCCGATAAGAGATAACTTTTTAATCTCATCTATATTCATCTTGTCGCCGTTAGCAAATTCAATAACTTGAATATTAGGAGAGATAAGAGTTATGCTATCACTAGCATTATCTTTAAAAGATAAAAGTATATATCCATTGGAATTTTGCGAAATGATTAAATCTTTTTTATCCAATCCAGCGCCTAGTTTGAGAATATTATTACCGCCGTAATCGGTTATAGTATCGACTCCGTCACCCCGATTAAATATATAGGTATCATTGCCATAACTACCGGTGAGAGTATCGTTGCCTTTGTTACCAACTAAAATATTATTTTCACCGTTATAGCCGTAAATCGTATTATCGGTATCATCTCCGATAAGAGATAACTTTTTAATCTCATCTATATTCATCTTGTCGCCGTTAGCAAATTCAATAACTTGAATATTAGGAGAGATAAGAGTTATGCTATCACTAGCATTATCTTTAAAAGATAAAAGTATATATCCATTGGAATTTTGCGAAATGATTAAATCTTTTTTATCCAATCCAGCGCCTAGTTTGAGAATATTATTACCGCCGTAATCGGTTATAGTATCGACTCCGTCACCCCGATTAAATATATAGGTATCATTGCCATAACTACCGGTGAGAGTATCGTTGCCTTTGTTACCAACTAAAATATTATTTTCACCGTTATAGCCGTAAATCGTATTATCGGTATCATCTCCGATAAGAGATAACTTTTTAATCTCATCTATATTCATCTTGTCGCCGTTAGCAAATTCAACAACTTGAATATTAGGAGAGGTAAGAGTTATGCTATCGCTTGCATTATTTTTGAAAGATAAAAGTATATGCCCGTTGGAATTACGAGAAACAATCAGATCTTTTTTATCTAATCCGGCACCTAGTTTGAGAATATTATTACCGCCGTAGTCGATTATAGTATCGGCACCATCGCCTTTATTATAGACATAAGTGTCATCTCCGTAACCGCCATAAAGCATATCGTTACCCTTACCACCGTTAATCGATTTGGTGTAATTATTGCCTCTAATATTATCGTTACCATCACCTCCTTCTATGCTATGAGGAGTATTTATACTTGTATGAATGACATCATTACCTTCGGTACCTATGATTTTTATATTATCGATATCACTAAGTTTTAAAATCTCTCCGCTTGCGAATTTTATGTTTTCAACATTAGCTTGATTGATCGTAATGCTATCGTTAGAATTATTTTTAAATGAAATTTTTAAAGCCGAGCCCGAATTGATTGCATTAAATTCTAAATCACTTCTATAAATTCCTTCGCCGAATTGTATGGTATCGTTACCGGCATTATCTATTATAGTATTGACTCCATCACCTTTATTAAATATATAGGTATCATCGCCGCATCCACCATCGATAGTGTCGTTTCCCGCTCCGCCGTTTAAAGTATCGTCACCGTTTCCGCCATTAAGGGTATCGTCACCTATTCCCCCGATTAATGTATCGTTACCATCATTGCCATAGAGGATATCGTTTCCCTTGTTGCCATTAATCACATCATCTCCATTGCCGCCCCAAATTTCATCGTTACCCAAACCTGCATCAAAGGTATCGTTGCTGTCCGTTAAATAAAGCTTGTCGTCTTTATCGGTAGAGCTTAGTGGAGCAAGCTCAAGAATTTTATTAAAATCATAAACGGTTCCATCGGCAAAAATTATTGTTCTTACGGTATTATTTCCTATTTCGGGATTTACAGAAAAGAAATTTTGGATAGTTATGCTATCGCTACTTGCCCCATCATTGCTTTTGATAGATAGTATAAGCTTATCCAATTCTCTTTTTAAGCTCACATCATTAGGGGCTATGCCTTCTCCGAATTGTATTTTATCATCGCCTACTATATCATAGATAGTATCGTTACCATCGCCTCTAGCAAACATGTATGTATCATCTCCGGCTCCGCCGTTTAGGGCGTCGTTGCCTTTTCCTCCTACTATAAAATTATTCTCAGAGTTTCCATTGATAATATCATTGCTATCTGTTCCGCTAATATAGGTATTAAGGCATATAGATAACAATTTATCATCACTACCGCAAAAATTTAATAGATTTAATTTAAGATTCTCTTGGAATATAGGTTTATATGCGCTAGCTTCTCGAACGATATTCATTAATTTGATAATTTCATCATATTTCCCATCTTTATATAATTGCATAAGCCTAGAATTTAAAGCATCAAATTTATAACTTAATTTGCCATCTTCTCCCAAGCTCATAAGGTCTAAATTTAGATCCATATCGGTATATGCGGTTTGAAGCTCTATGGTCGCATAGACATAACGTTTGAAAGTATCAAATCTTTCTTTAATGATATTAGCGGATATTCTAATATTTGCATCATTGGAGCTTCCATGCCAAGTAAAAGGCTTGCCCGTAAGCTTTTCATAAACATTTACTATCCTGCTATCGATAGAGGTAGTTCTAGAGTTTGGATGCATATCGCTAACTCCTGCCCATTCATAGATCAGCTCGTCAATATGCTTCTTTCTATCTTCGGGACTTAGCATCAGATATAGATTTATTATTGTAGCCAGCTTTTCATTCTTGCCTGCCGCCACTCTTAAAGAGCTTAAATTTCCGCTAGCTATTACTTGAGGCAGGGCCTGGACTTCTGGCGAGAGTTTATTTTGATCTATTATCTCTTCGGTTTTGTTTAAATTTACTTTCATCCATACGTCGTTAGCATCTAAGGTGGAGTCGTCTTTAAGAGTAACTTTAGAGCTTTGTTTTACGGTGTTAGAATTCTCGTCTATCGCTATCTCTTTATAGTTTAGATCGATGCTTTTGATATTATTATCCGCAAGCGAGCTTAGCTCTCCTTCATCGGTAATGCCGTTAGAATTCTTATCCTTCCAAATTTTAAGCTTATTAAATATCTCGTCCTTTTCATCTATTGCGTTATCGCCATTTAGATCATAGGTTTTTAGAGCTTCATATCCGTTGGTCGCTTTTTTGTCTGTGTATCCGTAGATGGTATTTGAAATAGTATGATTTCCGAATAGTTCATTTCCGTTGTCTATTTTACCGTTACCATTTTTATCTAGCGCTAGTAGTCCATCGTCTTTTTCTATCCAAGCGGTAGCTTCCGCAAAGCCATTATTGTCGTGATCGAAATACACCGTATTATCAAGCCTAGTGGAGGTTACGCCGTTTTTATTAAAATCTATTACGATAGGATCGTATGTCTCAGGTAAATCCTCGTTAGGATCGCGGTCGTCATCTTTTATAACGGCATCGGCAAATCTTATCTCTTTGACATTTATATTATCGGAGGATTTCCATACGGTGGCGCCTACTGTAAATTTATAATCCTCATTTGGAGTATCGTTACCTTGCCAGGTATATGTATATTTGGCGCTATTGTCTCCTTCTTTAAATTTTACCAATTCTCCCTCAACATATAATGTTAGATCTTCACCCTTTTCTAAAGCCCTATTCAGAGTAATTGAAAAATCCAAAGAATGTTTGCTCGCATCTCCCTCTGCAGCACTATTATTATGGATAGTCACTATAATATCTTTTTTCTCTAATAAATATATTTCCAACGAGTTTTCTTCTTTACTATAATTTTCTATAGTTATTTCATCTAGCATATCACTTACTATTAATTTATCGTCTTTAAGTCTATATTCTATATAATCCTCAGATACATAGCACTTCCTATCATCATCCCAAACTCCGCCTGTGAGTTTATGTCCTTTAAAATAAACCGAGCCTTTGTGGTCATCATCACGAATGATATCGCGACTAGTAGCCAGATACGTATCATTTCCATATCCACCTATTAATAAATCGCCGCTGCCTTTACCCATTAGCGTATCATCGCCATATCCGCCCAATAAAACATCGTCTTTGTAGTCGCCCGTTAAAAGTCCGCTTGGGGTTACGCCATAAGGGAAAAATGACGACGATAAAGGTCTTGCATAGACTGTTTTGTCGGGCATTGTTACTCTTAGGATACCTTTGTGCAAAGCGTTCATATCAATATCTGATAGCCCGTCGCCCGTTATTTTGTCCCATAAATTTTGTGCTTGTTTACGTAAATCAAATATGCCGCTATCTTTTCCGTCCAACTTATCTAATAAATTTCCTATGTCATACCATAGCGTTATCCAACCGACAACAGGGATAAATTTTGTAATTGCAATAAGCCCAAAATCCACAGCTGCACCCACGACGGTATGACCGAAGCTTTGACCGTCAGCATAATCGTCGGCTATACCAGCGAAACCATTTACTAATCCTACTTTCTTGACATAATCGTCTAGTTCGATTTTTGTGTATCTTTTGCCATTTATTTCTACATATTTTTCTAAGCCGCTAAGAGACATATTGGCACCAGAAAGCGCATCTTTAAATAATTCAGTTAATTGTCTAACCAAATCACTATTTTTTCTAAGTCTTACTTCTGCTTTGTCTAATTCTTGTTTAGCAACTAATTCTCTACTCATGTTTTTCTCCTTTTTAGGTTAAAATTTCTTTTCAACCAAGTTTAAATTTATATGTTTCTTATCAGAAAAATATTTTTGTAAATCTAAATAATCTTGTTTTTTAATGATATAAATCATGTGAAATTTACCTTTTATGTCATGCCAACCAGCAGAACCACCTCTGCTAAATGCGGAACCTAAAACTTCATAATGATAAATTATAAAAGCCGAAAAAAGCGAAAAATCTTTTAATTTTCCGCCCAAAGTCAAGTGAAAAACAAATTTAAACAAACAATTTAAAAGTAAATAAATGACATAATAGGCGATAAGATAATGAACCATTTTTACTAATGCGACCATAAAAAATATAAGTAGATTAAAAACAATAATTCCAATTAGCGATGATGGTGTAAGCAGTCTAAAAGTCCTTACTACAGGTTCTAAATCAACTAAATTTTTAACCCTTTTAACTTCGCCATTTATAATAAATTCGATTGTTTTGTTTGTAAATTTGGTTTCGCATTTGTTTTTGATGATATAATAATAAAATGTAGCTACGATATGCAAAACGCCAACTCCAAAAAAAGCCAATAGAAAAATGTTGTTAATACTTGCAATCCCCGTATAATCAACATAAACCAATAAAACAAGCACTGTTCCGCAATGAGAAAAAAAGAATAAATTTGAAAGAAAGAATTCATAAGGATTTTTAATTACTATCGGTTCTTTATCATAGTCTCTTTGATTGAAATCGCTTAAATTTGCGTTTTCGTTTGAGTTTAAATCCCGTTTTTTAACATTTTTATTCCAGTTTTCAAAATTTTCCAAATTTTATCCTTCCATTTTTTGCTTTTCTCGTCATTGCGGGTAAACTTTGCAAGCGAAGCAATCTGTCGACAGTGAATGTTATAAAAATCTCAGTCCTCTTCTTGCATTTAATTTGATTGCTTTTACGAATTCTATATCCACCTTACTTAAGTAGCTATAAATTCCTCGCGAGTCTTTAGCTGCTTCACTTACTCCCGTCCATTAGTAGATCAGCATCGATAAGAGCAATCTTAGAGCTTTGCTTTACGGTGTTAGAATTCCCGTCTATCGTTATCTCTTTATAGTTTAGATCAATGCTTTTGATATTATTATCCGCAAGCGAGCTTAGCTCTCCTTCGTCGGTAATACCGTTAGAATTCGTACCTTTCCAAATTTTAAGTTTATTAAATATCTCGTCCTTTTCATCTATTAACTTTATCGCCATTTAGATCATAGGCTTTTAGGGCTTCATATCCGTTGATCGCCTTTTATTCGTAAGTAGTATTTGAGATGGTATGATTACCGAATAGCTCATTTCCATTGTCTATTTTACCGGACACTATCCCCCTATCCCTCAAACAGATCAAAATTTTATCTGTAAATTCCCTAAATTTTAAAATAGCTGCCGCTTTTGCGAGATAGGCAATTTAAAATTTTAAAATACGTCGGCGAGAAAGTAAGAGTAAAATTTATCTGTCTTGTAAAAATTTTACGTCGTAGTATTCGCGCAAAAGCGGAAAGCGGCAGTAAATTTTATCGGGTAGCGCCCTTTTTTATGTGCTTAAGCAATACGATTCGCGCTAATAATTTTCCCGCGATACTACATAATCTTGGTCGTCTGCATTAAACTATCACCATTTTTGCGTAGTCTTATTTTACGCAAGCATGCGATGAAATTTCAAAATTTCAAATTTTGCGCCGCGAATTCCTAGTTATTTTCATGCAATTACATTGTTGTGTATATGTATTTTAAATCATAGCAAAATTTAGCTCAGAAGATTCTAATATCTCGATCGAAGCACTGTATTAAATTTAAAATTTATCTCAAAAGAGGCAGCCCCGTCTTAAACTCTATAAACTATCAGCTTGCCCCTTCGCGCGCCAAAACAACTTTGAAGGTTTTTAAAATAATGACGATGTCGTTCCATATCGACCAGTTTTTCATATACCACGCATCCATGCCCGCCCTGGTCGCAAAATCCACATCGCTACGCCCGCTCACCTGCCAAAGCCCAGTAATACCAGGCTTGACGGATAAGATAAGAGAAGCATATTCGCCCATATCCTTGCGCTCGTATTGCGCACACGGGCGAGGGCCTACGATGCTCATTTCACCCTTTAAGACGTTGATCAGCTGCGGAAGCTCATCGAGCGAGCTTTTGCGCAAAAAATCGCCCAGCTTCGTGATGCGCGGATCGTGCTCGTATTTGTGATATTTTTCAAAATACTCCACCTCTTGCGGATTTTGCTTTAGGTACTGAGCTAAAATTTCATCACCGTTCTCTTTCATCGAGCGAAATTTCAGACACCCAAACGGTTTGCCGCCAAATCCCATCCTTTGGTGCGAAAAAAATATGCGCCCCGCGGGCTCTTTTAGCTTCATCATCAGCGCGATTACGCCGAAAATCGGCACCAGCAGAGGAAGCGCTAAGAAAATTAGCGCCAAATCAAGCCCGCGTTTAAGAGCTAAATTTAAAGGGCTTTTCAGAGAATTTCGTATCGCAAAGAGGCTGGTGCGCGAAGCAAAAACGCTGTAAATATCCGTCTGCGTGAAATCATATGAGCGTAACACGGGTGTGAATAAAATTTCTTTGTTCTTTCTGATATTATGCTCGATAAGCTCGTTCAAGGCTTTCGCCCCAAGCCTGCTTCCGCCGATAAACAACACGTCGTAATCGCCGCCAAGAGCTCTAACATATCCTAAATACGCGCTCTCTAAGACGGCGCTCTCAAACTCTTCGCCCTCGCCTAAAATTTTCGCCCTCTTCTGCCATAATCCAAATTTAAAAAGCTTCCTTTTCGTTATGAGCTTAAAAAGCGGCAAAACTACCGCCATAAAGGCAAAGCTTAAAATAAAGCTGGCGCGCGAAAATTCGTAATTGACTTTGATTAGAGCAAGCAGTGCAAGGCTTAGCAAAAGCCCCAAAAAACAGCTTTTTACTAAAATTCTGCTCTCATGCCAAAAATCATACCTTCTCGAATAGATCCCCTGATAGAAAAATAGAAATATCATTATGACATAGGACGGCGCGAAGCCCTGATACCTGCCGATGTCCAGCAGCACGCTATCGCCGTAGAGCAGATTTTTAAGCACCACGGCAAGTCCGAAGCAAAGCCAGATGACGAAAATATCGACCGCCAAGATTATTAAAACGCAGAGTTGCTTTTTCATCCTAACTCCTATTAAAATCATCTTGCAGGCGCACGATATCATCCTCGCCGGTATAGCTGCCTACTTGAGCCTCGATTAGCACGACGGGGATTTTGCCCTCGTTTGCGAGGCGGTGGATCTCGCCCATTCTAATGAACGTCGATTCATTCTCGCGCAGCAAGAAATTTCGCTCGCCCACAGTCACGGTCGCAGTGCCGCTAACGACGATCCAATGCTCGTTGCGATGGTAGTGCTTCTGCAGCGATAGCCGCTTACCGGGCTTAACGACGATACGCTTGATCTTGTAGCCGCGCTCGTCTTCAAGCACCGTGTAGCTGCTCCACGGGCGATGTGTCGTTACGTGTACGCGCGCTAGATCGCTACTACCTAGCCGCTCCACCACCTGCTTTACCTTTTGAGTAGAGCCTTTTTTACATACGAGCAGGGCGTCTTTGGTATCGACGATAGCGAGATCCTCGACGTCTATGGCGGCTATCGTGCGGCCCGAGCCGATGATGAGATTGTTTTTAGAATTTAGAGCGATATTTTGCTCGCTTGCGGTGTTGCCGTTCGCGTCTTTAGGCAGCTCGGCGTCTAAGCCATCAAAGCTTCCCAGATCGCTCCAGCCGATGTCTGCGGGCACGACTTTGGCAAGGCTCGTGCGCTCCATAACTGCGTAATCGATGCTATCTGCGGGGATCTCTTGCATATCGCCTAGTTTAATTCTAATCGGATTTTCTGCGTTAGAATTTTCATGCGCGCGAACGCAGGCTTCGTAAATTTCAGGGCTCTGTGCTTTTAGCTCGCCTAAAAATACGCCAGCTTTAAACATAAACATGCCGCTGTTCCAATAAAAATTCCCCGCCGCTATGTAGCTTTGCGCCGCCGCAAGATCCGGCTTTTCGTGAAATTTTAACACGTCCTCGCCGCTTGCTTCGATATAGCCGTAGCCCGTATTTGCATCCGCAGGCTTGATACCAAACGTCACCAAAAACCCCTGCTCTGCAAGCTCGCGTGCGCGCAAGACGCTGTTTTTATACGCAGCTTCGTCTTTAATAAGATGATCGCTCGGCGTTACAAAAACGATCTCCTCGGCCTTTAGGCTCAAACACGCAAGCGCGATCGCAGGAGCCGTATTTCTGCCGACGGGCTTGAGTAAAAATTTTACGCCGCGCGCACCCAAAGCCTCAAGCTGATCGAGCGCCAAAAAATACTGCTGCTCGTTCGAGACGACGAGCGTGCGCTCGCATAGCGGGGAGTTTCGCTCGTAGCTCATCATGAAAAGCGAGCGATCGTCAAAGAGGCGCACGAACTGCTTCGGCATAAGCGTGCGACTGATGGGCCACAGCCTCGTGCCGCTGCCGCCGCTTAGGATTATATTAGTCATTTAGGCCGTCCTTAAATTCCTCATATTTTTTCTCGACGTAGCTTTTGATCTCGGCCTCAAATCTCTCTTTTGAAAATTTTAGAGCATTTTTTCTGATGGCTATAGGATCAAATTTATCTATATTTATTTCAAATTTATTAATTGCATCTATAAGCTCATGCACATTTTGATTATAAAAATAAACGCCTGTTTGCATGTCTACAATAGTCTCTTTTGCGCCGCCTCTTCCCAAGCAAATCACAGGTGTGCCACAAGCCTGCGCCTCAACTGGTGCTATACCAAAATCTTCTTCTGCCATAAAAACAAAAGCTTTTGCTCTACTCACATAATTGCTGATAGCAATTTTGTCCAAAAAACCTACAAATTCAATATTACTATTAGATAAGTTTTTCAAATACTCTCTTTGGCTACCATCGCCAACTATTATTAGTCTTTTATCTTTTAACACATTAAAGGCCTTCACAATTATATCAAATCTTTTATATGGTTCCAACCTACCAACACTGACATAATACGACTCCTTTTTTGTTTCTAATCCAAAACTATCAATATCAACTGGCGGATAAATTACTACAGAATCTCTCCCATACCTACTCTTAACCCAAGACTGAACAAACTTTGAGTTCGATATTATAAAATCAGGTTTTTTTGATGCCTCTATATCAAATTTTTGCAAATACGGTATTATAAATTTAAATATTCTCTTTATTCCGGTAAAGTATAAATTTCGTTCTTCCCATATATATTTCAAATTTCTAGCTTGAAAATAAGATATATGTAAAGCACCTTGGGATGTTACATATTTTGAAATAGCATGCGAAGAGCTAATTACCAATTTAGTATCTTGTGGCAATTTTATGCTCTTTATAAAATATGGAAACAAAGGTAAAAAATATCTAAATCTCTTACCAAATAAATTTAATAAAGTATGATTGATTTTAGGGATATTTCCATTAAATATTTTATCAAGATCCTCTTTGCACATTATATTCACAAGAGTGTAGCATTCATCAAATTTAAATATTTTATGCAAAGAATTAATGACGCGTTCCGAGCCTGCATATTTATCCAGCCAATCAACAACTAAAATTTTTTTCATATTAATCTCCATTTATCATGTATACTATTTCACAAATAATCAATTTCTTTTTATAATTTACCCATCCACATCCTTTTACTTTCAGCGTATATATAAGCCAATTCACGTCAAAACAATATCACTTTCATCACGTTTTGCTGCAAGCAATTAATTTTATTACAAACCAGAATTCTATTACTCCAAGGCTTAATTTTACAAAATTCACAACCTACAATTGGTATATAAATTATCTGAAACAATTTATTGACCTTTTTTAAAAGTAATCCTAAAAACCATATTGGCAAGCTGTTTGGTTGCAAATATCTTTATACTTCACAACTTATTTACTAAATTTATAATTTTATGTGCCGATTCCTCCCAGCTGAATCGCTTAATATTTTCAAAACCTTTAGCGCGAAGCTCGTTTTGTAAATTTTTATTATCTAAAACCAATTCTATCTTTGCTTCTATGTCATGAATATTTGTTGGATCAAAATACAAAGCACCGCTACCGCAAATCTCCGGCAAACTCGTAGTTCCTGAACACAATACCGGGCAACCACATGCCTGGGCTTCAATCGGTGGAATTCCAAAGCTTTCATATAATGATGGAAAAACAAAAGCGGTCGCATTCTGATAATAAGCCATTAAGATATTTTCATCATTAATTTGTCCAACAAATCTTACGTATTCGTTACTAGCTATATCGCTTGAACGAAATATTTTTTGATCACAGCCGCCCACTATGTATAATAGAATTTTTTTATTTTTACTATTTATATTATTTATAGCTTTAATCAAATTTACTATATTTTTACTCTTAGAAA
Organism: Campylobacter sp.; assembly: GCF_019423325.1. Classification (NCBI taxonomy): domain Bacteria; kingdom Pseudomonadati; phylum Campylobacterota; class Epsilonproteobacteria; order Campylobacterales; family Campylobacteraceae; genus Campylobacter; species Campylobacter sp. The sequence continues at coordinate 182,671 of NZ_JAHZBQ010000001.1, read as the reverse complement.
CCGATCCAACATATAAAATATATTCTTCAATATTGTCATTAAAAATATTACTTACTATGTTATTTTTACTTCGAACAATATAACTATTATATACAACATCTATATTGCGATGTAAATTATATATATTTTTATAGTATGATAATATTTCCTGTTTCGTATAATTACTTACCGTAAAAATGAATTTACTATTTTTTATTATCAACGGAATTAGAAATTTATACATATTATGAAATAAAAAAGAATTCCATTCCTTATTTAAAAAAGACAAACTATGTATGACCGTAACTTTATTTTTATAGAATACTGGCGCCATATTGGCTAAATTTAATAACAATGGGTTCTGTCTCTTTACCAAAAACCTTGATAATTCCAATTGCTCCCATAGATATCCTTGTAAATTTCCAATACGAATTACATCTAACTCTTTTGCCACATCTATGTGAATTATATTTTTTGGAGCAATGAATCGAATATTATCTTTCAATATCCTTTTAAGCCACAATGAAATTTCAATTGCGAATCTTTGAACTCCAGTGATATTTTGGGTTAAAAACCTAGCATTGACAAACAGCATATCTTATACCTATAATATAATATTTAATCCACATATATACCGATTCCCTTCAAAAAAAATTTTAAGATACAGAACCAAGAAAGTTTCTGCAAATCATATTCTTTACCATGGCTATATTTTATTGCATTGCAAAACTCGTCTTTTGTATTAACCAAATAAATTATATCACTCATATCTTTAATCTGCTCCCACTCAACACTGACGACTTTTAATCCACAGGCAAGATACTCATACATCTTTAAAGGATTTATACTATTTACTAAATCAGGATAATCCTTAACATTAAAAGGAATTATGCCCACCTGCGAATTATATAAAAACGCAGGGATCTTAGCATATGGAATAGAGCCCAAAATATGGATGTTTTTTAGCTTTTTAAGTAAAGATAGATCTTTTTGCTCCGGACCTATTATAATAAAACTATAATTTGGCAAATTTTTAGCACAGTAATATACTAAATCCACATCAAACCAATCATGTATTGCGCCTACGTAAATTACCCTAGGCTCAGGAATATCTTCAAGCTCCTGCGGCAAAGACCTATCTGCCGCTTTAAAGAAATCAAGATCAATGCCATTTGGTACATATTTCATTTTAGATTTATCTTTTATTTGATCGTATTTTTCCTTTAAATTTTTGGCCGTATAAATGACTGCATCTACCTTATTCGCGATATTTATCTCGGCTTTAAACTGAGTATCAGAAACTGCATTAAAACCTTTTGAATAATCAGCTATCCTTAAAATCGATTTTTTATAAGTTATGGTATCCAGCAAAAAGCCGAACAACGGGCTATCAAACCACAATATATCAACCTCGCCAAAACCCCGCTCTTTTATAAAATTTAGCAAATTCGGGCACGTAAAATTTTGCCAATTATTTAAAACGAAATTCGACGATAGAAATGGCTTGTTTTGAGGAGTAAAAAGGGAGCGCGGAACATAATAAAAAATGCTCCCCGCACTTTCACCTCCTTTTTTATAAATTCTTTCCCGCTCTTTCAGCTCATTGCTATTTGCAAAAATTTTATGTATCGGCGAGATGGGATTTGAGATAAAAAGCACCTCATATCCTAGTTTTTCAAATGCTCTGGCATAATGATGACTGCCGACCTGAAACGGCGAAGTATAGTAATTCGCAACGGCCATTAAAACTTTTTTAGACATTTTTCATCAACTTCCCATATCCATTTGAATATAACTCAAATTTACTATAATAAAATTCCCTATTTGCTATATCAATAATCTCTAGGCTACCCTCTTTTACCTCAAATTTTCTAATTATCTTTACGCCTTTGTATTCTGCGGCGAGACTTATAAAATTTTCTCCAAAATCCGCCACTTCGCATCTGCATTCCGCAAACATTCCAAATAATCCGATCGCTCCTTCGCCCCAACTATTTTGTTCCAAATCGCCTATAATCGGCACGTTGTGGGCCTTGACGCTTCTAAATTCATTTCTCCTGCCGGGGATCGGCGTATAAAGATAGGTGCCGGGATCTCTTGCTATATCCAGCCCGTCTATCCGCAGCTCGTAGCCCAGCTTATCGTTGTGCGTATGTCCGCCGTGACCCTTTTGCCCAAGCGGCGTAGCGCAGATAGCGAGGTAAAATTTGCTGGATTTAAAGATAAAAATTCCACTGTCCGGATAAAATAGATTTTTGATCTCTTGCGAATTTGGAATTTTAAATTCCATCCTTTTTTGATATGGCAGTTCGCTAAATTTTACGCCCGAAGCAACCTGGCTTTTATATGTTTTATCGCCTACTTGCAGCGTGCGCCCTGCAAGAGCTCTCGCAAAACTCCGCTCAAAGCAAATACCATTTTTAAATATCTCATCGTCAAAAATCCCATCCATGCAGCTAATTAGCGTGGAGTGGTTTAAGATATTTTCGTCCCAAAACGGCTCGTCGCCGCCCTCAAAGCCGCTCAAATTTAGATATTTTCGCACGGCTTGTTCGTTGCTCAAGAACTCGCCGTTTGGGCTAAATTTAAAAAACCTACCGCTGTCGTTATCGCCGAATTGCGGTATTTCGCCGTTTGGTTTTGTAATGTCTGCGGTAAACCTGCCGATTTTATACAGCCTGTCCACGAACCACTGCGGCAGCGCGATTTTGCCGTCCGAAATTTTAAATTCCTGCTCGTCCGGCGGCAAGAGTTTCGGCTTTTTGCGCCAAAGCTTTGCGTCGTAATTTTGCAAAGATGAAATTTTTTCGCTTTTTAGACCCAGTATCAGAGCCGCGCTATATGCCATTAGCTCGCCACTTAGGCGGTGATAGCTCGTAGAACTCTCAAAATTTCCGCCGTCTTCGTAAAATTCCTTTTTCATTTCGCAGATTATCTCTTGTACGGCAAACGCCAGCCATGCGTCCATCTCGCCGCTGCCGTCTAGATACGCGCAAGCTTGCAGCAAACCCGCGATGTCGCTTAGATAGTGATTTGACGTAAGATGCGGCGAATACTCCAGATTATTTACGATATGAAGCGCATGCTCGTAGACGCTACTTGAAAAGGTCTGCTTGAAATTTTGATCCAAAATTCCGCCCTCATCCATCTGGCAAAACATATCGTAAGCCGCCAGCATATTGGCGACCCTGATACCCACGTCCATCGTGCAGGTCCAATTTACGCCCATTCGAGGCGGATTATTCTGGATAAAATCTAAAATTTGGTTTTTAAATTCTTTTAAATTTTGCTCTTTTAAGCTCGGATTCGCCATCGCAAAAATAGCAAGCTGCGGCAAGTGCTGAAATCTCGCAAGCTCCCACGGCACCTTTATATCGCTACCGGGCTTATGGGCTATGCGCTGATCTTTGTACCATTTTTTTTCATCCCAGCGAAAGCCGCTTTTAAAATCCTTTTGCCAATCAATCAGCTCGTAGCCCTCTAGCGCGTTTGCGGGCGCTGCGACGTTCATATCGTATTTGTAGCCCTCAAGCCCGAGTGCCGCGCTATCATAGCTATTTTTTACCCAGCCGCTACCGAGCAGATCAAATTTATGCTCAATGTACATTTTAGATAGATATCTTGCAACATCCAGATCTATATTTGATAGGTCGAGCTCTTTTGTGCTTATATAGCTAGTTTTGATGATCGGAATGTTAAAATTTATATGAGTATTTTTATTTATAAAATCAGTGCGACGATTGATAAAGTTATTTAAAAAAACAGTTATTTTATTAAATAGCTTCATCAAAACTATGCGAAATGGAGTAGAATATAGTCGCTTTAGATAATATAACATTATGCTTCCCCTATACGCGGACAGCTTTTGTATTCTTTGATTGCCCTAATAGCCAACCAACTATAAAAAATCAGAGTTAATAGAAATAATAAAACTTCCGATAGTATGTCAAATATTTTAAAGATATAAATTATACTAGGAAAGAATAAAAATAACAAATAATAAAAATACCCTAAAAATAATTTTGGATATATTTTTTTGGAAACTACCATATATACAACGAATCTAAAAAAAGAAATAACCGCTATACAATATATAAAGAAGTAAAAATCAAAATAATATGCACAAAACAAAAGAGAAGATACGCTTAGCGCTCCTACAAATATCTCCAAATAAGAAAAATAATGACTTTTCCCAGAAATCTGGATATTTAATTCAAGAATTCTCGAAATCAATGTGCAATATCCGCTGAATAAAAATATGAATAGGAAGTGCTGATACTCTATATATTTCTCTCCCGCAAATATATATACGACATAATATGAGCCCAAAATAAAAATGCACATCATAAATCCATATCCGTTAAAAATTATATTAAGCATCATCTTATAGATTCCGATAAAATTCTTTTCCTTATAAAATTTAAGGACTCTCTGAGAAAAAACTATATAAAGCGGATCGAACATAATATAAATAGTTGATGCGATTTTCTGGTAAACCGAAAAAATTCCATTAAATTCTCTATTTAAAAAAACTTTATCAATGATAAATTGCGGGCTTAATGATGATAGATATGACCCGACAATACCGGGCGCAATTTTTATGGAAAATAAAAAGGAATTCCTTGTAATATGATAATTTACGCCAAACAGCCAACCTTTAATAAAAAAGCTAAAATAACTAACCAGGGAGACAACTGTGCTAGAAAACAACATAGCATATATTATATCGATCGCACTACCCCCCATATCGTAACTTTTTATAATAAAATAAAATATAATTGTTAAGAGTATCTTACTGATTATAATTATTCCATACTGCATATCCTTTTCTTCCAACCTTTTTTGATACTGTATAAGATATATCAGGCTATCAGAAAATGATAAAATAGACAAAGCAATAAAAATTTTCCAACTCAATAAATTAAAATAATTTATAATACACAATAACAATATACCCATAATCATATGAGAAAGAAATGTAACATTAACGATGCCGCAAAATAATTTATATCTGGATTCTTCTGTAGAATATTCGTAGTAATATCTTGCGTATCCGGATTTAAATTCTAGCGATAGTAAAAAAGATAAAAATACATATATAGTCATGTACAGTCCATATGCACCCATATCATTCATGCTTAAAGTATTAGCAATATATGAAAAAAATAATACAGATAAAATTTTTTCAATCATCAAAAAAATAGTATATAAAGATATCGTCTTAAGAAACCTTTTAAGCATTCTCTACTTTCTTAAAAACATAGAAATACCCCAAGGAATTATTTTTATATTTATTTTTAAACACCTTTAATCTACCTATTAGATCTAGAAGTCTAAAAATTACGTTTATCGGCAAGTAAAATATAGGGCCCAAAAAGGGTTCTATCCTGAGACTACTTAGTGTATTTCGTATAATTGATATAAAACAAAAGCCTACGTTTGCAAAATCTCCGCCATATGTATCATATCTTATAAGTTCTAAATTTACTTCTTTTGCTAGCTTAATCATGGCATTTGGAGCAAATCTAAAAAAATCAAAGGGGGGATTATGTATGCTTGCATTTTGCGCTTCAAGAGCAAAATAATACCCACCATCTTTAAGCACTCTTGAAATTTCATAAAAAGTCTTCTTAATATAAAAAGAATCATCTAAAACAAAAACTGTCATAATTGCATCAAAATTATCATTCTCGCAAGGGATATTTTCAGAGCTACCTATTATATCCGGATTTGCATATTCGCATTCACACACATCAAGACCTACGTAATCAGATTTTTTTAGTAATTTCTTATATGGTTTTTTTCCGCAACCTATATCTAAAATTTTATACTTAGAATCAAAAAAAGAATCTATTGTCGCTATATATTTTATAACGTCTTTTAACAAGAATCTATATCCGGTAATCAAAGAAAAATGTCTGTCAAAATACATCTTTATGTCCCCTATATGTTCCTTCGACCAAATTATTAAAAAGCCATCTATTGTTTTTCATAAAGCCTTCGTAAATTTCTTTAGTCTGTATATTTTGTAAATACCTATGATCCGAGATAAATGTTAGAAACATTTTCCAACTGCCTTTATATTTTATTTCAAATACTCCATCTCCCATATCTAGAATATCGGTATTGTTATAGCTTTCATAATAATTCGCGCATTCGCTAAAAGTAGCATACCAAACATATTTGTTTCTTAGATATCCAAAAAGAAAATCTAAAGAGTTTATGTCATTATAAATATTCGGCATTTGTATCTTACCATCAAATCTCGTTCTAAAAAAATGCTCCGCTATACTTACAGCCTGACCACACTTAATCATATGCTCTAGTCTATATAAATTTAAAAAATATTTTGCTGCGCTTTTTACGGGGTTTTTGCTATAATTAAACATATCTCCCGACAAATTTGACGGCATCTCGATTATATTATAACCATTGTACTTCAGGCTGATATTATTTATAAACGACCTATAGTAAAAAGACCACCATTTAAATCCGCACTCGCACAATCCATCTATCAAATCATCTTTAAATTTATAACCAGGGCTTCTTCCGCCATGTACCTCATATCCAAATCTATCTTTAAATTTAGCTAAATCGCTTTTTATGATATCAAAATACTCTTCTTTGCTATATTGATCAAACTCACAACACCAAGTACTCGGATCTAGTGTAGAATTTATTAGTCCATGATCGTGTCCGTGATAAGCTATTTCATAGCCGCAATCTAATATAAAATTTAAAAATTCCTCAAATTCAACCCTCTCAAAAATATCGTTAATTATAGATTTATCTTTATCCCAGTAAGCTCCTTTGCCAAATGGTAAAAAAAATGTGATTTTTATTTCGGGATATTTTTGAAGTAGGTTTTTATTAAGGTAGCTAAAAATAGATCCGTCGTTTGTTGTGCCATAGCCCGCATCGAAAAATGGGAAAATTTTTTGATGCTCTTTTTTAAAATATCCGTCACACAAATCATCTATTCCCAATAAAATCGGCGATAAGCAATCGTCTTTCCATTTAGCTTTTTTAAGCATCCGTACCCTTTGTTTTTTGATAGTATAAATACATATGGTCAAATATAGATATTTGATTTATTGGGGTATAAAAATCAATAAAATTCATAAACTTACCAAATACCTTTGAGGCGATAGGTATCTTTTTAAATGGATTAAACATACCGCCTGAAGTATATTTTGTTTTTCGCAACACAAATCCTTTCTCGGATATAAATTTATCCAAGAATACCTTGGAATAAAAATTTAAATGCTCCGGCTGGCTAAACATATGCCATCTGAAATTTATTTTATATAGCAATTGAGCCTTAAAACTATGCAGATAAGGAACCATAATCACTAAAACTCCATTTTCTTCTACTAGCTGCGTTAATCTATCTAGTATAGGCACAGGCTCTTTTAAATGTTCCAAAATGGCGTAGCAAGTCACTGCGTCAAATTTTTTATCTTTAAAGTCTATATTTTCTATAAATTCCTCGTAAACGTTTAGTCCTCGTTTTATTGCTACTTCGGCGCTTGATTTTGATAGTTCGATACCGTATTTTTCTATGCCCGTATCAAAGTGCATCAAAAAATCTCCCGTTCTGCAACCAAGATCCAGTACACTATTTATACTCGGTTGTATAGAATGTATAACCCTTTTTTCATTATCCCAGTATCTATCTTTTTTAAAAGTTACATCATACGAGCTTATGTTTTTATCTCCTAGGCTATCATATAGCAACCTAAGATCATAATCGTGCTCGTTTATATCAAAAAAATAGCACTTACAACTATTGCAAAAATACAACGTATAGTCCAAACTGTTGTATATACTTCGCATTTTTTTTAGCGAAGCGACATCGTTTGCTTTGCAAAATTTACATTGCATCTAAAACCCTTTTTGTTTTATCATATAAATCATCCAAATTTCTATTCTTAAATAAAATCGTTCCTGTTGGTCTATCGCATACATCGCTTGCTATCGCAGGACATTTAAAATATAAAGCCTCTCTAATGCTAAGGGCGTCACCATCGGTATTAGTAGGTCTTATCATTAGACTAACCTTTTTAAATATAGGCCAAAGCTCTTTTTGCCCAGTCAGAAAATAAAAACTTTCCTCTAAATTTAACTCTTTTATTCGCAGGCGCATTTTATCTATATACTCCGTATTGACCTTTTCGTTTGCTAGCGCAAAAATAAATCCCAAATTTGGATAGATATTTTTTAGCTTAGCCGTGAGTTCTATACATATATCAAGTCCGTATAGGTCGGTATTTTTATAAAAAGATATTTGAAATGCGTTTGCCGTTATTATCTGCGTCTTACTTCTTATAAAATTGTAAAAAGAATCGGGATAGGTAGCTAAAATTTTATCTTCCTCCTCTAACGGCGGTGGCAAGAAAGCATGCTCGATTATAATGCTTTTTGGAATATGCAAATCTCTACTTTTGTAATCGTCTAAAATATGCTTATTAACCACCACCAAAACATCTATGCAATGAAAAAAGACTCTATAAATCAACGCCTTAAATTTAGAGCTCTCCTCAAACAACCTTGGATTATGGCTAGTAGCAATTAAATCAAAATTTTTAAAAAGTCTAGTAATCATAAGCACAAAAACTATCGTCATACTAAACGAGTGAATATTTACAGCTCGAAATTTTGTTTTGCACAATACCGCAAACAAATCGATATATTTCTTAAAACCTTTCTTGGATACATCAAATACTTGCGAATTATCTAGCGACCTACTCAGTCTATAAATATAAACCGACACTCCGCCAAGAGGAGGCGGATATGGTCCGATTATTAAAATTTTATCGTATTTTTTAAGCCTATCTTGCACTAACGAACTCATATCAAAAACGAAATCTCCGTCGTCTGCACCATATCCCAAAGCTCTATCGGCCAGCTTTTGCCTTTTTTTAGAGCCCCAAATAGCGCCTCAAGCTCTTCGAGCTGTCCCTTTTGACTTACGTTTGTTGAAATTTCTTTTACCCCCACTCCGTATCCTTTAAGGCTTTTATAATCATCTAAAATGATGCTCTTGCCGTCGAAGTGGATCTCCATAAATTCCTTACTTAGCTCCTTACTGCCGTTTGCAAAATACTCGATGTTTGCCACCGAACCATCTTTGTATTTTAAGACGATGGATTTGTTATCCTCGGCGCTATATTTTTCATTGCTCGGCGTGATGGGCTGCGAAAATACGCTCTGTATCTCGCTGCCCGTTAGCGCCGTCATCAGATCTATTATGTGGCACGCTTCGCCCACCATTCTACCGCCGTTTTCGTGCACCCAGTGATCCATCGGTATGTAACCCGCGTTCATCCTATATCTGATTATCATCGGATTTATTCTAGCGCTCGTGTGCTTTTTTATCTCCTGCGCGTAAGCGCTAAATCGTCTGTTAAATCCCACGAATAAAAGGGGCTTGTCGTCTCCCCCTTCGTAAAATTTCTTTATCTTTTCCAGCTCATCTTTGTTTGTCGCAAGCGGCTTTTCTACAAATACGTTTTTGCCTGCCTCAAGCGCCTTTAAAGTAAGCTCTGCGTGGCTATCGTGCCTTGTGGAGATGATCACCAGATCAACGTTTTTGTCATTTAAAATATCGTCTAAATTTGAAGTAGCGTAGTTCGCTCCGTATTGCTGCGCCACCGCCTTTGCCTTATGTCCGCTTCGGTTCATGATCGCGTAAATTTTATATTTACCCGTAAGCTTTGAGATATTAGGCAGGTGCATACCGGTGGCAAATCCGCCGACTCCGACGAATGCGACGTTTATCACATCCCTGTTTACTGGCGCGGAGCTTATGATGATTTTTTTATCGTGATTTAGATAGCTATCAAGCTCGGCTAAATTTGCCTCGCCGTAGTCAAGCAAAACCATAAGCGGCTTATTCTGCGATGTTTGCAGCGACTCAAACGCCTCCGTTACCTGCTCGATAGGGTATTTTGCGTCTATGAGCTTATCCAGCTTTATCAAATTTTCATTTACCAACCTTAGATACTCGCTCATATTTCGATTTTCAGTCCATCTGACGTAGCTAAACGGATAATCAAGCCCCCCCTCTTCGTAGCTCTTATCGTAGCGACCGGGACCATAAGAGGTGGAGATGAGAAAATCGAGCTCCTTTTTATACATATCCTCTCTATTGATCTGCATGCCGGCAACGCCTACGAGCACCACTCTGCCCTTTTTCTTGCACATCTGAAAACTTTGCGATAACGGCTCGCTGCTGCTCGTGGCGGCGGTAAATAGCACGCCGTCGGCGCCGTATCCGCCGCTCCAAGATGAAACGACATCCAGTAAATCGTCTTTTGACGGGTTTATGACGAGCTCGGCGCCATATTCCTTTGCTATCTGCAAGCGCCTATCGTCAAAATCGCTGACCGCAACTCTCACGCCTGAAATTTTAAGCATCTGTACCGCAAGAAGCCCCAAAATCCCAGCTCCCACGACTACGCAGGTCTCGCCCAGCCTTAGATCGATCCGCCTAACGCCCTGCATCGCTATGCCGCCGAGCGTCACGGTGCAAGCTCGCTCAAAGTCCATATCCTGCGGCATTTTCATAACTAAATTTTTAGGCACGTCTACGTATTCTGCGTGGTTTGCAAGCCCTGCACCGGCTGCGGCGACGCGCTCACCGATCTCAAAATTTGAAACGCCCTCCCCGACTGCTATGACGACGCCGCTAAGCGAATAGCCGGTCGGATTTCCGCTATCAAGCTTGCCCTTTACCTTCGCATAGACGCTGGCTATGCCGTCTGATTTCACCATATTGATGACTTTTTTTACGTTCTCCGGCTGCTCCAAAGCCCTTCTGATTAGGCTTTTACCGCTATTTGATACGCCGCTTATCTCGGTGCCCGCCGATATGCAGCTATTTACCACCTTAATAAGAACACATCCCTTTGAAACGCTTGGAGCGGGGATCTGCTCTGCTAAAACCTTACCTTTTTTAACTATTGCTTGTATCATTTTACAACCTTTATTTGTTTTAATTTTAGTGCCGGCTTTTCTATAAAATGCCAAGAAACGCAAGCCACCGCGAGCGTCGCGGCTACCACTATGAGATATAGCCATAAAGAGCCGCCAAAGCCCAGACTAATTAAAATTTGAACTATTAGCATATGATAAAGATATGTACTATAAGAGAGATCGGTGCTTCTGGCCATCTTTAAATTTGTATAAGAAAAAGCCATGCTAAACATGGCTAACGCTAAAAATACAATTTGAAATACGGTAGAAATTTCTAGGCCCCTTTTATAATCTCCAAGCCCGATTCCAAACTCTATAGCCACAAAACAAAATATCAAATAGAACGCAATATAAAATAAGCCGTAGCCTACGAGATATTTTTTTATATCCAACCAATAAAGTCTCATAACCATGCCGATGATAAATATCCACAAAAACGGCAAGCATATGAGCTCGAGAAGCTTATTTAAATTTGAAGCAGAGTAAAAATTTTCATCGGCGATTGCAGGAATTATCATTGATGTAAAAAATAGAAAAACTAACAATAAATTTCTTATGATTACTTTTCTAATACACAAAATAAACGGAAGGAGGATATAAAACGATAGCTCGACGCTAAGCGTCCATAAAACGCCGCTCGGATAGGAGCTAAAAAAGCCGTCGTAATTATATAAAGCGTCGTTTTTTATACCGATTATAAAGCCCGCTATACCTGAAGCGGCGGTAATGACATACAGCACGAAGTATTCTACGTATTTTAATATCGAGATATAATTAAAATTTTTGCCCACGTACATAGCTAGCTCAAGTACTAAAATATTTACGAATAGAGCCGGATATATTCTAAGCGCTCTTTTTATAAAATACTCTTTTAAATTTCCGCTATTTAAATAACTATCGGTAATTAAAAATCCTGAAACCAAAAAAAACAATGGGACGCCGGGAAATAGCCTAAGAAATTTATCCACGTGCCCCCCCCACAAGAGCGGTATTTTTAGCCATTCTGTCGAGTGCATATATACCACTTGTAAAGCAAAAAGTAATCTAAAAAAATTCAGATGGTTATTTCTATCTATTACTTTTTGAAAGCTCATTTACAAATTCCGCAAAAATCCAAAACTTCTTTTTCTATTTTTAGCCCTTTAAATTCCTTATGTCCGACCAAAAATACGATAATATCCGAAATTTCAATAGCCTTTTTATAATCCACTATCTCAAAATCTTTATGAGCCTTGATATTGGGCTCCACAGCGACTACATCGACGCCGTCTGCGATCAGACGTCTAGTTATATTTAGCGCAGGCGACTCTCGCAAATCGTCGATATCGGGCTTAAAAGCAAGCCCCATGCACGCGACTTTAGGCTTTCTGCCGTTTTGCAGCTCAAATTTCAAAGCGGCGTTTTTGATCTTTTCTATGCTCCACTCGGCTTTGTGATCATTGACCTCTCTTGCGGATTTGATCAACCTCGCTTCGTAGCCGCCCGCATGGACGATAAACCACGGATCGACCGCTATGCAGTGCCCGCCTACGCCGCAGCCCGGGTTTAAAATATTAACTCGCGGATGGCGATTTGCTAGCGAGATAAGCTCCCAAACATTGATGCCGAATTTATCGCACAAAATGCTAAGTTCGTTTGCAAAGGCTATGTTTACGTCGCGGAAAGAATTCTCTGTAAGCTTTGACATCTCTGCAGTCTTAGAATCCGTCTGCAAAACGCTACCACTAACGAATTCTTTATAAAATTCCGCTATCTTTTTAGTAGCAATTTTTGTAGTTCCACCCACGATTCTATCGTTTTGCGTAAGCTCTTTTAAAATTTTACCTGGCAAAACTCTCTCCGGGCAATGAGCGATATAAATTTTAGAAATATCAACACCGCCATTTTTTAAAATTTCGCCTATCTTTTCGGTAGTACCTATCGGCGAAGTGGATTCTAAAACTACCATATTATCGTCTTTTACGTATGGTATTATAGATTTTGCCGCACTTATGACGTAGTCGATATTTGGCACGTATCCGTCTCGAAACGGCGTCGGAACGGCTATGATAAAAATGTCTGCGAAATCAGGCTTAACGTCTGCTTTTAAATTTCCGCTCTGCACTGCTTTTTTAACAAATACGTCAAGTTCCGGCTCGACGATATGAATTTTACCCTGATTGATCGTATCTACGACGCTCTGCACTACATCAACGCCATGGATTTTATAGCCCCTATTTGCCAAAAGTGCTGCTGTCGGCAGCCCTATATATCCAAGACCTAAGATGCAAACTTTTTTCACAATATTCCTTTTAAAAATTCCAGTATTTTTTTACAAGCTTTACCGTCACCATATGGGCTTACACTTTTACTCATTTTATCATATTCATCTTTTAAATTTAATAATTTTTGCACCTCTTTTATTATATTTTCGCGCTTGGTGCCGATAAGCTTCACACATCCTGCTCTTATCCCTTCAGGTCTTTCGGTAGTTTCTCTGATAACTAAAACGGGCTTGCAAAGGCTCGGTGCCTCTTCCTGGATGCCGCCACTATCTGTTACTATCATATATGACTTGCTCATGAGATAGACGAAACTATCATACTCTAGCGGATCAATTAAAAATATATTCGAAATGCCCGATAAAATTTCTCCCACAGGCTTTCTTACATTTGGATTTAGATGCACGGGGTAAACGATGTCAATATTTTCATTTTTTAGCGCTATTTCACGTAAAGCCTCACAAATATTAACAAAGCCTTCTCCGAAATTTTCTCGTCTGTGTCCTGTAACGAGAATAAATTTTCTATTGCTAAGCTTATATTTGTAATTTATAAAGGATAAAATTTTATTTTTTAGCAGCTCGTTGTTTTCAATTTTATCTATCGTCCACAAAAGTGCGTCTATAACGGTGTTGCCGCTAACGATTATATTTTTTGAATCTTTGCCTTCTTTTAAGAGATTGTCTCTCGCATCGACAGTCGGCGCGAAGTGATATTTGACTATGAGCCCCGTCATCTGCCTATTTATCTCTTCAGGAAACGGCGAATAGATATCATGCGTCCTAAGTCCAGCTTCTACGTGAGCAACATCTATTTTTTGATAATACGCCGCCAAAGAAACGGCATAAGTAGTAGTCGTATCTCCATGCACAAACACGATGTCTGGGGTATATTCGCTAAATACATCGCGCATACCAAGTAAAACACCCGACGTAATATCATATAAATCCTGCCCTTGCTTCATTAAATTTAGATCGAAATCAGGCTTTATCTCAAAAAATTCAAGCACCTGATCAAGCATCTGTCTGTGCTGGGCCGTGACGCAAACCTTTACCTCAAATTCCGAGTGCTTTTGAAATTCCTTTATCAACAGAGCCATCTTAATGGCCTCTGGGCGCGTTCCAAATACTATTAAAATTTTTCTTTTCGTCATAAACTCCCCTAAATATTAGTTTTTGCCCAAAGTCTATATAGTAATATTAAAATTATTCTTTTTTCCTTTTATACACATCTATTAGTTTACCGTGCTCTACCAGCTCATATTTATCGCGAACATCATCAAAAAGATTTAGTAATATTTTTAATTGTATAATCCGCCGCATAACATCGTTTGGTAGCCATTGATTATTATAAACATCGAAAAAACGTCTCTCTTTTAGCTCTTTATAATATACATTAAAAATGTCAGTATCAACATATAAGATATCGGCTTTGGAATTTATGAGATCTAAAACTTCATTGTATTCATCATCAGTTATTATAAAGGATTTTAGTTCAAAATACTTTAACCCACTATATTTTTTACTAAAGAATTGTAACATATTGTCATATTTGGATATCATATATAACTCATTTGAATTTTTAGAGTACTTATTTATAAGTCTTAAAGCATCGTCAAAGCGCTCAAATGAATAGGTAGTAATAATACCACCTGCTCTTTCATGATCCCATTTATAATTTCTGTGTGTAGCAAAAGTATTTTCATATAGTGCCATTTGGGATATATATTCATAGCAGTATTTGGCATAAGCAAATATAAGTATAGGCGCTATTATGATATATAAAATATTTCTAATTCTTTTAACTATGAAATGAAACAATATCAGCATGGGTAGTGCAATAATAGCAAAATTTATATTATCAAAATTTCCCTTCCATACAAAAAGAACACATAAAAATTCAGTATAGAAAAGTAAAAATATATAACTTAAAAGATAATTCGATCTTTTTAGCTCCACATAAAACCATATAAGCCCGAGCCAAAGCAGAGATATAGCAAATAATAATAGCATGTAAATTGACATACTGATAGGGAGAGAATAAAAGCCATCTAAAAAGTATTTCGTAGATGGATTATCCATGAGTGGATATTTTATACAAGCAATTATGCTAAATAATATAAAAATTATAAAGATCCAAAGTTCTTTTAGATCAACCCTTCTGCGCTCGATAAATTCTAATACATATTTTATTATAAAAGTACCAACTATAGATAAAAATAGGAATAGTCCAAAATCCTTTACTAAAAGTATAGATAAAATCCCCAATGTAAAAACTATAGCTATGTAACACGTTCTTGATTCTTTAAATTTCATAGACCAAAAAAGCATTAATGCTATTAAAAGATCAAAGAAATGCCTAATATAGACATGTGTTGGAGCAAAATGATAAGAATGAAACCCTATGCTAAAAAAATATATGCTAAAGAGAATTGTAAAAATAAATCTAATAAAATAATTTTTAGTAAATAAAATTATAAATGCTATAGAAATAATATAATATGTTAAATTAATTATATTCTTTGCCTTGTCAAAATTCTCTACGTTTATACCTCCCAAGCTCTGCATAATAAATTTTACCGTGTAAGCACTCAAAAATCCATACTGAGAAAAAATCTCAGATTTATTTCGGCCCAGGTCCAGCTCATTTACGGCATTCAACATAAAGGGGGCTTCATGCCAAAAATAACGATTTATAAGTTGTGTCTGCTGTTCATAAAGATTATCTGCGATAAAATTAACTTTTTCCTGCAGTTTGTCCAGAGAGTCTGCCCAAAATAAAGGATACGCATCCCAAGCATCTATATCTTGACCTTTAATTAAAGTATCAAACATAGTCATATTCATGTCTTTATTATATAAAGTAGAAAATTGCAAATTATGAGCATCGCCATGAATTACACTATATTTACAACCGCTAGATATAGATTTACATTTTGAAACTATATCGTTATAAGAATTGTATTTATACATAGATGATTTTAGGGGCTCAAAGATTAAATTCTGCTTTATATATTCGCTATTTTTAACAAATTTATTACCTATTAGTGTTTCTTCGTCTATATTTTTAAATTCATTAATTAATTTAAAATCTGTAAAAATTCCGTATATAAAAAATATGACTTGCACTAAAACTAATAATATAACAAATGAATTGATTAAATATTTTATAACATTATTCATCACTTCCTCCAGATTTATATCTTATGAACCAAAGCAGAATAGTAAATACTATCGATGTAATAAATATATAAAATATATAAAAAAATAAAACATTATTGCTTTTTGCTAAAAACGATAAACCATAGTCATTATAAGCATACTTGTGGCTACTAAATTTCTCTGCCGGAAAGAGAAATAAATAAATTAGAGCATTTATTAAAATATAATAGACGAATATTTTTATTAAAGTAATTCTCTTCACTATTTGACCCTTTCATATATATTTATCGAATTTAGACTCCCTGATCTATCGATCGGCATAACTCCTATCTGAGGAAAGATGGCAAAAACATACTTTATCGGCCCCTCAATAACAACAACATCACCCATACTTATACTTTGCGATACATCATCCAAATCATCGCTGCTATATATATTTGCACCATCTCGTTTTACATTCTCTAAAATTATTCCATTCGCATCAAGCCAAGTTTTTAATTTTTTATAATTTTCACCGATCAAAGCACTATTTTGTATTATTACTTCCATTTTGATAGCTCCATTTTTATACTTTGGAGCATATTCTAAATAACTGGGCACTACAAAAGATCTAATAAATTTATATTTACCCTCTTTAACCCACTCATTCATAGTTTTATGAAATTCTTCTTGCATAAAATGATCTTTTTGTAAAAATCTCTTGTGAACCTCAAATGCCAAAGCAGAATATTGATACAATACCACGTTATCGCTCGGATTATTTATAAAATCTTCGTATTCTTTATTTGCCAGCTTTGTAGGCACTACATCAAACCACTGCGTCATCAATTTATATGGTGGAATTTTATTGTTTAATAGATACATTATAGGAAAGTTAAAAAAGTAAAAATCTTTATCAGAGTTGGATTTTTTACCAACATATTCATGAAAAAAATCTAAAATTTCAGAAATTTTCTTATCCATTTTTATACCCTTTAATTGTGGATAAGAAGCCTCACTATCTGCCCGAAATATACTTGGTTGATAATTCTCTAACCAATTATATGGATTTAATAGCTTACTATAAAATATTAAAGCCATTATAAAAAGCATCCAGAATAAAAATATCGCCCTTACAAAATTTCTTAAATTTTGATTTAATATATATGCAAAGGCAAAGCTCAGGCAAAGCAATATAGTATTCATGTCTAGCGCATACGAAGTTAAGGTACCACTATATACTATGGCCGTAATGGCTAGCGTCATAAATTTATATTCTTTAGATTTATAAATTTTAGCATTTTTAATAATAAATACCATGGTAATTATAAATAGTATTATAGATATAGAAAAGCCAATATAGATATGCTTGCTAGTAAAATGAATTATAAAATATCCAAGCACTATAAAAATTGCACCTACCATTGCGAATCTTATAGGACTAGCAACATCATGCATTATTTTCATCATAGTTTTATCATATATACAACAAATACAATCAAAGTATCTTTTTAATACTAGTATAAAAATAAATATAGTAAATGCCACAATTAAATTCTTAAATAATAATGGCTCAAAAATAAACCTCGTCGCTATCGTCCATAGACTTCCTTTTGAATCATTATCTGTTATTGATGAAGGATCAAAAGGCATGATGAAATTTATGGATGCAAAGAATATAATAGTAAAGAGTAGTAAAAATCCTATTCTTTTAAAATAATCTTTTACGCTACTAGATATAAAAGCATAAGATACAAAAAGACTTGCAAAAAGAACCAATCCCACATTTTGCTTTATGAAAAAAAGTAGGACTAGAAATAAGATTCCAAGTATTTGATATATGATGCCTTTTTTAGAATTCTCGTTCTTTATGGATCTTACTAGAAATAATAGAGTAGAAAATTCTATGATGAAGACGTAGGTATGATAGTCTTTGGCAATATACGACCCGCCAACGATCCATAGTAAGCTCGCAAAAATTGCTGCTACAGCGCTGCTTACCCTAGAAAAAAACTCCCTCAAAACAGCATAAAGCAAGATCACCTGTATCATTGCGGCCACTACACCGATGCAGGCAAAAGCAAAGAAATTTATCCCGAATATTTTTTGATAAAAGGCATTTATATAAACAAATAACGGAGTCCATGCTAGATAAAAATCTTTATTGATCACTTCTCCTTTATTTACTAAATAAGCATAGGTTTCCCACCAGCCTTCTTGGAGTGAGAAGTAATGGTTAAAGATGAGGATATGTAGGATTAAAACTGCTATAAGAGATAAAGCTGTTATAAATTTTTCTAAACGTATATCATTCATAGTTAATCTTCTTGTCTTTCATAAATATTTATCGTATTAAAAAAAGTAGATTCAATGGGTGCCACTCCTAATTGCGGAAATATCCTACTTAAATCAGCTACACTTCCGTCCATTTGCAATATATCACCATTTTGCATCAAATCTTGCTTATTCTCATCTAGCTGTTTAGAATTTTGATCATCAGTTTTTACTTCTTCATGCTTAACATATGTAAGTGTTATACCGTTGTCTTTAAGCCAGCTCGTAAACTCATCGCGACTCATACCAAAAAATTTATCATTCTGAAGTATAATTAATAAATTCTTAAGTATATGATTTTTCTCTTCTTCCAAAGAGGCGTCGTCATACGGTACTATAATAGATCCTATAAATTTATACTTTCCTTCTTTTACCCATTTGTTCATTATTTCATAAAAATCAGCCTGTTTAAAAGAACTTTTACCTTGAAAACGTTTGTGTGTCAAAGAAAAGTAAGTTTGGTATTGATACATTACAATGTTTCGCGTAGGTGATTTTATAAATTCATTATACTCCTCTTCTATGGCTTTAGATGATGATACATCAAACCAATGTGTTACTAGCTTATATGGTGGAATTTTATTATTTAATAAATACATTATAGGCAAATTAAAAAAGTAGAAATCATCTTTGGATTTTGATTTTTCATTAACATAAATCATAAAATAATTATAAATATTTGCAGTCCTTTCATCCATATAGATGCCTTTAAGTTGCGGATAAGTACTTTGAGTTCTAGCATTAAATACATTAGTTTGATAATTGTAATTCCATTGATATGGTGTATATAAAACAGATTCGATATTAAAATATATAGAAATCAATAAAATACACACTAATATATTTTTGATATGTTTAATTCTTGTATAATTTATTATAAAAGCACATAAAAAAGCTATGCAAATCATATTTGAATTAGCCGTAAATAAATCTGCAAAGGTCCCTGCGTACGAAATAGCCGTCATCGATAAAGTTATAAATACATATTTTTGTGAATTGTAGAATCGATTATTTTTTATAAAAAAAGCATACATAAGAAAGAGAATTAGACCTATTGCGGCTGATATAAAACGATACATTGAAATTCCAAAGTTATTCATAATATAAATAAAGCCATAAATTAGAAATATATAAATTAAAATAAGAATAAATATGCGAAATTCTTTGGTAGTAACAGATATAATTTTTAATAAAATTTTTGTATAAAAATCCTTTATATAGTTTCTAAGGTAAAAAAGGATTAGAATGATACAAAAGATATAAAATCCATTTAATAAAGTCTCAAAATTTACATTATTTGTCCAAAACCTCGTCGCTATCGTCCATAGACTTCCTTTTGAATCATTATCTGTTATTGATGAAGGATCAAAAGGCATGATGAAATTTATGGATGCAAAGAATATAATAGTAAAGAGTAGTAAAAATCCTATTCTTTTAAAATAATCTTTTACGCTACTAGATATAAAAGCATAAGATACAAAAAGACTTGCAAAAAGAACCAATCCCACATTTTGCTTTATGAAAAAAAGTAGGACTAGAAATAAGATTCCAAGTATTTGATATATGATGCCTTTTTTAGAATTCTCGTTCTTTATGGATCTTACTAGAAATAATAGAGTAGAAAATTCTATGATGAAGACGTAGGTATGATAGTCTTTGGCAATATACGACCCGCCAACGATCCATAGTAAGCTCGCAAAAATTGCTGCTACAGCGCTGCTTACCCTAGAAAAAAACTCCCTCAAAACAGCATAAAGCAAGATCACCTGTATCATTGCGGCCACTACACCGATGCAGGCAAAAGCAAAGAAATTTATCCCGAATATTTTTTGATAAAAGGCATTTATATAAACAAATAACGGAGTCCATGCTAGATAAAAATCTTTATTGATCACTTCTCCTTTATTTACTAAATAAGCATAGGTTTCCCACCAGCCTTCTTGGAGTGAGAAATAATGGTTAAATATCAGTAAATGTAATGCAAGCGTTATACAAAAGCAAAAAGCAACCATTAAATTTTCTAAAATTTTAGTGTTAAACATATCTACCTCAAATCATTTAAAATTATTTTCGCGCTCTCGTCGAAAATTTTACCTTTCAAATGCGCTTTGCAAAATTCCACTATAAGCCCATGAAATAACGCATACGCGTCGTTTTCGTTCTCCAGCTTCTCTGTTTTTGCCACCGCATCGCAGGGAGAGTTAGCGGAATTTACAAACTCATAGATCCGCTCAAATTCCAGTTCGCCTAGCCACGCGCTAAGCTCGTCGTAACTTTCAAACTCATAGCCCAAAGCCCCGAGCAGCCGCGCCGAATAGCTGTCTGCGACCATCACCGCGCGCTCGCACGCATAGCACAAGATCGCATCGCAGCTCTCCGCGCCGATCCCCTTGCGCGCTAACAGCCACTCGCGGCTAACGCTCGCTTTGAAGCTCTCAAAATCCCCAAAATCCGTGATTATCGCTTTGCAAAGCGAGTTTAGGCGTCTCGCTTTTTGGTTATAAAATCCGCTCACTTTAATGATCTTCGCAAGCTCCGCTTCATCTAGCCCGGCGATCCCATCTAAGCCCAAAAGCCCCTTGCTACGCAGGTTTTGCAACGCCGCGTCAGCATTGTGCCACGCCGTATTTTGGATCAAAATCGCCCCCACGACCACCTCAAAGCTTCCAAACCCTGGCCACCAGCGAAAATCCTTAATTTTCACGGCGCGAAAAAGCGCGATAAAAAGCTCGGTCGCGCTCATTTCGCGCCTCCGAAATTTCTGGCGCCTTTTATAAAATTTTGCGCAGTAGCGGCGATTTTTCGTGTACGCTCTAGCACGGTGATAAAATTTACGCCAAATTTAAATCCGCGCGCCGTATTCATCTGCCGCCTTTTAAATTTGCAAAAAATTCCTCACTAAAGTTCAAGAAAAACTGCTTTGCCGCGCGGCCGCTGCGGCTTGCGCGAAGCATCGCAAACTCCCTCGCCTTTGCGTGCAGCGCATCTAAATTTGCAACAAAGCTCAAGCGAAATTCCGCCGCACTCATGCCTTGCGCAGCCGCAAAATAGGCATCTACGATCCCTAAATACTCCCGCATGCTCCCACCGTAAAAGCTTAGCTGCAGCCCGAAGCGCTCGCTCAGGCTGATTCGCTCGTTCGCCGCGTCGCTTAGGTGCAGCTCGCCGCGGCTTATCTGCGCGGCGTCGCTATCGCTTGCGCATTCGCCTACGATGTGGCGGCGATTGGACGTCGCATACATCAGCACATTGCGCGGCGCGCGCTCCAGCGAGCCCTCTAGCAGAGGCTTTAGGTGCTTGTAGCCGCTCTCGCCGAGTTCGAAGCTCAAATCGTCGCAAAAGATGATAAATTTAAAGTTCGTTTCGCGGATCGCGTCGATTATATCCACCAGATAGCCCAGGTCGTCCCTGCCGATATCGATGATCTTAAGGCCTTGCGGGATAAATTTGGAAAAAACCGCCTTCGCAAGGCTTGATTTGCCGCAGCCGCTCTCGCCCCACAACAGCGCGTGGTTGGCGCTGCAGCCGCGCAGGAAGGCGTCCGTATTTTTTATAAGAGCCGATTTTTGGCTCTCTAGCCCCACAAGCGCGTCAATACCCGTGAAATCGATATCACGGACGATCTTTAGCGCCTTTTTATTTGCGCGAAAAGCGGCGACCTGCACCGCACGCCAATCAATCGCGCTAAAATCGCTAAAGTAAATTTGCTCGCTGGCGCTGCTCTGGGCGCTTTTTAGGACGGCTTGCGGCGCTAAATTTAAACCGCTCGCCGCATCTAAATTTAACTCTTCGCTTCTGCTTTTGCTCGCGCTTTTTTTGATATTCTCATCGCAAGTTCGCATTTTTTAGCTCCCTTCGCAGATAGATTAAAATTTCGCTTATCACGTCGTCATCATCGCGCGTCTGCGCCTTTAATCGCACCTTATCGCCGTTTGCAAGGGTGATCAAGATATTTTCATCCATGCTCGAAATCACGCGCAAGCCAAGCTTCGTGGCCAAAACCTTGATCATCATCACGTCGATGAATTGCTTGGTGTAGACATCCGCGCGCCCGAAGCGATCCTCGATCTCGCCGAAAATTTCAAGCACTTCGCTCGCCTCTGCGCACTTGCTAAGCCGCCTGTAAAGATCCAAGCGCAGGCGATCCTCTCTGATAAATTCCGAGTTTAAAAAGGCGTTTACCGAAATTTTAAGCTCCACGCTCGCAGCGGCGCTTTTTCTGCTTAGCAGCTTGCCGATCTCCTCTTCGAGCATCTTTAGATAAAGCGAGTAGCCGATCGCTTCGATATGCCCGCTCTGCGCCTCTCCGAGTAGGTTTCCGCCGCCGCGAATTTCAAGATCGTGATACGCTAGCACCGAGCCGCTGCCCAAAAACGAGTTGCTCTCAAGCGCTACGAGCCTCTTTAGCGCGTCCTGCGTAAGAGCGGTTTTATCCTCGATCAAAAAATAGCAAAAGCCCTGTTTGTTGCTGCGCCCGACGCGACCGCGCAGCTGGTGCAGATCGGCGATACCGAATTTATCGGCGTTTTCGACGATGATCGTATTTACGCGCGGCATATGGATGCCGCTTTCTACGATGCTGGTGCAAAGTAGCAGATCGTATCCGCCCGCTACAAATTTTAAAATTTCATCCTCTGTCGTTTTGGCGTCGATCTTTGAGTGCAAAATTAGAATTTTAAGGCTCGGCAAAATTTCAAGTAGTTTCTTTTTGGCGCTTTGCATCGTCGCGATGTGGTTATGGACGTAAAAAATCTGCCCGCCGCGTCGCAGCTCGCGCGAGATCGCCTCTTTTATGATCTTTTCGTCCCACTGCTTGACGAAGGTGCGCACGTCCAGGCGGTCCTGCGGCGGGCTAAGCAGCGTGGAGTAGCTTTTGATCGAGCTTAGCGCCATATTCAGACTGCGCGGTATCGGCGTCGCGGACATACTAAGCAGGTGCGAGGCGGCGCTTTTCTCTTTGAGCCGCTCCTTTTGCTTAACGCCGAATTTATGCTCCTCATCGATGATTATGAGCCCTAAATTTGCGGGGTTTAAATTTAAAAGCGAGTGCGTACCGACCACGACGATCGCCTCGCCGTTTTGCAAGCGCTTTGTAATCTCACTTTTTTGCCTCGCGCTACTGAAGCGATCGAGCTTGAAAACGGGGATTTCAAACTCCCTAAAGCGCTCGCTAAGCGTGGCGTAATGCTGCGAGCTAAGCAGCGTCGTAGGCACGAAAAACAGCACCGAATGCCCACTTCGGATGCAGGCAAAGATCGCATTCATCGCAACCTCGGTCTTTCCAAAGCCCACATCGCCGCTAAGTAGGCGGTCCATTACCTTGCCGCTTTGCAGATCCGCCAAAATCGCGCTTACCGCCTTTTGCTGATCGCTCGTGTAGCTAAAACCGCTTGCGCTTAAAAATTTCGCATAGTCCGCACTTTCGTTTTTGATGACGAGCCCTCGCACCAGCTCGCGCTTGGCAGCCAGCGCGATGATCTTTGAAGCGATCGCAAAGAGCTTTTCGCGCACTCGCTCCTTGATTTTTGAAAAGCTCGCCCTGCCCAGATGATCCAAGCTCACCGCACCGCCGCTTGCTACGTAGCGATCGATTTTATTTAGATACTCGACCGGCAGCAGCAGTTTGTCGCCGCCCTCGTAGAGCAGGGATACGAACTCCTTACTGCGCCCCATCACCTCGATGAGCTCAAGCCCGTTAAATTTAGCGATACCGTGATCTTCGTGAACGACAAAATCGCCCACGTTTAGCTCATCCAGAGCTAGGCTCGATCTTCGCACGCGCTTTTTAGGCGCCGCTTTGTTTAGCGAAAGGATGATCCGCTCGGCGCTTATTAAATTTACGACGAAATCCTCGCGTAAAATTTCGATATTGCTAAATCCGCTAAGATCAAACGGCGCAAGCAGGGCGTCGTTTCGCGCGATCAGCGTGATAGCCTCGCTGCGGTGAAATTCAAAAAATTCCTGCGACGGCGTCACGGCGAGGTCTTTAAATTTACGCGCCGCGGGCAGTACCTCGATCGCGTCTAAAAAATCCAAATTGCGCTCGGAAAAAATTTCATCCTTTTTGATCTCGTGCAGCAAGACGCAATCAAACGCCTCCGTGTAATCGACGAAGCCATCGATAAACCAAAACCCGAGCGAGCCCAGATCGCGCGCTAGCGCGTCGCTATCCGCGCGCGATATCTTTTCGCTCACGCTCTCAAACTCATCCTCGCTTAAATTTGCCAAAAACGGCGCTATCTCGGTCTGCGCAAGTTCATCTTTTTCGCTTTTTTGCGTCGCGACGTCAAAGCGCCTGATACTCTCAACCCTCTCGCCGTCGAGCAGAATTCTAACCGCACTTTCGCTCCCTACCGAAAAAACATCGATGATCTCGCCACGGAAGCTTACCTCGCCCATGCTTTCGACGATGTCGCGCACATCGTATCCAAGGCGTAAAATTTCCTCTTTCAGCTCACTTAAGTTTAATTCACCCCCAAATTTTATATTTAACGGGCGCAGATGGCTTGCGGCGGGGAGCTTATTTAGGATCGTGCGGACGGGCGAGATTAAAATTTTTTTGCCGCTTGCTTTGTAAAACGCGCTAAGAGCGGTGCTGATGCCCGCTAACTCGCCCATGTAGCTACGCAGATCCTCGCCGAAGCTCGCTCTAAAATCTGGCAGGCAAAAGGTCGCGTAGCCCATAAATTTAAGCACCTGTTCGCACGCGGCGGCTTCTTTTTCGTCCTCGCAGATCAAAAGCTCTTTTTGGTTTTGCAAAAAGTATTCGTAAACCTCGGCTTGCATTATTTAAACCTTTCGATCTGGTGCTGCACGACGTTTGCGATCTCCTGCCACGATACGTTAGGCTCTAAGGTCGAGATATTTTTGAAATTTTGCGCGTTCCAGCTCATAAAATTTGCAGGATCGACGCTTTGAGCCAAAAACCTAACTTCGTAATGCAGGTGTGGGCCGGTGCTGTAGCCGGTGTTGCCGCTATAGCCGATAAGATCGCCCTTTTTAACCCAAGAACCGGGCGTTACGACGACTGAGCTAAGGTGGCCGTAGCGGGTCTCAAAACCGTAATTGTGCGATAGAATCACTAAAATTCCATATCCGCTACCACTGCCGCCTGCAAACTGCACAAAGCCCTCTGCTGTCGCAAACACCGGAGTGCCCTCGCTTGCTCGCAAGTCGATGCCGTGGTGCATCCTCATAACGCCGCTGATTGGATGAGTGCGCATCCCAAAAGGGCTAGTGACGCCACGATACTGCATCGGAAGTCCGTTAGGTACAGCGCTAAGAATCGCGCTCGCCGTTTTTTCGCTAGCTGCGATATGCGCGCCGGAGCCCTTTTTGCGCTCCTTTTTCATCTCGTTCATCGCGAGCATTACCTGGATATCACTATCCAGCCCGCCTCCATCGTCTTCGCGTCCGTCCAGCTTGGCAAGCACCTCCTCATTTTTGCCCTCAAGCGCGATATTTTGCTCTTTTAGCGCGAGATTTTCAGCGTAGAGGGTTTTGTTTAGCTCCTTTAAATTTGAGCGGTCGCTAGCGAGTTTAAATATCGCAAAAAACAAAACTAGCAGAAAAATTACGAAAAACGCAGATAAAATTTTAAGTTGAAATCTAAAATTTTCGCCAAAATACAGCGTCTTGGTGCCAAAGTGATCGCTTAGGGTAAGTTTAGTTTTAGCCACGGCGCGCCTCAAGCCATAAAATGAAATTTTCTACCAAATGAAACGAGCCGAAAACCAAATACTCCTCGTCCGCTCTAAGCTCGCCGCGAAACGGTGAATGCGGAATTTTAAGCGCGTCAAGCGCACGGGTTATCGCCTCTGCCGCCATTTCGCGATCCGCAACCTCGTAATTAAAAATCTCCACGTGCTCTACCACAGGCGCTAAAGTCCGCAGCACCGCAGCCACGTCCTTATCGGCAAAAGCATTGTAAATCAGCACGATCTTTCTGCCCCCATAGATTTCGGTAATTTCGCGGGCTACTTGCTGTGCCGCAAGCTCGTTGTGTCCGACGTCCACGCGTAAATTCGGTGCCAAAACTTCCATCCTGCCGCGTAAATTTAGAGGCGGTAGCTGCGAAATTTCAAATTTCAAATTTAAAAATTTCATCGCGGCAATCGCTAGAGCTAAATTTGAAATTTGAAATTTAGGTAGATTATTGTGCGCGCAAAACTCCGCGATCTGCGCTTGCTCGCTCTTGCTTAAAAGCTCTGTTGCAAACCTCAAATGAGTTCCTTTTTGCTCTGCGATCTGCCTTGCGATACGAAGCGGAACCTCGCTCATCTCATCGCTTAAAATCGCCGCTTGCTGCATCGTAATGAGCTTGGTGTGGGCGATCTGCTCTAGATTTTGTCCTAGCATACCCAAATGATCGGTGCCGATCGGTGTAAAAAGCGACAGCGTGCGTCCAAAGCTCGACGTAGCGTCAAACTCGCCGCCCATCCCCGCCTCGATCACGCAGTAATCGCAATCCCTAAAAAGCACTGCCGCCGCAAGCGTGAGATACTCGAAATACGACAGGCTATCTTTAAACTCCGCGGGCAAGCTCTCTTGCAAAAACTCATGCGCGAAATCAAGCTCCTCATCCGTAGCATCGCGCCCTAGCGAAATGGGAGGCGAGCTTTGAGCGGATTTAAAATTTGATCCTAATGGGAATTTAAAATTTTGCTCAGATGAGAATTTGAGATCTTGCGAATTCCATAAATTTTGTGTAGAAGCAGAATTTTGCGTATCGATCGAATTTCGCGAGATAAAATTCAGCTCACTATAAAAATTTTGCGTGGTGCAAACGGGGTTTTGCAGGGTGGAATTCTGCTCGCTATGCAAATTCTGCGTGGAGGAATTTTGCAAATTAGAAATAGAAATTTGAGAGGCGGAATTTTCTCTGTTCGCAAAATTTTGCA
The DNA here is from genome assembly GCF_019423325.1 of Campylobacter sp. NCBI lineage: Bacteria > Pseudomonadati > Campylobacterota > Epsilonproteobacteria > Campylobacterales > Campylobacteraceae > Campylobacter > Campylobacter sp. Next base: position 155,080 of record NZ_JAHZBQ010000001.1, on the reverse strand, counting down.
TCTTTATGGAATTTTGTTTTTCTGTAAAATTTGACGCCGAAGCGGAATTTTGCTCGTTTTTAAAATTTGAAGCGCCTGAATTTAACGCAAAAACTGGGTTTTGCGCGATCCGTCCGCCTAGATAGATGCGCTCGTTGAGCTTAAAAACGTGCGGACTGGTGTAGTGCCCGACGTTAAAGCCCGCTGCGGCGATCGCGTTAGCCAAAAACCGCCCAGTGCTGCCCTTGCCGTTGGTGCCGATGATCTGAATGACATTTCTGAGCGGAATTTTATCTTTAATGGCGGCATACGCCCGCGGGAAGCGCTCGTAGTCGATTTTTTTGTAATAAATCGGGCGATTTTGCAAAAATTCTTTAATGCTGCGCCCGCTCAAGTCTGAATCCCCTAATCGCAAGCGCCGAAATAAACTCGTCAAACGCCTGCGCAGAGGCATTTTCGATCGCCTTGTAGCGGTCCTTATCGCTAATGATAGAGCTCGTATCGTAGCTATTTTTGACTAGGCGGCTAACTTTAAAATCGTAATCGCCCACGCAATCCTTGCTGAAAACCTCGCCGTTTTTAAGCTTAGTGCTAAAATTTACGATGAGATTTGCGCGGTAGCTAGTGACGTAGCCGAACTGATCGTATGAAAGCTCGCTAAAGCTTAGGCTTTTTATACTCGCTACTACGATCGTCTGCGCCGAGTTTTTATCCGCAAGGCTCATCCCTAGGCGCTGGACTATACCCTGTCTGATCGCATCTTTGATCGCGACGGTGTTTTGCGGATCGGTCTTGCTCATCATCACATCCACAAATACGCTTCCGCTCATCGTCTCTTTTGCAATCCTTGAAACGGGCTTGTAGCCGCAGCCGATTAAAAAAATCAAACAAAAAACGGTTAAAGCTTTTCTCATCTTCGCCTACTTTATCACCAAATTTACGAGCTTGTTTTTGACATAAATTTCTTTTATAATGCTCTTGCCCTCTAGCCATTTGGCGCAGTTTTGCTTTGCAAGGCTTAAAATTTCGCCCTCGCTTAGGTTCGCACCCGCTTCAAACTCGGCACGCTTTTTTCCGTTAATCGTGACGGCAAGCTTGATCGTATCGCTCTCAAAGACCTCTTCGCAAACTCGCAGCTCGCCGAAATTCCGCCTCTTAAACAGCTTCTCGCTAAGCTCGGCGCAGATGTGTGGCACTATAGGCTCGAGCAGGTTTAAGATCACGAAATAGCCCTCGGTAAATACGTCTTTGTCGCTCTGCGCGTTTAGCGCATTTAGCGCCTCCATACACGCGGCTATTAGGGTATTGAAAGCAAAACTGCTCTCATAAACCTGCTGTGATTTCTTAAGCGCCTCGTAAACTTTGAGGCGGGCGTATTTTTCCTCTTTGTTTAAAGCGGCGTGGTCGATCTGCGGAATTTTATCCGTAGCGTAGGCGTTTTCAGCACGATCGTATAGGCGATTTAAAAATTTATACGCGCCCTCTACCGCGCTGTCGTTCCACTCAAGCTCCTTTTGCGGCGGCGCGGCAAAAAGTATAAAAAGCCTCGCTGTATCAGCGCCGTAGGTCTCGATGATGTCGTCGGGATCGACGGTATTTCCCTTGCTTTTACTCATCTTTGCGCCATCTTTTAGCACCATGCCCTGAGTTAGCAGCCGCTCAAACGGCTCGCTATCGCGCAGATAGCCTATGTCGCGAAGAGCCTTTTGGAAAAATCTTGCGTATAAAAGGTGCAAAATCGCGTGCTCAATGCCGCCGATATATTGATCGACATTCATCCAGTAATTCACGCTTTGCTCGTCAAACGCTCGCTGCCGCCACGTCCGCTCGTCGCTTGCGTAGCGCGCGAAGTACCACGAGCTTTCAAAAAATGTATCGAGCGTATCGGTCTCGCGCACCCCGTCGCCGCCGCATTTAGGGCATTTGCAAAACTTCCAGCTAGGATGCGTATCCAGCGGATTACCCTTGCCAGTAATCTTAATATCCTGCGGAAGCTCCACGGGCAGATTTGAAATTTCCTCGCTTACCAGCCCGCATTTTGGGCAGTGGATCATAGGTATTGGCGCGCCCCAGTAGCGCTGGCGGCTCACTCCCCAATCGCGCAGTTTAAAATTTACCACGCGACGTCCGAGCTTTAACTCTTCGAATTTTGAGATAACGGCACTTTTTGCCCTCTCGCTATCCATGCCGCTAAACTCTTCGGAATTTACCAAAACTCCGCTCTCTACGTAGGCTTTGCTAGCGTCGTAATCACCGCTTTTTGGAGCGATGCTTTGAACGATCGGCAGGTTAAATTTCTTCGCAAACTCGAAGTCTCTCTCATCGTGCGCAGGCACCGCCATAACCGCGCCGCCGCCGTATTCTGCTAGGACGAAATTCGCAGTCCAAACGGGAATTTTTTTGCCGCTTAGCGGATGAAGCACGCTGATCCCGAGGCTCACACCGTCTTTATCGCTTGCTTGGCGTTCGCGCGGGCTTTGATTTAAAATTTCTCTCACCTTCGCTGCAGCTTCCGCGCCGAGTAAGCCTTCATCCAAAAGCCTCTTTACGACCTCATGCTCCGGCGCAAGCGCGGCGTAGCTCATGCCGTAGATCGTATCGGGGCGCGTCGTAAAGACCTTAAAGCCCTCGATTCCGCCAAGTTTGGCGCTGCTTTGCTCGTCAAATTTAAAGTTAAATTCCAAACCCTCGCTGCGTCCGATCCAGTTTTCCTGCATCGTAAGTACCTGAGCGGGCCACTTGCCCTCAAGCTCCTTTAAGCAATCCAAGAGCTCCTGCGCGTAGGCGGTGATTTTTAGATAATATCCCGGCATCTGCTTTTGCACGACCTCGTTGCCGCAGCGCCAACACCTGCCCTCCTCGACCTGCTCGTTGGCAAGCACCGTCTGATCGTGCTCGCACCAATTTACCACGGCGCTTTTTCTATAGATAAGCCCTTTTTCAAAAAGTTTGATGAAAAATTCCTGCTCCCAGCGCGTATAAAGCGGATCGGAGGTAGCGAGCATGCGACGAGCCGAAAAGCTAAAGCCAAGGCGGTGCAGCTCATTTTTCATATAATCAATATTTTCGTAAGTCCAAGTTTTAGGGTGAATGCCGTGTTTGATCGCCGCATTTTCCGCAGGCATACCGAAGCTGTCAAAGCCGATCGGCTGAAGCACGTTGTATCCGCGCAGCCTATAATAGCGACTCAGCGCGTCGCCGATGCTGTAGTTTCGCACGTGCCCCATGTGGATGCGGCCGCTTGGGTAGGGAAACATCGAAAGGATATATTTTTTAGGCAGGCTGTAATCGTCCTTAGGCTCGAAAACTCCCTCTTCATCCCAAATTTTCTGCCATTTAAGCTCAATACTTTTACTATCGTAAGGCATTTTGCGCTCCTAGAATTCGTCTTTAGTTTTTGCCGACTCAATCGCTATTAAAATTAGCGAGAAAAAGTTTGCAAGTAGCGCGCCGATCGCAAGCGAGGTCACGATCGACAGATCTCCCGGCGCTACTACAATCAAAACGAACGCCGGTATGAGATGCAGATCCGCGACTAGCGAACTTGCAAAAAGCTCGGCTGCTAGCATATTTCGCACGCCTACCTTCAAAAGCGTCGAGACTGCATTCACGCTGGTTGCTATGAAAAGTAAAATTTCATTCTTCTCATACAAAAACCCGCCTATCGTAGTCATACTCATCAGCGCAAAAAATATGTAAATTACCCTTCCCCAGTTCATCTTTTATCCTTACACCGTGCCTTTTTCATACATGGCGCGATTCTTTTCTTTCTCTTTGATACGGCGCTGTTTTTCAGCTAAAAACGCGCGGTACTTTTCAACGTTAAATTTAAACAAAATCAGCATCGGAGCAGCTACGAATACGGAGCTGAAAGTTCCTGCTATGACGCCTATTAGCATCACGAAGCTAAAGCCGTGGATCATCTCGCCGCCCCAAACGAATAAAATCACGATGACGATGAGAGTCGTAAGCGAAGTAAGCAGCGTGCGCGATAGCGTGTGAGAGATTGATTCGTTTATAACCTCGTCAAGCTTAATCGATTTACTATCTTTTACACCCTCTCGAATTCTATCGAAAACAACGATGGTATCGTTTAGCGAGTAGCCCATTATGGTTAGTAGTGCAGCTAAAATTTCAAGGTTGAAATCCACGCCGGCTAAAATCATCGCACCTACGGCAACTACGACGTCGTGCAGATCCGATAGTACGGCTGCAATCGCAAATCTCCATTCAAACCGCAGGGTGATATAAACCAAAATGAGCGCAAACGACACGCATACCGCTAAAATTCCGTTTGTGCGAAGCTCCTCGCCGACTTTAGGACCTACGATATCGACCTTGCGAATGTCGAAGTTTCCACTGCCTTGCAAAATTTTTTGCGCCGCTAAAGCGGGATTATCGCCCAGTTCGCTCGCAGCGCCTGAATATCTAATCGTAACTTCTTGATCGCTGCCGAATTCCGTCACGTTGATATTACCTAAATTTGCCGCTTCGAAGCGCTTTCTGATCTCATCAAGTGGCGCTTTAGCGTCGTATTTAACCTGAATGAGCGTACCGCCGCTAAAATCGATGCCGTAATTAATGCCCTTAATGAAAAACAGCGCAATAGAGCCTATTATCAAAACAGCAGAAAGCGCAAAGGTAAAATATCTAAATTTCATAAAATCATAAATTTTGCCCTTATCGAACACTTGCATTTGCGCCTCCTCTTACTTTATAACCGAGCCAAAGCGCGGTATTTTTGCTCTTTTCCATCTTATCCATTACTAACTCAAACATTCCGTGCGTGCCCAAAATCGCTGTTATCATCGACGCTACGATACCGATGCTCATCGTGACGGCAAAGCCCTTTACCGGGCCGGTGCCGTAAGCATAAAGCGCAGCAGAAGTAATTAGCGTAGTGATATTTGAATCCACGATCGCGCTCATCGCATTTTCATAGCCTTTATTTATACTTTGGCGGATTGAAACTCCCGTCCTTAGTACCTCTCTAACGCGCTCGTTAATGATGACGTTCGCATCTACCGCCATTCCGATAGTTAGTACAATTCCCGCCATTCCAGGAAGAGTTAATGTTGCACCAAAAAGCGCCATACAAGCGATCAAAAATAAAATATTTACTACAAGCGCGATGTCGGCAAAAAGCCCCGCCACGCCGTAGTATAAAATCATAAAGATCAAAATCGCAACCGCTGCAAGGCTTAGCGCTGCCATACTTTTATCGATGCTATCTTGTCCGAGGCTAGGGCCGATGCTGCGCGTTTCGGATACTTTAACCGGAGCCAAAAGCGCGCCGCTTCTAAGCGCGATCGCTACGTCGTGCGCCTCCTCGACGCTGAATCCGCCGCTGATCTGACCGCTGCCGCCGCCGATACGCTCGTTTATGCGCGGCGCGGAGTAAACCTTACCGTCAAGTACGATAGCTAGGCGCTTACCGACGTTTTTGCCGGTAAAATCGCCGAAAATTTGAGCGCCTTGAGAATTCAGCGTAAAATTTATAATCGGCTGGTTGGTGTGCTGATCGAAAGCAACCTTCGCATCGACTAGCATCGCGCCATCTAGCACCGGAATTTCGTTTATGAGATACTTGTAATTCGGATTTTTAACGTCAGGATAGATCACGTCTCCGTAAGCTCTGGCATCCGCCGCGCTGATAGTCTGCGCGCGGTCTTGGCGCACGTCGTCCACCGCCATAAGCTGCAAGTGAGCTGCTTTGGCGATCAGATCTTTGGCGCGTTGCTCATCCGCTGCACTTTTGACGCCCGGAAGCTCAACCAAAATATAACTCTCGCCCTGCTTTGCTACCGTCGGCTCCGCAAGTCCGAATTGATCCAAGCGGTTGCGGATAGTTTCTACGGCCTGTTCGATCGCGTATTTTTTAGTCGCTTCGACCTCCTCAGGCGTTAGCGTGACGCGGTATTTTTCGCCAGATTTTTGAATGTCTAATCCGCTTGCAGCGCTATGCAAAATCGCATCAAATTTAGAAGCCTCGTCCGCGTCTAAAATTTCAAACTCAAACGAATCGCCTTCCAATTTTAGCCCGTCCATCAGTAGATCATCGCGCTTAGCGGCATAATTGACGCTAGCGGCGATCGATTTGATCTTTGAAACGACCGCCTCGTCGCTTTGAACCTCAAGCAGCATGTGAAGCCCGCCTTGCAGATCCAGACCCAAGTTTATCTTGCTTCCCTTTTCGGTCTGAAAGATCGAAGGCGCGGCAAAAATCGCCGAAAAAATAACCGCAGCCAAAAAGATCAGCAGGCGGTATGAAATTTTACTGCTCATCTAATTTTCTTGCCACAAATTGTTTATCCAGCTCAACCATGACCTCATCGTTAAGCTTAACTGTGATAAAATCATTGTTTGTTTTCACGACCGTGCATTTTATGCCACCGCTAGTTATGATCTTATCACCTTTGCCGAGCGCATCGACCATCGCTTTATGATCCTTGGCCTGCTTTTGCTGCGGTCTGATAATCAAAAAATACATAATCGCAAAGATTACGACGATAGGCAGGATTGATGCAAAGAAGTTTCCTTGTTCCATGTGTTTCCTTCATTAGAAATTTAAAAAGTAGCTATTTTACATTAAGTTACATAAATAAAGGCTTTGTTCTTGCCCTTGCGCTTTCAAATTTTATTTTTGTAGAAATTTTAAGCTCTAAATTTGACGGTTTAATTGCTCTAGCGGCGGAATTTTTCTCGCCTTTAATTGCGATAGCGGCACTTTTTTATCTGCTAAAAGCAAGCAAGGCGGAGTGGTTTTGGTGCGGATTTTTTATCGGCGCGCTGTGGATGCACTGGATCAGTTTCAGCCTGATCTATTTCGATCTTGCGTTTTTGATCCCGCTTGAAATTCTTGGAATTTGTCTCGTTTACGCCTTTATTTTCCGCATCTTTGCGATCTTTGACGCGCCGGTTTTGCGCGCTGCATGCCTTTTAGCGCTGAAATTTATCCATCCTTTCGGCTTTGATTGGCTAAATTTTGAACTGCTGCTAAGCCATGGAATTTTCAGAGCCGATCTTAGCGCGCTAGCTCTGATTTTAGCGGGGCTTTGCACGGTTTTGTATCTACGGGGGCGCGGCGCCCGGGCTAAACTTAACGCCCTAATTTTCGCGGTATTTTTGATCTGCGCGCTGCAATTCAGCCAAAAAGAGCCCGAGCCGCTACCGATTAAAATTTCACTCGCAAACACCGACATTTCGCAGCATGACATCTGGGCGAAGGATAAAATTTTATCCGCCGCGTTGGCAAATTTGGCTCGGATTGATGATGCGATTGCAGAGGGACAGGACGCGATAATCTTGCCCGAGAGCGCCTTTGCGATGCCTCTAAATTTAGAAAACGTACTAGTTGGAGCTCTAAAGGAAAAATCGCGCGCAATTACTATCGTAGCGGGTGCGGAAGCGTATGAGAACGGGAAATTTTACAACAGCGCCTATCTTTTTGCAGGCGGGGAAATGAGCCGCTTCGATAAGCATATTTTGGTGCCGTTTGGCGAAATGGTACCGCTGCCTGAATTCGCGCGAAATTTCATCAACCGCGTGCTGTTAGGCGGCGCGACCGATTTTTCCACAGCTAGCGGCTTTAGCGACTACGAGCTTGGCGGGCGAAGCGTAAGAAGCGCCGTTTGCTACGAGGCTACGCGCGCGGAGCTTTACGAGGGCTCGCCCAAATATGTCGTAGCGATCAGCAATAACGGCTGGTTCGTGCCGAGCTACGAGCCCTATTTGCAGCGCCTCATAATCCGCTACTACGCGAGCTTGCACGGCACGCTGATCTATCACGCCGTAAACGGCAGCGCTAGCGAGATAATCGCTCCGAAAAAGATCTGGATAAACCGCCTTAAAGATCATCTAAAATAGCCTAAAAAGTTATTTTTAAACGACTTTTGGATAATATTTTAAAATTTTATTAGGAGCTAAATTTATGGCTAAATACAATCGCATACTCGTAAAATTTTCGGGTGAAGCGCTAGCGGGAGAGAACGGCTTTGGGATCGACAGCGAAATTTTAAAATTTATCGCTAAAGAGATCAAGCAGCTCGTAGAGGGCGGCATCGAAGTAGGCATCGTAATCGGCGGCGGCAACATCATCAGAGGCGTAAGCGCCGCAGCTAGCGGTATCATCAAACGCACCAGCGGCGATCATATGGGCATGCTAGCCACCGTCATCAACGCAATCGCTATGAGAGAGGCGCTAGAATACGCAGGTATGGACGTACGCGTGCAAAGCGCGATAAAGATGGAAGCGATCTGTGAGACCTTCATCATCGGCCGCGCCAAAAGGCACCTCGAAAAAGGTCGCGTCGTGATCTTTGCCGCAGGCACCGGAAATCCTTTCTTTACGACCGATACCGCGGGCACTCTCCGCGCGATCGAGATTGGAGCCGACGCCATCATAAAAGCCACCAAGGTAATGGGGATCTACGACAAAGATCCGCAAAAATTTAAAGACGCCAAATTGCTTTCCAAAGTCACTTACGACCAAGCCCTGCACGACAACATCAGGGTGATGGACGATACGGCTATCGCGCTTGCTAAGGACAATGCACTTCCGATCATCGTGTGCAATATGTTTAAGAGCGGAAATTTATACAAAATCGTCGATGGCGGAGATCTAAGCTCCTGCTCGATCGTAAAAAACTGAAATTTTAAATTTAAGGAGAATTGATGAGAACCGAACAAATTGTAGCCAAAGCGTTAAAAGTAACCGGCGGAGACCGATATAAGCTATCTTTGATGATAAGCAAACGCGCCGAGCAGCTAGCTGCTGGCGAACCGCCGCTCATAGAGAACGTAGATACTCGCAGGATGAAATTTGCTGATATAGCAATCTTGGAACTAGCCGAAGGTAAGATCGCATTAGATGGAATCGTTGACAAGGATTAATGATAACTTCTTAGAAAGTCTCATCGACGATGTCGTCGATACCAAAGACATTCAAAGCGCCAAGCAGCTGCTTTATAATCTAAAAGAGCCCACTCCGCTGCTAGTGGATGCTATAAATTTATGCATCGCGCAGCATGACGGGCAGTTTCGCAAAAGTGGCGAGCCGTATGCGATCCATCCGATTTTGGTAGCTTGCTTCGTATCTTTTATGGGCGGAGACGACGCGATGGTAATATCTGCGCTACTACACGACGTAGTAGAGGATACAGATTACAGCATCGAGCAGGTTAGACAAAGATTCGGTGACGAAGTAGCCAAAATCGTAGAAGGGCTTACTAAAATCGTAAACATCAGAGAGGATAAGCTGGCTCCATCCGGCGATAGCAACGCCAAGCTACGCACTACCGCGCTTACCTTCCGCAGGATGCTGATGATCTCCATTAACGATCAGCGCGTTTTGGTAGTCAAGCTCTGCGACAGGCTACACAATATGCTAACCCTAGACGCGCTTCGCCCCGATAAACAAAAACGTATCGGCGAGGAGACGCTTTTGGTTTACGCGCCGATTGCGCACAGGCTTGGAATTTCATCGATCAAAAACGTGCTTGAAGATCTTAGCTTCAAATACGTTATGCCTAAAGAGTATTCGGCGATCGCCGATTACGTCGAGGAGCATAAGCAGCAGCTTCAGATGAACCTTAGTAAATTTAGCGAAAAGATCAAGGAGTATATGCTCTCAAACGGCTTTAGTGAAGGTGGCTTTGAGATCCAAAAGCGAATGAAACACTACTACTCGATCTTTTTAAAGATGCAGCGCAAAGGAATTTCGATCGAGGAGGTGCTTGATCTTTTGGCTATCCGCATCATCGTGCAAAAGCCGATGGATTGCTATTTGGCTCTTGGCATCATCCATACTAAATTTAATCCGCTCATATCGCGCTTTAAGGATTATATCGCGCTTCCGAAGCAAAACGGATATCAGACGATCCACACGACCGTCTTTAACGAAAGCATGATCGTAGAGGTGCAGATCCGCACCTTCGATATGCACAACACCGCAGAATTCGGCGTCGCAGCGCACTGGAAGTATAAATATAGTGGCTCGATCAATCCGAAGCTTGATTGGCTAAACGACATCGGCATGCAGGAAGAGGACGACGCCAACGCCGAGGATCTTTACGAATACGCCAAAGACAGCCTCTACGTCGAAGATATCGCCGTGTATTCGCCAAAGGGCGGAATTTTTACATTGCCGCGCGGCGCTACGGCGCTTGATTACGCCTACGAGATACACTCTCAAGTGGGTTTAAAAGCAACCGAGGCCTTTATCAACCGCGTTAAGGTGCCACTGCTAACGGAGCTTAAAAACGGAGATATCGTTCATATCATCACCGGAAGCGAGCCACACTACCGCTGCAGCTGGTTAAGCTCTGTAAAAACGGGCAAGGCGCGCGCAACGATAAAGGCATTTTGCAAGCAAAAGATCAGAGATATAAATTTTGAAGTAGCGATTAAAATTTTATGCGCGATCTTTACGACGAGTAAGGAGAGCATTCTAAGCTGGCTTGAAAAAGAAAATTTAAGCAAAAAGATCGGCAAAGCAGCCTATGACTCGGTATTTTTAAAAGACGTCGTAAACGCGCTGAAAAAATACCCGCTCAAAGAGAAATTTTTCAATATGAAATTTCGCAGCAAGTATGAGATCGAGAAGCAAAAATTTGACAACATCGTGGTGTATTCAAATTTTAAAATCGACGAGGTTGAGTTTGATTACTGCTGCAACCCAAAGCGTGGCGACGACATCATCGGCTTTCGCAACGGACATGGCGTAACGGTGCATCACAAGCTGTGCGAACGTGCAAGCGAGCTAATCAAAACCGATGAGATGATCTTCGTAAAATGGACGCGTAATGCGCCGCACCGCTACAAGATCATATTAAATTTAGAAAACAAGCGCGGCTCGCTAGCGACGTTTTTGAACTATTTAGTCAAGCTTGAGGTCGATCTGGTGTCGATAAGCCTCAACGAAAATAGCGAAACGACATCGGATTATTTTGAGATCATCATCGAGCTGAACGAAAATTTAGACTCCACGGAGATTAAAGATAAACTCAAAAACCGCTTTAAAATCGTGGATTTCGTATCGCTTACGGACGTATATAAAAACTAAATAAGGGAGAGCAAATGGCTGACATTCAAGGCATTATGGAAAATTTTAAGCGCGGTGTCGCGGAGATCATCGGCGAAGAGCAGATTGAAGCACTGATTAGGCGCTATTACGACAGCGGCGAGGTCTTTTATGTCAAAATCGGCATGGATCCCACTGCTGCGGATCTGCACCTAGGACACGCCGTCGTGCTAAATAAGCTTGCATTTTTACAAAACCACGGCGCGATCGTGCAATTTCTAATCGGTGATTTTACCGCTCAAATCGGAGATCCTACGGGCAAGAGCGAGACTCGCAAAAAACTAGCGCGCGAAGTTGTGCTTCAAAACGCCAAAACCTACGAGCAGCAGGTCTTTAAAATTTTAAATCCCGCTAAAACCAAAGTGATGTTTAACTCCGAATGGACCAACCGCCTGGGTGCTAGCGGTATGATCGAGCTATCAAGCACTTTCAATGTTGCCAGGATGCTCGAGCGCGACGACTTCGAGAAGCGCTACAAGGCAGAGCAGCCGATCAGCATCAGCGAGTTTATGTATCCGCTACTGCAGGGATACGACAGCGTTTGCATGAAATGCGATATAGAATTTGGCGGTACCGATCAGAAATTTAATCTTTTAATGGGTCGCCAGCTGCAAAGAATTTATGATGTCGGCAAAGAACAAAGCGTCGTGATGATGCCGCTTTTGGTAGGTACCGACGGCACGAATAAAATGAGTAAAAGCCTTGGTAACTACATCGGCGTAACCGATACGCCTCATGATATGTACGGCAAGGTGATGAGTATCAGCGATGCGTTAATGTGGGATTGGTATAATCTGCTAAGCCAAAAGAGCAGCGAAGATATCGAGCTAATAAAAGGCTTCGTGGCGGATGGCTCGATCCATCCTAAGGCGGTTAAGGAGGAGCTTGCCTCCGAGATCGTCACGCAATTTTATGACGAAAATACCGCCTTTGAGGCCAAGCAGGAATTTGACCGCGTCCACGGTGCTGGCGAGCTTCCTAGCGAGATTAAGGAATACCACGTAAGCTCGCCTGCATGGATCGTAAAGGCGCTAATTAGCTGCAAGCTTGCCGTCTCTAGCTCGGATGCGCGCAGGCTGATAAAATCAAACGCCGTCAGTATCGATCAAAATAAAATTTTAGATGAGCAGCTTCAGCTTAGCTCGGGCGAATACACGCTTCAAGTAGGGAAGAAAAAATTCGCTAAATTAAAGGTGGATTAATGAGTATAAAAATAGGCAAACACGAGATTGCGCACCCGATAATTCAAGGCGGCATGGGACTTGGTATCAGCTGGGACAAGCTAGCCGGCAATGTCAGCCTAAACGGCTGTCTAGGCGTCATTAGCTCGGTCGGCACAGGCTACTACGAAAATCTTAAATTTGCCAAAAAATCGCTCGAGGGCAGACCCTATCAAAGCGAGAATTTTTATAGCAAAGAGGCGCTTTTTGCCATCGTACAAAACGCCCGTAAAATTTGCGGCAATGCGCCTTTGGGGATGAACGTAATGTGCGCGGCGAACGACTACGAACGCATCGTGCGCGACACGTGTGAGGCAGGCATCGACATCATCATTAGCGGCGCGGGACTTCCTACCAATCTGCCGGAATTTACGGCAGATTTCCCGAACGTCGCGCTCGTACCCATCGTCTCCTCCGCCAAGGCTCTTAAGATCATCGCCAAACGCTGGAAGCAGCGCTATAACCGCATTCCGGATGCCGTAGTGCTGGAGGGTCCTCTTAGCGGCGGACATCAGGGCTTTACCTACGAGCAGTGCGGCGATCCCGCGTTTGCGCTGGATAATCTAATCCCGCAAGTAAAATCGGAAATTACGCAATGGGGCAGCTTCCCGCTATTTGTCGCAGGCGGAATTTGGGATAAAACCGACATCGATCGCGTAAAAGCCCTAGGCGCCGACGGCGTGCAGATGGGTACGCGCTTCATCGGCACCTTTGAATGCGACGCTGCGGAGGAATTTAAGCAGGTACTTCTTAATGCCAAAAAAGAGGACATACGGCTTCTAAAATCGCCCGTAGGCTATCCCGCGCGCGGCATTCATACCAATCTGCAAGATATGATCGCCGCAGGCACGGCGCCTAAGATCCGCTGTATCAGCAACTGCGTAAGCCCATGCGAGCGCGGCAAAGGCGCTAATGCCGTAGGATACTGCATCGCCGACCGCCTAAGCGACGCGTATCTGGGTAAAACGCAAAGCGGTCTGTTTTTTACCGGTGCGAACGGATGGCGATTAAACGAGATAATATCCGTGAAGGAATTGATAGAAAAACTTGTAAATGGCGAAGATAGTTAAAATTTTTCTAATCGCGGCTTTTAGCTGCGTATTGGCGTTTGGAGCTTCCAGCGAGGCGTTTTTTGCGAAATTCGATAAGGATTTCATCGTAGCGACGCCGAATTACAAGCGCTCGCTGCACAAGGAGCTAAAATCGCTCTACCAAGACGCGTCCGATAAAGAGGTCCGCATCAAAGCGCTAAAGAGGCTAGTTTATAGCTCGAAAAATTTAGGGCTTGACTCCTCGCCTTATGAATCTGCGCTAGCCAAATTACAAGGCAAAGTAAGCGATAGCAGCACGAATTCTAAAAAACTCAAAGATGAAAACGCAAAAAATTCCAAAAGCTCGGACAATAAAAACGCTTCAAATTTAGCGCATAGCCCCAAAGCCTCCGCCTCTAAAAATTCTAAGAATTCAAAAAATTTCACTTCCAAAAATCTCAAAAAGACGCGCGCGCCAGAAGAAGCCGATCTAAGCTCGCTATCTAGCGAGGATTTGGAGTTTTTACGCTCCACTAGGCCCCGCGGCGCAGACGAGGTCGTAGACACACAAGAGGACGATAGCAGCGAGGACGCAATCGCGCAAAACGATGATGAGGAGGCTACGGATCAAAGCAACGAGCTTAGAAAAAGCAGCGTCAAAAAAGCGGACAAAAACGCCCAGCTTACGCTAAATTCTCTGCGCGGTGATGGGGATGAGATCGTGCTTGAGTTTAACCGCGATCTAAAGCGCGGCGATTATAAAGATTTTACGATCGCAAGTAGCGATAATTTTCGCTTCGTGATTGATTTTAGCGCGCGGCAAAAGTCACAAAAAACGCGGCTTAAAAATAGCTTCGTTAGCGATGTACGCGTCTCGCAATACAACGACAGGACCGTGCGCATCGTACTTAGCGACCCGAAAGAATTTAACGCAAACGTTGAAATTAGCGGCAATATGATGATTTTAAGTACGGCTGAAGGCTTAAAAGCTGCAAAATCCGCGCGCGCAGAAAAAAACAAGGATCAAAAATCAGGGCGCAAGCGCGGACGAGAGAAAGATAGCGAGCCGCAAATCAGCACGATAGATGATGCGCAAGGTGCCAAAACCGCGTCCGTAGCCGCCGGTAAAATTTACAAATCCACTAAGGGCAAGCTCATCGTAATCGACCCCGGTCACGGCGGCAGCGATTCTGGCGCGGTCGGAAACGGGCAAAAGGAAAAAAATGTCGTGCTAGCCACGTCCAAAAAGCTCGGTGCGCTGCTTACCAAGCGCGGATACAAGGTGCTTTATACGCGCAGCACTGACGTTTTTATAAATCTACGATCGCGCACCGCTTTCGCCGCTAAAAAAAACGCCGATATGTTTATCTCGATCCACGCAAATGCTGCTCCTAACGCTAGCTCAGCACTTAAAATGAGCGGCGTGGAAACCTTTTTCTTAAGCCCGGCTAGAAGCGAGCGCAGCAAAAACGCCGCCGCGCTCGAAAACAAGGGCGATTTGGAGGATATGAATACCTTCTCGAAGCAGACCTTTTTAAATTTCTTAAATCGCGAGAAGATAATATCCTCAAACAAGCTTGCCATCGATATTCAAAGCTATATGCTAAGCTCGGTCAAAAAGAGCTTCTCAAGCAGAGACGGAGGCGTACGCGAGGCGCCATTTTGGGTGTTGGTGGGCGCTACGATGCCCGCGGTGCTCGTGGAGATGGGCTACATCACGCACCCGCAGGAGGGTAAAAATTTAGGCAAAAACGCCTATCAAGATCGCATTGCCCAAGGCATCGCAAACGGCGTGGACGCGTACTTTCAGAAAAACAAGTGACGGAATTTTATGCGCTGCGCATTTTGCGAGCGAGATGAAATTTTATTTCGGCGCCGAGATTTGATCCGCAGATATAGTTTAGCGGGCACGATGGATCTTGCGGATAAACAGAGCGCGAAGGCGGTAAATTTAAAATTTAAAGCCCGCCGCGCTAAATTTAAAGCAAAACGTGCGGCGCTTGCATGCAAAATTCGCTCGCGTGCCAAATATTTACTGCGAGCGGGTAAATTTTTTGCGGAGTGGTCTTGCGGCGCCACGAGTTAGGGATATATACGGCTTAGACGCGGAATTTTTAGCGCAGCTGGCGGTAAAAATTTAAAGCACGGACTTGGCTCCACTTGCTCAGCAGAGTGCGGCTGGCGGTAAAATTTACCGACAGAATCGCATTTAAGTCGCGCAAAAATAGCGATTTTGTCGCACTAATGCGAGTCGTGTTTCAAACCGCGTCCGCACAATTAGGATTGCGCTTTAAGTTATGAGCGTGTATATTGCGCCAGTCGCGCTTAAAACAGCACGGTCGCGCCCTAAAATTTCGCGCTATGTCCGCAGGACGCGCAATATTTGCGTAATGCTGCGAACACGATAGATGCAACGCACCGATGCCTGCGCTCTATGTGCATTAAAGGTGCGGCTGAATCGTAAATTTAAAGATAAAATTTAAAAGGTCTGAAATGAAAAAAATCGTATTTTTGATCCTGCTTTTCGCAGCCGTTGCGCTCACACTCTACGTCACTTCGCGCGTCAATCCAAATCTTTTCGCCGAAATCAAAATCCTAGGCGCGCTGCTAAACGCCACGATCTTTGGCGTCGCGCTCATCGCCTTAGCGATCGGCGAAAAAGACGTAGTGCGCTTTCCATTTCTTACCGCATCGCTACTGGCGCTGTTTTCGGGGCTGGTAGAGGGCGTGCTGCTCTTCGAAAACCGCTACTACATCGCGATCACGGCGGTGGTGTTCGTCGCCTTCGTCTTTTATCTGCAGATCAGGCACAAAAGATTTTCAAATAAAGCTTATAAAAATTCTGCGGACGAAGGCTCTAAAAACTCAGATGAGAGCGCAAATTTAAAAGACGCGGATTTCGGCGGCGTAAAAGAGACGCGGGAGCCGCAAAGCAAAGACGCTGCGGCGGATGAAATTTTAAACTTTAAAAGCGGTGGCGAAATTTCAAATTCTCAAAGCAAGGATGAAATTTTAAACTCTAGTGGCGACCTTGGTGAAAATTTCGCGAGCGGCGCCGATGAAACTTCTACGCATCGCGCCGATGAAAATTCCGACGAAAATTTTAAAATTTCAAACGGCGGGGCGGGCGAAGGCGGCGAGAGTAAAAATTCCGCGCAAAATTTCAATCAAGGCGGTGAAAATTCCGCGCCCGACGCAAGGCGCGATAGATGATCAGATCCGCGCTGATCGCGCTTGCGGTGATATTTTTGTTGCTTTTAAATTTAGCCAATCTTTTCGGCATGGTAGGCATAAGCGGGCCGGTGCCTGCGATGATCTGGTTTGCGATCAGCTTCTGCGGGGTCTTTTATCTATACAAATTTTGCGGCGCAAAGCCAGTCGCGGCGCGGATCGGGATCTTTGCCGTAGCCTTCGCGGGCGGATTTTTCACGAGCGTTTTGTACTACGGATTTTTTAATTCGCAAACTTTGGAATTTGCCTTTACATACGCCTTTTTCGCGGTGGTCTTTACGCTCGGCATCGGCGTGATTTTATAGCGAGCTTTAAAATTTAGCCCGCTGCTTCAAATTTCGCCGCCGAAGCTCAAAATAAACTCGCGCGATTTTGTAGAATTTCAAAATTTATCCGCGCGAGCGCCAAATTTACATCCTGATCTTGTAGGTTTTGTAGTTATCTTTCATCCTAAACGTCAGCAAATTTTGTAAAATTCCAAAGAGGATCATAAAGGTGATGAAGCTGCTGCCGCCGTAGCTGAAAAACGGCAGCGGCACGCCCACCACGGGCGCGAAGCCCACCACCATCGAGATATTGACGCCCGCGTAAATGAAGATGAGCGAGGCAAGCGCGCTCGTAAAGACCCGTATCAGATAATCGTTTTTGAAGTTGTAGTTTAGGCTCAGCAGATGCAGTATCAGCAGCGCATACAGCGCGATCAGCGCGGCAGCTCCCACGAAGCCGAAGCGCTCGATCGTATAAGCGAAGATAAAATCGCTCGTCGCAATCGGTAGAAATTTAAAGTGCGTCTGCGTCGCTTCATCCTTATCCTTGCCGTAGATGCCGCCGTTTCCGATAGCGATGATCGCCTGCTTAACCTGGTAATTGGGCTCCTCGCTGATGAAATCGGCGATGCGCTTTTTTTGATAATCGTGCATGTTTTCGTACAAAATCGGCGAGCTGGCCACAAAAACGATGATCAGCGTAAGCCAAATTTTTTTATCGACGCCGATGATGAAAAGGATCGCAAATCCCGTCAAAAAAAGTATCGCGGCAGTGCCCAGATCGGGCTCTTTCGCGATCAGAACAAAAGGTAGAAGTATGTAAAAACTAAGGCGCAAAAAATCCTTCAGCCCGTAGCCGTTTTTAGGCGGCGGGTTTTTGTGTATCAGATACATCAGCATCAGGATAAACGCCGGCTTCATCACCTCGCTGGGCTGCAGCGTAAAATGCACGAAAGGAATCTCTAGCCAGCGTCTCGCTCCTAGCTTGCTAACGCCGAAAAAATCGACGCTGAGCAGCAATATGATGTTGATCCAATAAAATATCGGTATGAGATATAAAAATTTGCGTATCGGAAAGAGAAAAAACAGCGTAAAAACGGCAAATCCTACGCCGAAATAAACCACCTGCTTCGAGGACAGCACGTCATTTGCCTCGCTTATTAAAACGTATGAAAAAACCACTATCGGCACGATCAAAAAAGGTTGAATGAAATCAAAATATGCTAAAATCTTTTTGTCAATTTTAAACAACGCTTAATCCTAATTAAAATTTTGACGTAAGAATAGCCAAAAAAGGTATAAATTTGGATAATCTAATAGCACAATGTAGCGAAAGGCTCGATGTTTTTTTAAGCTCGCAGCTTGGAATTTCGCGCAATCAAATATCAAGCTTAATCAAATCCGCAGCGGTCAGAGTGGACGACGCGGTGCAAACTAAGCCCGGCTACAAGCTATCTGCAGGCGAGCTCGTGCACATCGACTACCCCGCGCCTGCGCCGCAGCAAACGAGCGCAGAGCGGCTAAACTTCAACGTTGAAATTTTATACGAGGATGATGATCTGCTAGTGGTAAATAAGCCCGCAGGCCTTACCGTCCACCCTGCCGCAAGCGTCAAAGAGCCCACGCTCGTGGACTGGCTCAAGTCTCGCGGCTATCTGCTTTCCACGCTCGGCGGCGAGCTTCGCGCGGGCATCGTGCACCGCCTGGATAAACTCACCAGCGGCGCCCTGCTCGTCGCCAAAAACAACGCCGCGCACGCCGCGCTCTCGGCGCAGCTAAGCGATAAAAGCATGGGGCGGATATACCTCGCGCTCATCGACCTGCCGCTGAAAGAACCCTGCGTGATCGAGCGCCCGATCGCTCGCAACCCCGCAAACCGTCTAAAAATGGGGATCGTGCCCGACGGACGCAGCGCAAAGAGCGCGTTTTATGAAATTCTAAGCGGAGCGGAACTAACGGAACTTCAAAATTCCGCCGAGAGGTGCGATGAAATTTTAAGTACGAGCGCGGGCGATAGTACAGCTGCGGGCACGGATAAAATTTCAGCCGCCGATAAAATTTCAGACACGACTACAGGCGCTGGTAAAATTTCGGTCGTATCCACAGGCAAGGATAAAATTTTAAGCGCTAGCAGTGGTGCAGATACGGGTAAAATTTTAGCGACCGACGCAAGCACGAGCAAGAACGCGGGCATGGATGAAATTTTAAACGACTACGCAGGTGCGGATAACGCGGATGAAATTTCAAATAATTGCATGCGGAGCGCGGATAAAATTTCAATCCAAAGCGCAGATAAAATTCCAAGCAGCCGCGCGGATAGCGTAGATAAAATTTTAACCGCCAAAATGAGCGCGGATCAAACCCAGACCGCCCGTCTCGCCGAGAATAAATTTTTAAATTTTAAAAATCCCGATCAAAACCAAATTCTGCCGCCGATAAGCCTAAAGAGCTTTAATCTCGTCGCGGCAAAGCTCTTCACGGGTCGCACGCATCAGATCCGCGTGCATTTAAGCTCGATAAATCGGCACATTTTGGGCGATCATTTATACGGATTTAAGAGCGAAAACGCTAAAATTAGCAGGATTTTGCTCCATGCCTATTTGCTCTATTTCATCCATCCGCGAAGCGGCAAAGAGGTGAAAATTTGCGCGGGCTTGCCGAGCGAATTTCTAAATTTTACGACAAATCAAAAGGTAAAGGATGAAATTTATGAAAAAATTTTACCAACTAACGTTGAGCGCTACTTTAGCGATACTAGCGGCTGGCTGCGCTACGTCTAGCGCGCCTAGCGCAAGCGACGAGAGCCTTCCGCGCGTAGAGGGCATTAGGACGATCACGAGCGACGATGAGATCGGGCTTGAGTGGCCTAGATACGACTCAAATACCGCCGTATTGGGCTTTATCGTTTATCGCGCGCCTGCAAGCGGCGGCGAAGCCAAAAAGATCGCCACCATCACAGATCCATACTCCACTCACTACGTAGATACGAGGCTGCAGCCGGGCACTTCGTATAAATACACCGTGCGCACATACGGCGCCAAGGGCGTTTCGGCTCCTTCTCCGGTCGCTATCGCAAGTACCGCGAAAATGCTAGAGTCCGTGCCGTTTGCGCAGGCGATCTACGGACTTCCGGGCCGCGTTAAGATCATCTGGCGCCCGCATCCAGATCTTCGCGTAAGCTCCTATCTAATCGAGCGCCGTCCTAAGGGAGGCGAGTCGTGGAGCACAATTAAAGAGGTTCGCGGCAGACTTAGCGCTGAGTATATCGACAATATCGATTATGGCGAAGGATATGAATACCGTATTACCGTCAAAACCGAAAACGGAGAGCTGTCCAAGCCTAGTGCAGTCATTGCCGCAGCGCAGGCAGAATAAAGTTTGCCAAATTTCATAACCCAAAGTGTGAGCCTGCCGCCGCTGCCAATTAAGCTCGGCGAGACCGAATTTTTAGAAACGGCGCGCGGCAGAAATTTAACGCTCGTGCGAACTAAGAGCTTTGATAGCGAGTTTTTTATCATCGTTAAGCCCGGCGGCGGTAAAGTGATAGTAAAGGGCGAAAAGATCACCAAGCCCGCCAAGATCGGCCATCTGCAGCGAGCGCTCGAAATTTTTAAAGAGCGCTTCTGCGGGCAGATCATCTCGCAGGCATTTGCTTACAAAGGCAGCTCGCTTACCGAAAAAACGCCGCTGATTTTGGACGAGAATGAAATTTTATCCCTCGTAAAAAGCTCTAAATTTAATAAAATTTTTATCGAGATCGGCTTCGGCTCAGGCAGACATCTGCTTCATCAGGCGCGCTCAAATCAAGACGCACTACTAATCGGTATCGAAATTTACAAGCCCGCGATCGAACAGGTCGCAAAACTAGCGATCCGCGAGGGGCTGCAAAACATTGCGTTGATTGCCACCGACGCGCGGGTTTTGCTGAGCCTGCTTCCCGCGGGCTGCCTGCAGCGCGTATTTTTGCACTTCCCCGTGCCGTGGGACGACGCGCCGCACCGCCGCGTCATAAGCGACGAGTTCGCCTCGCAGATCGCACGCACGCTCGGGCGCAACGGCCGCTTCGAGCTTCGCACCGACAGCGAGGAGTACTTCCTCTACGCGATGCAAAAGCTCTCGCCCTACGTGCAGCACAAAGCGGGCGAAATTTCGCACTTCAAAAACCGCGACGCCGCCGTAGCGAGCAAATACGAGGATAGATGGCGCAAAATGGATAAGGACATCTACGATCTGATCTATGAGAACAAAACCGCGAGCCAGGGCGAGCCGCAGCGGTTTGAGATGGAATTTTTAAAATTTGACGCGGCGGCAATCGCGCGAAATTTTAAAAATTTTACCTTCAAAGGCGAGGATTTTTTCGTGCATTTTGAGGAAATTTTTTACTTTGACGCGCAGAAAAGCTTGGACGCGGAGGGGGCTTGCACGGCGGGCGGTGGCGTAAATTTTGATGCAGGCAGTGGCTCAAATTTTACCTCAAAAACGAACTCAAATCCTTGCGCAAACCTAGATGGCGGTTTTATCTCGTACGAAGCAGGCGCCGACGGCATGTCCGAAGCTATAAATTTAGACGCGGCGCGCGACGGAAATTTAACCGAGCGCGCGAGCATGGATGAAATTTCGGCAGACTGCGGCAAAATTTCAGCTACGACAGCGGGCGATAAAATTTTAGCTTGCGAGAACGCTACGCAAATTCTAAAAAAAGCAAGCGCCCCGCTGAATACAAACAGTGCTAATGAAGCGGACGCAAAAGACGGCGTAAATTTAAACGAGGATCGCTTGAATGTAAGCTGCTTAAATTTAACAGACGGCGGCGTAGTGAGTGCGAGAAATACGACAAGCATAGGCGCCGCAACGAGCGCTAAATTTAGCCGCCCCGCCCCGAGCGAAAAGCGCGCTTTAGCCTGCGAGCAGATAGCAACAAGCAGCGCGCTAAATGCTAGCGGCACGGAGGGTGCGCTTGCAGCTATCGATGCGACAGGCGCAAGTACTGCATCCGCAACGATCGGTACAATAGATACTAGCAACGCGCCGAATGCGAGCGGCTCATTCACGGCAACCCGTGCAGCGGAAGCAAGCGCCGCATCAAATGTGATCCGCGCAAACCAAGCAAACGTTACGAAAATTCCAAAAAAAGCAAGCGTCTTACTTTGCAAAAATGAGCCGCAAGCCGAACTAAAAAACGAGCTAAACCACGCTGTCGAACAGCAAGCTGAATTGCAAAACAAGTCAAACTCTATCAAGTCGCAAGTCGGTCGCCGAAGCGAGCCAAGCCATGACGAGTTGCAAGCCGAACACCAAGGCAAATTAAATCGTGCCGAGCAGCAAGATAAACAGCAAAGCAAGCCGTGCACTGCCGAGCAGCAAAACGAACGGCAAAGCAAGCCGTGCGCCGCAGAACCGCAAGACGTGCTAATCCTGCTTTCGCTCGGGGCGTTCGACTTTCCGCAGCAGTGTTTCATCCGCGCAAACGCAAGCGGCACGAGCTACTTCATCCGCCGCCCGCTTCCTACGCGCGAAAACCACGCGGCACATCAAAAAATTTCGGAGATATTTTCACAATGGCAGAGATAACGGACGATTACAACATCATCACCGCAGCGGGCCTCACGCTAGGCTACGAAAAGGCGGGCACGGTCATCCAAGACGCGAGTTTCGGCATCGGCGCGAAGGACTTCGTCATCATTACGGGCAAGAGCGGCAGCGGCAAATCTACGCTGCTTAAGTCCTTCTACGGCGGCATCGACATCATCGGCGGCGAGCTGAACGTCTGCCTGTGCGATCTAAAGGGCATCACAAACTCAGATCTGCGCACCCTGCGCCAGCGTATCGGCATTATCTTTCAAAACTACCGCCTGATCAACGAATGGACGATCGAGCGCAACATAATGCTTCCGTTAATGATAATGGGCTACAATCAGCAGGTCTGCCAAGACCAAGCCAAAAAGCTACTGCGCCACGTCGAGCTCGGGCATAAGATGGGTAAGTATCCGCTCGAGCTTAGCGGCGGCGAGCAGCAGCGCGTGGCTTTGGCGCGTGCGATGGCGCATAATCCGCGGCTGCTGCTGTGCGACGAGCCTACGGGAAATTTGGACGACTACTCCAGCGCCATTATTTGGAATTTGCTGCGCTCGGCGTGCGAGTCGTGGAACGCCTGCGTCGTTATCGTGACGCATAAAATGCCCTCTACTCTTCGTTTTAGGCACCGACATTTTGAGATTAAGGACGCTAAAGTAAATGAAATCGATTAAAACCCATTTCGGCGTGATCTTTTCGCTCGTCGCGCTACTTTTTTCGGTGCAGTTTGGAATTTTTATGAGTAACCTAACCAAAAGCTACGAGCGCTCGATCCAAAACGAATACAACATCGTGCTAGTCTCCAAAACCTCGCTCAACTTGCAAGACGCGCAAAAAGCGGTGCCTAAGATCAGCTCGATTAGCGAAATTTCGACCGCTGGCATCACTGAGCGGCTAAAGGGTAAAATTTCACAAAACGCCTTTGCCGAGCTTAGTAAAAATTTGCCTAAATTTTATAGCGTCAAGCTCGAAAGCTTCCCCGACGCCGCGCAGCTTGCCAAGATCGAGCAGGATCTAAAATCCATAGGCTCGCTCACGCGGGTTGAAATTTTTAAAAAGACTCACGATGAAATTTTTAAAATTTTACTGCTTATAAAAAGTCTCGTTTACGGCTTTGCGTTTCTGATCGTGCTTTTAGGCGTGATGTTAATTCACCGCCAGATGCGTATCTGGGTTTACGAACACAAAGAGCGCATCGAGATCATGGAGCTTTTCGGCGCGTCGTTTCTGATAAAAAGCGGCAAACTCTACCGAATGGCGATAATAGACTCCTTCATCGCTACGCTGATCGTGACCTGCTTCTACATTGCGCTTCCGGGTTGGGAGGTGTTTTCGACCACGCTTAAGGGCATCGGCGATCTGCGCACCGCCATAGTGCTACCTTACGATGCGCTAATCCTTTTGAGTGCCGCCTTGGCGCTATCTATCATCGCAGTTAGCTTTGTGATGCTGCAAATCGGAAATAAACGAGCATGAAAAGGGCTTTTTTAGCGCCGCTTCTTGCGCTAGGGCTTGCCGCGGCTCTTACTTATGCCGCGCCCGCAAAGGGTCAAAGCACGAAAGACAAGATCGCCAAAGCTGGGCAAGAGCTTAAAAGCTCGCAAAAGGAGGGGATGCAGCTCTCGCAAAAGATCGACGAGATTGCAGGTCAAATTGTAAAGGAGCAGGAGGGCTTTAAAAAGCGCGAGGGCGAGATCAAACAGCTAAGCGAAACGATCGAAGGCCTAAAGGATCAATACGCCGCCGAAGCACAGGAGCTTGAAAAGCTCAATAGTCAAAACGCCACGCTTCTTAGCGTGCAAAGCGAACTGGAGAGCAAGATCATAAGCGTGATCTCGCAAGAGTTATCGTTTGATCTCATCACCGACGTAAATTCCACCACCACTCCCGATTCCATCGTAGCTAGCGAAATTTTAGAGGGGCTCGGCGTCGTTATGAACGACGAGCTGAAAGGGCTAATCAAAGACTACGAAAATAATCAAAATTTTATCAATGAGCAAAACAAAAAGATCAAATCGATCCAAGCGAGCATGGCGGGCTACGATAAGAAAAAAACCGATCTCAACGCCAAGCAAACCACCCAAAAAGAGAAGCTCGCGCAGATGAAAAAGGACAAAGAGGACTACATCGCGAAGCTGGAGAAGATAAACGACGAGCAAGACGCCATATCTAAGACCCTGCAGGAGCTTAAGATCATCGACGACGCCGAGGAAAAAGCCAAAGCGCAGAAGGAGGAAGCGGCACGCCAAGCAAAGCTTGAAGCGCAGAAGCAAAAGGAGCGCCAGGCGCGCGAAAAAGAGTACGCCAAAGCAAAAGCGGCGGCAAAAAAGGCGGGCAAACCCGAGCCTGCGCCGCCTCTTGAGCCCGAGCCCGAAGTGAGCGAGCCAGCGGATGAGCGCGTAAGTAAGATCAACCAAAAGGTCAAGCAGTACGGCTCGAGCTATCAGTCCTCGCGCGTTAAAAAATACAGCGGAGCTAAAACCGCAGCGCCTCTGAACGGCGCGTATTTGAAGCGAAAATTCGGCAATTACAACGATCCCGTGTATAACATCAAGCTTTTCAACGAAAATATCGTGCTGGGCTCAAACAGCGGCGACACGCAGGTTAAAGCGGTGCTACCGGGCAAGGTAGTCTTTGCTAAAGAAACCGCCGTGCTCGATAAGGTCGTGATCCTAGAGCACAGCGGCGGCGTCCACACGATCTACGCACATCTAAATCAGATCCCGCCTACCGTGCGCGTCGGCTCCAACGTCAAAAAGGGCTACATTATCGGGCGCATCGGCTCGGATCTGACCTTTGAGGTAACGCAGCAGAACTACCACATCAACCCGCTCGATCTCATAAGTCTGAGGTGAAGCCGTGGGCGATGAAAATTCTAAATTTAGCGGATCTTGCGAGGACGCCGAAAGTTTAAATTTAAGCGGACAGAATTCAGGCTGCGATTTAAATTTAGATGAGCAAAATTCTTTAAAAGAGCAGAATTTCGCCGCTTCAAATTTGAACGATGAAGGCTCCGCTGCTGCGACAAGAAATTCTAACGGCGAGAATTCAACCTCGGCGTTAAATTTGAATGACGTAAATTCCAAAGTGACGTTAAATTTGAATAATCAAAATTTAAGCAGTCAAAATTTTACCGCTACAAGCGATGTTGCCGCGTCAAATTTAGATAGCGAGAATTCCTCCACGGGCGCTGCCACTGCATTAAATTTTAAAAATAAAAATTCTACGGCGACGGACGCCGTAGCGGCATCAAAAACGGCGGACGCTGCGGAAATAGAGGCTGCTATGAGCGCCGTAGAAGCAAAAATGACAAAAACAGTGCAAACGATATTGAGATTACAAGGGTAGCGGAGGAAATAATGACAACAGAAATAGCGGCAGCAAAAGAAGCAGAAGCGGTGAGGCCGCAGATCCAAGAGCTCACCAATTTTCTTAGCGAATACACCGCCAAGATGCTTAGTATCGGCACTTACACCGCGCGTATAGAGCACTGCGTGCGCAGGATAGCGGACGCTTACGACTATGAGGCTAGCCTGATGATCTTTGTGCGCCACTTCATCATCAGCGTGATGGATCCTGCGGACAACTCTATCCGCCGCACCTACGTCAAAACGGGCGCTGCGGCGCAGATCAGCTTCGATCTGATCTCGGAGCTAAGCGCGCTTAGCTGGGAAATTTACGACGAAAAAATCCCCCTTGCGCGCGCTAAGGCTGCATTTGCCGAAATTTTGGCCTCGCAGAAGAAAAGCTTTGCCAAGACTCTCGTTCTGCTCAGCGTCGCAAACGCCGCATTCTGCGAGCTTTTTGGCGGCGACGGCGGTGCGATGGCGCTCGTTTTTGCAGCTACGGCTTTTGGAATTTGCGCCCGCTATCTGCTTAGCAAGCTTAAAATCAACCTAAAAATCCAATACATCGCAGTTTCGTTCGCAGTCTCCTTCATCGTCTCGCTAGGGGCTCGCTACGGGCTTAGCGCCACACCCGACGTCGCCGTGGGATCGAGCATACTCTTTTTGATCCCCGGCGTCTGGCTGATCAACTCGGTATTTGACATCCTAAACGAAAATATGCTCGTAGGCATCAGCAGAGGGCTAAACACGGGGCTTTTGATCATCTGCATCGCAATCGGGCTCTTTCTGACGCTTAGTATCTCAAATTTGGGGCTTGTAAATGTTTGATATAGCGCTTTTGGTATTTAAGGACGCCTGCTTTGCCGCTGCGGCGGGGCTCGGGTTTGCGTATGCGTGCATGCCGCCTAAAAAGACGCTCGCCTTCTCGGCGCTGCTTGCGGCGGTTGCGCATTCGTGCAGGTTTTTGCTGATACAGAGCCAAATTTTTTCGATCGCCGCCGCGACGCTTTTTGCGTCGTTTCTGATCGGTGTTTTGGGGATGCTTTGCGCCAAGCGCCTCAAGGTGCCCGCAGAGATTATCGCCTTTCCTGCGCTGCTTCCGATGATACCTGGCATCTACGCCTACAAGGCGGTTTTGGCGCTGTTTTCTTATATCAAAGCCGCGGGCGCGCAGCAGAAGCTCGCCCACCTCATCTCGTTTTTCGATAACGCCCTTGCCACGATCTCGATCTCACTGGCGCTCGGCACGGGCGTCTCGATAACGCTGCTAATTTTCTACGAGCAATCCTTGATGATCACTCGCGGCGCAAGAGGCAAATAACGCTAAATATGGGATTTTAAGCAGTCATGGCGGGTAAATTTAAATTTTATCATCTTCGCTAGCGAGGTAAAATTTTATAAATTTACCGCTCTTGCCGCGAAGGTAAAATTTAGTTATATCCTTCATTTATCGCTCATTATTCGATATTTGTTTTATTGTTTTCTCTTTTTTATCGTAGTAATATCCCATATAACTTAAAAGTGTATTTCTGCAGCCCAATATACATTTGTTGCATAATTATAAGAAAGATAAATGCTATAATTAGAATGTATTAAAATACTACAAATTTCTTAGAAAGGACTTGAAATGGCTTTAACAGAAGAAGAGATGAAAATGTGGCAGGGCGTGAGCGATCATTTAACGCGAATGGAAAACGACGCTGAATATCGCAAGAAAATAGAAAAGCAACTTTATCGCGGTGCTCCAAAAAAGAGTATTGAAAGAATACGACAAGCAGGTATAAGAAATAGCCAATCAAAGTTAGTAGGCGCAATAAAAAAGATTGATTTCAGCTCTAATGCCGAATTGATAAAAATTCAAGACGAAGCGATTGTCCTTGCTAAAAATTCTTTAAAAAATTTTTTAAAAGAATATAATGAGCACCCTAATACCACGGGTGGTCGTTATATTTGTTCCGATACATTCAAAGAACTTTTTCCTTGCTTTGAAGCAAAAGAAAATAGGGCTCTAGTAAATGACGCGATACATAATTCCTCCGCTGTTTTGGCGGCGACGCAGTTTGAAGAGGTTCTGAAGCGCGATGAACCTAATAAAACCAAAGCAATTTTCATCACCGGAATTCCTGGAGCCGGAAAAACAACCTCGGTTAAAAATTTTATGAGCGATGATAAAGTTAAACTTATTTTTGAAGGGCAGTTGGCAAACCCGGCGCCGACTATCCCAAAAATAGAGCAATGCTTGCAAAAGAGATTAGACGTTACAATTGCTGCGGTGCATATAGAGCCCGAAAAAGCTTTAGACAATACTTTTAAGCGCTTTAACGAATATGGGCGCGGCGGAAGTATTGAAGTTATGTCTAGCATCCAAGGCAACTTGCCGAGCGGTTTAAAAAAGCTAAAAGAGCATTTCGGGGATAAAATTAATATTATCGCCATTGATAGAAATAGCGATAAGAATAAAATTTTAACCGACGAAAAAGAGATCTACAAACTAATCAGTATCGGCTCAAAAGAAGAAATTTTTAAACGTTTAAAAACGAAATTAGACCAAGATTTCCAAAAAGGCAGAATCGACAAAGCTTGTTTTGCTCAGGCGAACGAAACGAAGCTAAATAAAATCATGTCTACCCAAATCGATAAAGCCGAGATCGCAAAATTTAAAAGTAAGCTATAGTAAAATGCACGAGCAATATAGCCTTAAGACTTAATCTACGATAATTTTAGTATGCCTCAAATATCGTTAAATCAGGGCTTTTCTTGATCCGCTTCGGAAAATTTCATCTCAATGATTCGTAGATATTTGGCTCTCTTGCGCCGCTCGTCGCACCTCTATCGCCAAAGTAAAATTTAGCTGAGCTTTTCTGACTTAAACGCCCTTTTTGCCGTCATATAAAAGCCGCTAAAGATAAAAAGCGCCATACAAAGCGAAACGAGCGACCATAAAATTTTACCCGCGAGCCCGAAAAAATAGCCCGTGTGAAGCTGATAGTTCGCGTCTTTAAACTCGCCCACGGTGATACCGTCCGTCTGCTTCTGCTCCGCGACCTTTCCCTCCTTTAGCTTCACGCTCGCGCCTTTTGGACGGGCGGTAGCGGGCGCGTCGGGCTCATAATACCTGACACCGATCTTATCTCCGGCTGCGAGCATTAGGGTAAATTCTTTATACTCTATGCCACTTGATCTGAATATCTCATAAGCCCTCTGCGCGTCGCTAAATTTATACATAGCGGGCTTTTTGCCCTCCTCTTTAGCAGGTGCGGCGGCGTGATCTTTAGAAGCGGCGGCGGCTTTAGGCGCGCTAGCTTGCGGTAAATTTTGCGAACTTACGAAAAGCTTCATCACGGCATCGTTATACCAGCTATACGACCAGTTAAGCCCGGTTAAGCAGATAAGCAGGTAAATCACTGCACTTAGCGAGCCTAGGCTCGTGTGTAGGTTATAAAAAAGAGCGTATTTTTTGAGTTTAAAATTTGGCTTTATAGCTTCGATAAATTTGCGCCTAAGCCTTGGGAAATGCAGCCAGACGCCGCTTATTACGAGCAGTATCATCGCCACGACACTCGCGCCTACGATCTGTTTACCGACCTCGCCTGCAGTTTTGTTGCCGCTTAGCGCTAAACCCAAATTTCGGTGCAGAGACATCACCGTTAGCACAAAGCCCGTGCCGCGATCCTTGCCGATGATCTGCGCGGTGTACGGATCGACTAGATACGCATCATTTCTATTTGCGTAAACGACGAAGGCTTCGTCATCGCTTTTTGGCACGACGAGCCTTACGGGCTGCTTAGCGCCCGTTTGCTCGCTAAAGCTTTGCAGAATTTTTTCCACGCTTTGCATTTCGCCCGTTTTTTCGATCTTTTTAGAGCCCGCGTTTATTAGCGCCTCAAACTCGTGCTGATACGATAAAATCGCGCCCGTAACGCCAATGATAAGCAGCGGGATAGAAAAAACGATCGACAAAATAAGATGGACGTTAAACAAAATTTTATTGCGCTTCAAAAGCGAGCTCATTGTAGATCCTTGCGAGATAAATTTAATCTTTATTTGATTGAGGCTCGCAATTATATTGCGCGATTTTAAATATTTAGATAATTATCATTAAGATTTAGGCTGCGAAATTTTAGGCGCGTTATGGCATCGCAAGAGCGCCTAGGCACCTCGCGCAACGTAATAAACCGCGCGCTTTAGGTTCTCAAAGCCAAAAATTTAATCCGCCTTTCGCGCGGTAAGATCACGCTAGCGAGATAAAATTCTAATCGCGATTTATAAAAAGCGCGCTCAAAATCTCGTAAATTTAGAAATTTTGCGCTAAAATTGCCAAAGTCGCGAGCTTGCGTAATCCAAAAAAACAAGGTCATTATTATGTCGCAAAGTATAGCCGAGTTTGCTTCGATAATCCTTTATGTTACGATAGGCTTTTGCCTTCTTGTTTCATTGCTTGATAAAAACAGATCATTCAAAACCGTAGATCACGGAACTCTGTTTATCTCCACCGATCCGCTCTTAAAAATGCAGATGTTTATAATGTGCTTAAGCCTTGGCGTAATCACCCTATCCAGCTCGAATGCAGCAAAACACAACGGTAATCCGATACCCTGCTTTTACACTCACGATAAAATTTGCTCGCAGGAATACAAAGCGGCAGGCATAAATTTAAGATGCTTCGAAGAAGGCGATCCCAGATGTGTGGATGGATATCTGCAAATAAGCGAGCCTAGACTAATACTCGGCAAAATCATATCTGTCTGCGCCATAATTTTTTCATTTATCGTGCTAATTCAAAAAGGAATCAGAATAGATAAAAGCGGCATCTGCAAAGAATGGGAGGTTCTGCCGTTTAGGCATACGGAAAAGATATACTTTGATGAGATGAACTACGCCACATGGTTTATAAGAGGCGTAAAAATAATCAGCATACGAGGCAAAATTAGCGGCGTTAAATTCGGGGCGGGATATTTGTATGCACAAAAGGATATAGATTTTTTGCAAAATTTTATATCAGAAAAGCTCGCTGAAATTTCAAAAGCTAAAGCAGCCGAGCAAAATGCTTGAGCTTAATTTAACGCTAAAAATATCTAAATTTAAGGCGGCGGCATGATATTTTTATATTTGATATTCGGCATAAATCTTTTACTGTTTGGGCTTGCTATTTTAAAAAGCATGGTTTTTAAAAGCAAAGCCTCTTATAAAACCGTGCAAAAGGGCGCCTGGCTCATACCTCCTAGCCCCATAGCAAAAACTATGCTTATCGTGCTATTTTTATCCTGGGGTTCGTTGGTGGCGTTTGATGAGCCTTGGATAAAAACAACAAGAGGCGGAGGTAAAGTTGCATGCTTTGATACAAACGACCCTTTATGCGTAGGCGGGCATATGCAAAGAGGCGGCGGCGAGACCACACTCGTGATCGTGATGGGTCTTGCAATGATGCTAATTGCCATACTGCCGTTATCTGAAAGGGGCGTCATCATAGACAGCCGCAGTATAAGGAGAGAATGGGAATGTTTGCCGTTTAAATTTAGCACAAAGATCGATATAGAAAATGCCCTTATGGAAAAAGGGATGAAGGGCGAGATGCCAATTTTGATAGTAGAAGACGGGCAAAGCGGAAAAAATTTCACGCTCTCGTTCCCATACGCACAGCAAGATATAAAATTTATCGAAGCAGAGATAAGAAAGAGGCGCTATAAGATGACGAAATCAAAAGAGGCGAAGGCTCCCCTCAAATCCGCGCTCAAAAAAACCATAAGCTTAAAAGGCGCGAATGAGCGCACAAACATAGAAATTCTAAAAAAAGACAAAGAGGGCGCGGGCGATTAAATTTTAAATTTAGCCACGCGCGAGTAGCAGCCGTAAAATGTACGCGTAGCGAAGCGGCGCAATGATCGCGCGAACAAGTGCGCGTAAGCCCAAGAAGGCGAACCGGGCGCTAGCCTAAAAAGACGAACCGAAAGCTTAAAACGAGCCAGTACTTAAAATTTAACTCGCGATTTTAAAAACCAAAATTCCAAACCTCTCCGTCAAAATCGTCAAAATTTAGCCTATTTTTTACCTAAAATTTCGTAAAATTACCACTTTAAATTTTCAAAAAGGACACTGATGAATAAAAGTTTGGAATTCAGAGCCGACATCGGAATGCTCTTCGTGGCGATCGCTTTTGGGCTCGGGTATCTGCCCACCTCGCAGGCGCTTGCGAGCAACAACGTCTTCGTGCTACTATTTTGGCGCTTTTTCGCCGCGAGCATCATCGCAGGCGCGATATTTTTCCCGAAGCTCAAGGCCATAACTTCGCGCGAGATCAAGCACGGCGCGGTGCTTAGCCTGTTTTTATTCGCGGGCTTTACGTCGCAGACTTTCGCCTTTAAATTTGCGCAAAGCTCCTCCGTAGCCTTCATCATCGGTCTAAACGTCGCGCTCGTACCCTTCATCGCCGCGGCGCTGTTTAGGCATAAAATTTACTCCTACGCCTACGCGGGCATCGCGCTTGCGATCGTTGGGCTCTATCTCATCGGCGATACGCAGTTAGGCCTGGGCAAGGGCGAAGCGCTGGCGCTAGTCTGCGCCTGCGCGTATTCGTTTCACATCGTGCTGACCAACCGCTTCGTGCAAAGCTGCGACGTAGCGGGCATCGCCTACATGCAGATCCTCTTCTTAAGCGTGCTTTGTTGCTTTGCGACGATCTTTTTTGAAAGAGTCAGCATCGTGCCGGTGATGGATCGAAGCTTTTTCGTCGCGATGGCGGTGATCTGCCTGCTAGGAACGGTTTTTGGCTTTTTTGCGCAGGCTTTGATGCAAAAATACACGACGCCCGTAAAAACCGCTCTGTTTTTCACGCTCGAGCCCGTAACGGCGGGCATCATGGGCGTATTCGTGGGCGGCGAGAGGCTAAGCGTGATGCAAATTTTAGGCGCGGCGCTCATCCTCGCAGGCGTTTTGATAAGCGAGATCGGAAGCTACCTCAGCGCGAAACGGAGCAGATTCGCAGACGTTTGATTTTGCGGCGTTATAAAATTCCGTGCCGCATAAAATTTACACGCGAAATTCCGTGCCATATAAAATTCTACGCCTTAAAATTTCGCGGTGAAATTCTGCGCCATGCAAAATTCTATGTCACGCCGAACTTTGCGGCGCCGTGCGCAAAGATACGTTAAAATTCCGCAACAAAATTTCGTATTAAAATTTACGTAGCAGGGGCGTGCGGCGAAGCTTTAGCGATAAAATTTCATTGCTTAAGCGATACAATAGTAAAATAATAAAATTTTAACAAAGGAGCCCCTATGAAAAAAATCATCCTTCTTGTTGCCGCGCTTGCGGGCATATTGTTTGCCAAAAGTGTAGAGCTAGAGACGCCGCCCGATCATAAAGACGGCGTAAATCACCTGGAATTGGTGCTGATCTTAGATAAATCAGGCTCGATGAGCGGGTTTGAGAGCGATACGATCGGCGGATTTAACTCGATGATAGAAAAGGAGCGCAAAGAGGGCATCGACGCCAGCGTCACGACCGTGCTTTTCGATACGAAATTTAATGTCATCCACGACCGCACGCCGCTTAAGAAGGTCGAAAACCTAACGTCCAAGGAGTACTACGCCGGCGGCAACACCGCGCTACTTGACGCCGTCGGCAGCACGATAGCGCGTATCGAGCGCGTGCCTGACATCTATGCCAAAAATAATCGCGTGCTTTTCGTCATCATCACCGACGGACAGGAGAACTCGAGCCGCGAATACTCCAAAGCGCAGATCAAAAAGATGATTAGCGACAAGCAGGAAAAATACGACTGGGAGTTTATCTTTTTAGGCGCTAATATCGACGCCGCAAGCGAAGCACGCAGCATCGGTATCAAAAGCGAAAATGCCCTAAAATACGAGAATTCCAAAGAGGGCGTGAGTAAAAATTTCGAAGCGGCAGCCGAGATATCCAAAGACGTAGCGACCGACAATAAAGCAAACTCGAAATGGCGCGACAAGGTGCTTCAGGACAAAAAATAGCAAATCTCGAGGCGAGGCGCGCTAGAAATGAAGTGCCGCTGCGGAAACCAGTAGCGGTGCGAAAATATACGGTGATGTGCAGCGTGCGGCGCAAAACGAGCTTTAGTAAAAAACACTGGCAGCGGTGCAAACGAGATTTATCAAAAAAATACGAGCGGCGGCGCGGAAACAGATAGTGTGCCGGGTCGCTCGCCGAAAAATTTAACGCGAATATGTGTCGCAAGAAAAATAGACGCGCGAGGAATAAAACGGCGTGAAGCGGAGCCGAAAACTCCATGAGCCTAGCGGTAGGGGGTGTGTATTGATTTTCACTCAGCGCATTTTAGAATTTTATTTTGACTTTTTCATGCAGCGCGCGGTATTGCTTTTGCCTGCGCTGCTTTGTGCGGCGCGGAAACGCAAATCTACTCGCTAAATTTAAACGCTTCGCGCAGGCATCCTTAAATTTGATGCGCTAATTTTGCAATTTTGCAAGCGAGGCTAAATTTAATACGCGTAAACAAAATTTTCTAGTCTAAATTCAGACGTTTCGCGAAGGGCACCGATTTACGGCGAGTAAGCCATTATTTCGCAAGCAGCGACAAATTTACGGCACGCAAATTCCATATTTTGCGAGAAGTGCGTAAATTCCATTTTTTGCGAGAAGCGCGTAAATTTCGCCCTTTGTAAGCCGCGCTAAATTTTAAAATTTCGCCGCCGCAAAACGGGCGCAGCTACCAAGCGCGGCTGCATAAAATTTCGTAAATTTAACAAGGAGGAAGCTTATGAAGATATCCGACATCGACACGCCGGCGCTGCTGATTGATCGCGAGATCGTGCTTCGCAACCTGCAAAAGATGCAAAACTACGCGGACGCCGCGGGCGTAAGCCTGCGTCCGCACACCAAAACGCACAAAATGCCCTATTTCGCGAAGCTGCAAAAAAGCCTCGGCGCTGCGGGCATCACGGTCGCCAAAACGGGCGAGGCCGAGATCATGGCGGCAAACGGGCTAAAAGATATATTTATCGCAAACGAAATCGTGGGCGAGCTGAAATTTCAGCGCATCATCGCGCTTTTGCGCGCAGGGATAAACTTAAGCTTAGGCGCAGATAGCATAGAGCAGGCGCGTCTAATAGAGCGCGCCTTTGAGCGCAGCGGCACGAAAGCCTGCGTGCTTGCCAAGATCGAAGTGGGCGAAAACCGCTCGGGCTTCGTGGAAAAGGAGGATTTCGCGGCGTTTATAAAATTTCTAAAAAGCTGCAAAAATATCGAATTCCGCGGCGTATTCTCTCACGACGGCCACTCCTACAAGGCCGCCAATAAAAACGAATGCGAGCGCATCCATCTAGCCGCACAGCGCCGCACGCTGGAGTTTGCGGATATCGCGCGCGAGCTGGCTCTGCCCGCACGCGTCGTTAGCATCGGCTCGACGCCCTCGCTCATAAACGATTTTGAAATTTTAAAGGGCGTCACCGAGATCCGCCCGGGCACATATATCTTTATGGACGCCTCGCAGGCGCAGGCGTACGGCGATTATTCGATGAATGCAGCTAGTATCCTTACGACCGTCATCAGCAGACCTACGGCGGATCGCATCATCACCGACGTCGGCGCCAAGGGGCTCACGCAGCAAAGGCGCACCGAGGGCTTCACCGCCACGCCCGGACTCGGGCGCATAAAGGGCACGGATGTGTGGGTGAGCGGCGTTTACGACGAGCATGCGATCATCTACCACAGAGCGCTGCGAGACGCCGTGCGCGTAGGCGATCGGCTCGAAATTTATCCAAACCACATCTGCCCCGTCGTAAATTTACACGAGTTCGCCTACCTCGTTAGCGGCGGCGAGGTCGTAGAAAAGATCCCTGTGCTATGCAGAGGCAAGCTGCAATGAGCGGGCAAGCTCAAAGGTGCGGCGAGGTAAAATTTAGCTTCGATAGATCGCGGCTAAATTTAAGGCGCGAATTTATCGCCGCTCACGCTGTGGCGCAAAGCGCGCCGAATTTGACGACGAAATTTAACGAAAGGCGAAAATGAGACTTTGGACGATAAGCTTTAAATATCTCGATGCAAAGGGGCTAGTCGCACTTTGGCGCGAGGCTCTGCTAGCTAAAAACGTTCTGGCGGGGCTAACTAAAGGCTACAAAAATCACCCGCAGCTTGACCGCTTTTACGCGCACGAAAACGCGCTAGAGGCGATAAACGGGTATCTGGCGGAGGTTTACGCGCAGGCGTGCGCTCGCGGCTATAAATTTGACGCGGCAAAAGTGGGCGAATTTGACGAGCGAAATTTAGCCAAAATAGCCGTCACTCGCGGGCAGATAGAGTATGAATTCGCATTTTTGCAAGAGAAGTTAAAATCACGCGACATCAAGGCTTACGAGCGAAATTTAAGCGTAAAAAATATAGAAATCGCAGGCGTTTTTGAGGAGGTTGCAGGCGGGATTGAGCCGTGGGAGAGGGTTAAAATTTAGCTCTGTTTCGCGCAGGATTTTTGGCTTGCCTAAGCAAATTTGATCAATAAAAACGCCAAAATATGTTACGTCGATTTTCTCATAAATTTGACGTAAAAATCTCAAATTTACGATTAGTGGCGATTTGCCAAAAAAGGCAAGCAATTTTATCCGCTTTGGCGAGAAATTATGGGCAATCCGTCAAATTTTAAAAGGCAAACCTAACGTCAAATTCGCCTCTGTTTTTAAAAATCAAAGCCGATCCGCAAAATCCCGCGCTTAAAATTTACCCGCAAGCGAGCAAATTCAGCTAAATTTTGCAAATCGGTAACTCTACTCCGCTCTCGTCTGAGTACCTACGAATGCTAAGCTTAAATCGCGACTAGGCCGGTGAGCTAAGCTTAAACCCCAAGGCGGGCGTGCAAAAAAAAATGGAGGCGCAAAAAATAAAATTTCAAATCACGCCAGCCCGCTTATGACGCCATCGCTAGTGATCTTCATATTTAGCGCGTTAGGAACCTTCGGCAGCCCCGGCATAAGCATTATCTTGCCGCAGACTGCGACGATGAAGCCCGCTCCCGTGCGAATTTGAAGATCTTTGACGCTGAGTTTAAAGCCGCGCGCCCGCCCAAGCGCTTTAGCATCGTCGCTAAAGCTATACTGCGTCTTGGCGATGCAGACGTTTAGGCACTCAAGCCCCAAGGCCTTGATATGCTGCAGCGCCTTTTGCGCCTCGGGTTCGAAAACGACCTCGCTCGCGCCGTATGGTTTAAATTTTACTTCACGGCGGCGGGCTATCCGTATTCAAAAAAGCAGCGCTCATTGCATGATAAAATTTCGCCGCCTCGCGACAGTTGCCAAACGACACATTAAATTTAAAATTTACAAAACGCAAAATTTCAAAATTTCGCGCAGAGCGGTATCTTTACGCGGCGCACTGCCAAATTTCTACGCAGAAGCAGCCCTCGCAAAAGCGGTATATCAGGCAGTAGCCTGCCCGCCGCGCGCTACGGCGTATGACGCGCAGCACGAAGCCGTGCGCGATCACCGCCGTGTCCGCTTCCAGCAGCGACGGCATCAGATCAAGCGCGCGCCGCCGCTCTGCTTTCGCGCTTGCGCCGCTAGGGTTCATGCCGCACAGCCACAGCAGGCGCGAGAGCACGAGCCAACAATCAAACGGCATTTTTATTAGCGGCACGGGGAATATTCGCAGATTAAACTCGCGCAAAGCCTCTAGGTACTCTATGTCCCGTCGGTGTGGAAACAGCTTTTGTGCCGTAAGTGCGGCGCGCGGCAGCGGCGATGAGCATACTCGGCTTATGCGGGCGAGCTTTTCGTATGCGACGCTGCTTTTAAATTTATAGGTTTCATACAGAGCTAAGCTTTGCGTAGTATCGTACAGGATCGCGCGCCGTGCGGCCTCTGCAGCGTCGCACACGCCGCGATCGATCAGCGGCGTAATGTGGCGGATCAGCGCTAACGTCATTATCTTGTCTCCTAAAATACGAGCCCGCTAAGAGCTTGCGCCGTTATGTTTCCGCTCCTACAGGATACTTGATGTTTAGATTTGCGCTATTTATGCGAAATCTGCTATGGTTCTTGCTCCGTAGCCACGGCGAGCGCGAGAGTCTGCTTCAATGCATAGATTTGCGGGCTATTTAAGCCTTTCGTAGCTTTCGCATGAGCTTTGCCATGCCCTTTCATGCTCCGCTACCGAGCTCATAAATCTATCCTTGCTGCCTAGCTCGCAGGCCTTTTTGTAGTACTGCACGGCTTTAACATTATCTATGCCCTCGTAAAGACGCGCTAAATTTAAGCACGCAAGCCAGCTGTCCGCAATATCCATATCGCAACCGCGCACATAGTAACCTACGCCCTTTATAGCGTCTTTGCGCACGCCTCTGCCTTTGATATACGCAGAGCCCGCGTTACTACAGCCTATCGCGTGCCCGTCATCGCAGGCTTTGTCGAACAGCTCCACCGCCTTTGCCTCATCGCGCGGCATCCCCTCTCCGCTTTGATACAAAATGCCTAAATTTACGCACGACTCCACATCGCCGCCTTTGCAAGCTTTGACGTATAACGGCGCAGCCTTTAGCAGATCTTGCGGCACGCCCCAGCCATAATTATAAATCTGCGCCAAGGCCCCGCACGCCTTCATATCGCCCTTATCGCAGGATTTTGTAGCCCAGCTTATATCGTCTGCGGTGATTTCAAAATTTTCAGCTAGCGCGAAATTTGCGGAAAGCGCCGCAGCGAATGCTAGAATTAAAATTTTATTTTTCATTTTCGTCCTTTTTGGTTTTTTAAGATCGCCCGCCAAGCCTAAGGCGCGGATTTATTGCCTTGGCGTAGATTTGTCGTCGCCTGCTCTTTGCTTTTTAGAGCCTCGTAAATTTCATCGACGCCGCTTAGGTTTTGATCCAAAACCTCCCTCGCCTTTTTTAACGTGCGTGCGCCAAAAATTCCATCCTGCTTCACTCCGATGCTTTTTTGGATATATAAAATTTTATCCTTTTGCATCGCAGCGGAATCCTTAGTCGCCCCGGAGACGGAATTTGAAGCAGGGCTTTCAGAGCCGCTAGAGCTTGCACTCGTAGAATTTTCGTCTGCAGAATTTACGCCATCACTCGCGGAAGCGGAATTTTCGTCCTCAAAAAATGTAGGCATCCACCCTCGCAGCAGCCCTGCTGCGCCGGTTTTCGGCACATAGCCCGTATTTGCCGCGCCTCCGTAGATTGCGCTAGCTAAAACGGCGCAGAGCAGAGCTTTGCAAAAGCTAGCAAACGCCGCGCCGCTCCTGCCGCAGCGATACTCTCGTGGAATTTTACGAGCTTTTACGACGCACCGCACTACGCTTGCCAGCCACAGCGCCACACCGCCTAACATCCCCGCAACAGCGATTACCGCACCGCACGCGAGTGCCCAAAAATAATGCTCCGCAAAGATCATCTCGAAGCAGCCCTCGCACGCCAGCGCAGCCGCTGCGATGAGCGCGCCTCCGCCTATGCGCCACACCGCGCGGTCATAGCGTGGGCTTAGCACGCCAAGCGCCCCAGCCATCGCGCTGCCCAAATCGCGAGCGCATTGCTGCGAAATAAAGCCCTCGCAAACGCGCATAATCGCCGCGGCAAAACTCTGCGCGCAATCCTCGCGCAAAGAATGCGGAAAAAAGAATTTCTTTAATTGGGCAAAGGGCGAAATTTTAGAATTTGACGAGGCAGGGCTTTGCGTATTCGCGCGATTTTTAAATTTTGTAGCGGCGAGGTTTTTGGAATTTGCGGAATTGATTGCGGCGGAGTCTATGGAATTTGTGGAATTTTCAGCACCCAAGGCGCTTAAATCTCGGTAATCTCGCTCGCCGTGTAATTCGTAAAGATCCTCCGCGGCGCGATCAGAAGTGCCGCTTAAGCCCTCTTGCGAGCCGGCAAAATTAGGTCCATTCTGCGCGAGAGCTTCGCTGTTTTGCTGCCTAGCCTCAAAATCGCCGGCAGAATTCTCTCCACCTTCCAAAAGATCCGCCCCGGCAAATTTTATGCCACCGCTCACTCCTCCTGCGAACCTGCCTTGCTCTCCGCGCAACCCCAAGCGATTATCTTCCGCGCCCATAGAATTTGCCGAAGCGCTCGCGAATTTCGTGCCCGCAAATTTTACACTCGCGCCGCCCTTGAGATTTTCTTTGTGCGAAGCGTCTTTTGCAAGGCTCAAAGCGTCGCGATCAGCCGTGCCGCAGGTAGAATTTGCAAAGTTAAAATGTCCATCCGCGCCGCGCAACTGCTCGAGATTTAGCGTCTCGCCGCGCAGCTTAGCACTAGCTAGGCGCATCGCCGCATCCAGCACAGGCTTCGCGCGAAATAGCGCAAAAAGGCTTTGCGCATCGTCCCGCCCTAGCCTAGCGGGCGCGCTGCGTACCGCCGCAAGCTCCGGCGCAAAAACTTCGTCAAAAAAGTTAGGTCTTACGAATGTCACGCCGCCGAAGCACGCCGCATCGTAAGCCTTGCCGCAGACGGCAAAACTCAAGCGCAAAAAATCATCCTCCGCGCTAAATACCGCTTCGCAGCCGCCCTGCACCGCTCGCAGCGAGCATAGACGAAACAAAAGTCTGCGAGCTGCAAAACCTACGCCCTTGCTGCATAAAAACTCCAGCAGCTCGCGCCCAAAAACCTGCGAGCTAGCGCCTATGCTGACGCTCGGGCGGGCATAAACGGATATTTTGCCGGTGCGAGTGAAATACCCGCGCCCATCGCAGTGCTCGCAGCGAAAATCGCCCGCACCACCGCACTTTTCGCAGCGCAATCTGCCTGCACCGCCGCAAGCGGGACAAATGCGCGAGCCGCTACCGCCGCAGCTAGCGCAGGGGATAAAGCGATAGCCCATAGAATTTGACGCAGAGCCTGCAGAATCGCCTTCAGAAAGGCTGCGCGCATGAGCCTCCGTAGAGCTTAATGCCGCGCGGCTATATCCGCCGGTGCCCTTGCAATCGGGGCAGATCAAGCGCCCGCGCCCGCCGCAGTTAGCGCACGGCGTCTTGCCTGTGCCTTCGCAGGCTTTGCAGCGCCTCCTGCCCGATCCGCCGCAATGCTCGCAGCGCAGCTGAACGCTAAAGGGCTTAAAATCGTGAAATTTTATGATCTGATCCGCATTCGTAGCGGCTTTTTGGGGATCTGCACGCAGGCGTAGCATAAAGGCCTCGCTTAGCTCCGCATCAGTGCTTGCCGCGCGTAGGCACTCGCGCGCATGAGCCTCGAACTGCGCGATATCTGCGAAATGCAGCTGAGCGCTCTCGCCGCCATTTATCTGTGAGACGCTAAACTTACCGGCAAAGTCGTAACGCACGCCAAGCCTCGCGCTAAATCCATAAAACTCGCGATCAAGCTCGCGCAGATCGGCACCACCGCTACGCGCTAGGGCTTTGAGCCTAGCGACAAACACCTCTGCTAGCTCCTCTTTATCCAGCTTGTCCATGATCGCTCCTTTCTTGCGGGCGCGCCACAAAGCCACGCCTCATAAATTTTAAAATTCCTTTATTAAGATCCTGCAAATTTTAGCATTTCATATAATTATACCGCGAAAGGGAATTTTAAAATTCCAAAATCTCACGCAGGATGGAATTTAACGCCATTTCGCGCCGTAAAATCTCGCTGCAAATCAAAGCTCTAAAATAGAGCTCGACGCGAAATCTCGCACTGCGACGGCGACGCGCGTAACTGATCGCAACAAATACGGCGCGAACGGATCGCAAAACGGAGCCGCCAGGCATACGGCGCCCGAGCGGTAGCAGCGGGCATGCAAGATTTTATTCCGCAGCAGCGCATAATTTGGCTCGCGACGATGTACGACACAGCGTAACGCGAAGCAAATTTCACGCCTGCATAAAATTTAAATTTTACGGCTAGCTCGTACGTACGCACAGCATGAAATTTAAAATTTTACGACAGCTATGGCGCGGCGTGCAGCGACCTAAAATTTTACGACAAGCAGCAGCGCGCAAATTTCAATCCCGCGCGACAATCAGGCGACGGGTGCGTGTAGTGCAATTTAATTTACGAGCGTATAGCCGACATATCATCGCACAAATTCTGTTCGCAGCGAGCAGCACGGCGCAAAATTTCATTGCCGCGACGCAGCAGCTCGTAAAATTTAGCTCTACTACCGCGCAGCTATAGCCGCCTGCGCCTTTGCAAGCAAAGCGGATCAGACGTCCGCGCCCACCGCAGGCGATGCACGGCGGTGCGTAAAATTTAATCCGGGCGCCGCAAACCTCCGCCAACATGACTGATCGCGCGAGCGTGAAATTTAGCTCGCCTGCCGCATAATTTAACTCGCAGCGGCGCATGTCGCGGCGCAAGCGCGAATTTCAGATTGTGCGGCGATCTGCTGCGCTACCGACGGATTAATTTCACGGTGCGCTCGACATGAAATTTAGAATCTCGTAGCGACACATGACACTGTGCGCGGCCGCGTGAAATTTTAAATTTCACGGCGAGCCCACGCGTTATGAAATTTTAAATCTTGCCGCAAGTGAGCTCGCAAGCTCGCGGGCGGCTAGGTTTAAGATCTCGCGCTTGGTTTTTGCGCGGAATTTCGCGAGCAAAATTTCAAATGCCAAACCTGCATGGGTTTCGCGCCGAATTCTGTGTAGAATTTTACGCAGAATTTAATGAAATTTCGCGGGCCGAGCTCGTCGCGCTAAAATCCGACCAATCCGACCAATCCGACCAATCCGACCAATCAAAACTCGACCGGCTAAAACCCAGCGCAATAAAACCGGGGCATAGCAAAACTATGATGCACTAAAACTGGGGCGCGATAAACTCGTTGCAGCTTGAAAGCAAAATTTATCGCCGCCGAAGCTTGCAGCTAAATTTTACCGCCCAAGCGCGGAATTTTCGGCTTTGGTTTTGAGTGCCGAAAATAAAATTTCACGCCAGCCCGCTTATGACGCCATCGCTAGTGATCTTCATATTTAGCGCGTTAGGAACCTTCGGCAGCCCCGGCATAAGCATTATCTTGCCGCAGACTGCGACGATGAAGCCCGCTCCCGTGCGAATTTGAAGATCTTTGACGCTGAGTTTAAAGCCGCGCGCCCGCCCAAGCGCTTTAGCATCGTCGCTAAAGCTATACTGCGTCTTGGCGATGCAGACGTTTAGGCACTCAAGCCCCAAGGCCTTGATATGCTGCAGCGCCTTTTGCGCCTCGGGTTCGAAAACGACCTCGCTCGCGCCGTAAATTTTAGTAGCGATCTTTTCGATCTTGCTTGCCGTATCGTCGCTAAGCTCGTAGGCAAACTTCAGCTCCTTAGCGCACTCGCACTCATCTACTACGAGGCGGGCTAGCTCAAGCGCGCCCTCGCCTCCTTTGGCGAAATTTTCGCAAATCGCCATCTGCACGCCGCGCTGTTTGCAATAATCGCGCACGAAGGCGATCTCGCCGTCGCTATCGAAGCTGAAGCGGTTAAGCGCCACGACAGGATTTAGCCCGAAGTTTTGTAAAATTTCGATATGCCCGCCTAAATTTACGATGCCTCTTTGAAGCGCGGCAAGATCAGGGCTCGCGATATTTTCTTTATCCGCGCCGCCGTTGTATTTAAGCGAGCGGATCGTGCTAACGAGCACCGCGGCATCCGGAGCGATGCCTGCGCGGCGACACTTGATGTCGATAAATTTTTCAGCCCCGAGCTCGCTTCCGAAGCCCGCCTCCGTCACGGCGTAATCGGCAAGACTTAGAGCTAACTTGCTCGCCATTATGGAGTTGCAGCCGTGCGCGATATTTGCAAAGGGTCCTCCGTGCACGAGCGCGGGCGTGTGCTCTAGGCTTTGGATGAGATTTGGCTTCATCGCGTCTTTTAGCAGGATCGCCACGGCATCCGCGCAGCCCAGATCGCGCACGTATATCGGCTCTCCCTGCGTATCGTAGGCGACCATGATGTTTGCGATATTTTCTTTAAGCTCGGCAAGATCGTTTGATAGGCACAGAACCGCCATTATCTCGCTAGCCGCGGTGATATTAAAGCCGTCTTCGCGCTGCACTCCGTCGGTGCGCCCGCCCTGTCCAACGGTGATGTGGCGTAGCGCGCGGTCATTCATATCCATGCAGCGCTTCCACAAAATTTTATCGATCTTTAGCGGGTTTTCTTGATACAGCGAGTTGTCGATGACCGCCGAAATGAGGTTGTTTGCGGAGGTGATCGCGTGAAAATCGCCGTTAAAATGCAAATTTAGATCATCCATCGGCACTAGCTGCGAATATCCGCCGCCCGCGGCCCCGCCTTTAATGCCGAAAACCGGCCCCAGCGACGGTTCGCGCAGCGCAAGGCAGACGCTTTTGCCTAGACGCTTTAGCGCGTCGGCTAGACCGATGGAGGTCGTAGTCTTGCCCTCGCCGAACGGCGTCGGATTGGTCGCCGTGACCAAAATAAGCTTCGAAGCGCGCGAGCGCGGCTTGATATTTA
The DNA here is from genome assembly GCF_019423325.1 of Campylobacter sp. Taxonomy (NCBI): domain Bacteria; kingdom Pseudomonadati; phylum Campylobacterota; class Epsilonproteobacteria; order Campylobacterales; family Campylobacteraceae; genus Campylobacter; species Campylobacter sp. Next base: position 110,983 of record NZ_JAHZBQ010000001.1, on the reverse strand, counting down.
GCTTGGCTTTATAGTGGCCGTACAGCTCGATCTCATCCTCGCCAAGCCCCAAATTTTTCGCAACGTTTGAAATTTTATCCGGCTTCGCCGCATTTGCTATTTCGATATCGCTCAACATTTTCTCTCCTTAAATTTAAAATTTTATCGCGCAGCTTTTATACGCGATCTGTTCGATCCGCGCGAGCCGTCAGGGCGGCATCTAGGTCTGCGAGCACCCGCTCGGACGCAATCTTGCAAACGGTTACGAAAGCCCATACTCGCGCCGCTGTGGAAGCATCCTGCCCGCAAGCGTTAAATTTATGCGCGGCTTTGCCGCAAAAGCGGCTTGCAAGCGCCGAATCCACGAGCCAAAAGTAACTGAGCCACTGCGGCAATATTATCATCGCTACCGCAAAACGTCTTTACTCGCTCGCGAGCCGCGCAAGATCAAAGCTTGCGCCGCGAAATTTGCCCCGGCTAAATTTCGATCTCGATGCCCACGGGGCAGTGGTCGCTGCCCATCACGTCGCTTAGGATGAAAGCGTCCTTTAGCCGCGAGCGCAAATTTACCGAGATGAAAAAATAATCGATCCGCCAGCCTACGTTTTTGGCGCGCGCGTTAAAGCGGTAGCTCCACCACGAGTAGGCGTCCCGCAGCTCGCCGTGCACGGCGCGGAAGGTATCGACGAAGCCCGCCGCCTCCACCTCATCGAGCCACGCCCGCTCGATCGGCAAAAAGCCCGAGGTTTTGGAGTTTGCTTTGGGGTTTGCAAGATCGATCTCGCGGTGCGCGGTATTTACGTCGCCGCAAAATATCACCCCGAGTCCCTGCTCCGCAAGGCTGCGCGCGTAGGCTAGGAATTTCGCGTAAAATTCCATCTTGTAGGCTAGCCGCGCCTCGTCCTTTTGGCCGTTGGGAAAGTAGATATTAAAAAGCACGACATCGCCGAAGCGGTGTTGCAGCACGCGTCCTTCGTCGTCTGGGAAAAACAGCGCCTTGCTCGTCTCGCTTTTAAATTTAGCTAGGCTTGCCACGCCCGAATATCCCGCGCGAGCGGCGGAATTTAGATCGATCTGAGAAAATCCGAGCTCATAAAGCCCTTTCGGAGCGTCCTTTTCGCTCACCTTGATCTCTTGCAAGCCCAAAAAATCGGGGTTTTGCTCCGAAAGCCATGCAAAGCCGTCTTTGCCGAGTACTGCGCGCAGCCCGTTTACGTTCCAACTAATCAGTTTCAAATTTAGCCTTTGGCCTAAAAATTTTGGTATGATTATACGAAATTTTGACTAAATTTAAAGGAAAATTATGCGCAATCAGCCCAAATACCGATTTTTTGCCAACTGGGGCTACGCGATGGCGGGTCTTTGCGAGATGCTGCGCAGCGAGCGTAGCTTCAGACTCGAGCTTTGCGTGTTCGTCCCGCTTCTGCTGTCGCTATTTTTTTGGAATTTCGGCGCGGTGCTAAATCTATTTTTGATCTTCGGCGCGGTCTTTACGCTCGTGCTCGAGTGCATAAACTCCGCCATTGAGCGCGCAGTTGATCTTGCCACGAGCGAAATCCACCCGCTAGCCAAGGGCGCCAAAGACACCGCAAGCACCGCCGTGATGATGAGCCTATTTCTCAACGCCGCGCTGTGGTGCTACGCGCTTATCGGTAAATTCTTTTAATCGCGTAATTGCAAATTTCGCGATAAAAGATTTAAATCGCTGCAACGCAGAGTTTTTTTGGCGAGTGCGGAATTTGCAAGCCACTTGAGTCGTTGATCGTCCACGCCTGCAACCCAAACACGACCCTGCGTGATATTGAAATTTTAAAATCCGAAATTTGCTTTAAATTTAAACTCTCCTGTGCGCGAAAATTTTAATATTCGCTCGGCTCTTAAAATTTTAAAATAGCTTTTAAAAATTTCTATAGATAAATCATTCAAGCAAATTTTACGCCGTAAAATTTTAGCTATAAAATTATAACGACTTTCAAGATGCTTTAATACAATTTTCACTAAAATCACGCCGTCTTAATTAAAATAATTTTCAAAAAAAGGAAAATTTTGTCTAAATCCTTTCGCAAAATCTCGCGCAAATTTCATTTGTGGCTATCTTTGATATTTTGCATACCCCTTATAATCATTTCTATAAGCGGCTCGGTTTTAGTTTACGCGGAGCAGATCAATGAAGTTTTGCTAAAAGACAAGGTGTTTAGGACGCAAGAAAGCGTGGCGAAATTCCCCGCTAGAATGAAATTTAGCGCCCTGCAATCCGAGATAAACTCCAAATTTAAAGAGTACGCGATCATGGGCTGGAGCATCGCGCAAGATCCTTTAAAGACCGATAAAATCAGACTTTCCTCTCAGAAACTGCAAAAGCGGATCATAATTTACTTAGATGCCTTTAGCGGCGAGATTAAAGGCGCGCCCATGCCGCGAGATGAGGGCTTTATCGGCGCGATAAATAAACTGCACGCGGAGCTGTTTTTAGGTCGCGGCGGTAGAATTTTTACGGGTATCGTGGGGCTTAGCGCGCTACTTATCGGCATTAGCGGCTTTTTTATCTACAAAAAATTTTGGCAAAACTTATTCTCGCTGAGGCTAGATCGGGCCATATATTTTATGCGCGGCGCTCACCGCCTAATCGGAGTCATGAGCACGCCCGTGATGTTTGCTATAGCTATAAGCGGAGCATGGTGGGAGCTAAGGGCGGTAACTTACAAGCCGCTCGCAAATCCATGCGGCGCGGTCTTGCAGAATTTTAAGACCGAGCGAAATTCCACCGTCGCGGCATCAAACGGAGCGGTAAGCATGAAAACGGCGCAAAATCTTGCGACGCTAGATGAGGCTTTAGCGCGGATAGCGGTTAAATTTAAAGAATTTCGCTCCACCTATATCGCCTTTCCGCTCTGTCCGGGCGGCGCTTTTACCGTATACGGCTTCGAGGCGGGGCAAAACCCGCTGCAAAGCCCTTACGCGAGCCGTATCACGATATCAGATACAGGCGAAATTTTAAAAGCGGACTTTATAAACGATGCGGATTTTTCGGACAAACTTCAAGACGGCTTTCGTCGCGCCCATGCAGGCTCATACGGCGCAATAACGAAGCTTATATGGTTTTTAGCGGGGCTTGCGCCCCTATTTTTAAGCATTTGCGGATTTTACATAACCCTAAAAAATAGAAATTCTAAAAGGAGAAAGTTATGAAGAAAGTATCTCTTTCGCTCGTAGTCGCATTAAATATGCTAACTTCGCTTTATTCGGAAAATAACGCCACTGCGAGCACCCCGGAGGACTTTAGGCACCATAGAGGTGCAAGATACCCAAAAGCTCCGTCGCGACGACAGAGATTATGAGGCTAGAAAGCTCGTTAAAAGTACCACCAGGCTCGATCTTACGGCGAGAGAAACGCCCCAGTCTCTTACCGTGGTGACCGAAGCCAAGCTAAAAGATATGGGGATAACCGATTATCAGGTGCTGATGCGAAATATCGCGGGCATTACGAGCGGGCGTATGGATGAGAGGCTCTATCCTACGGCGCGCGGATTTAGCATAGATTATTATCTGCTTGATTCGATGCCTAGCTTCGGAGGTTTTAGCCTCGGGGCGAACGATTTAAATTTACTGCCATATGAGCGCGTTGAGGTAGTAAAGGGTGCGAACGGATTATTGGCGGGCGCGGGAAATCCCGCCGCGAGTTTAAATTTTATCCGCAAGCACGCGGATTCCGCCGTTCCGAAAGGATACATCAGCCTAAACGGCGGCTCATACGACAAATACGGGCTTAAAACCGATGTGCAAAGCCCGCTCAATCAAAGCGGTTCGGTGCGCGGACGCCTAGCGTTTATGCATGAACGATCGCACTCTTATATGGACTATTACAATCGTCGCAATACTGCCGTTTATGGCGTATTAGATATCGATGTAACGGACGATTCAAGGCTGAGCTTTGGCTCATTTTATCAGACTCTACGCCGACATGGCACGCGCTGGGGCGGAATGCCCGCGTTTAACTCGGACGGCACGCGCATGCACTTCGGCAAAAACCAAATTTTCTCTCAGCCTTGGACGCGATACGACATCTCTACGCTTGATTTTTATGCCGATTTTAAACAATATTTCTCAAACGAGGCGAGTTTAAGCTTGAGTTATTCGTTTCGTCGTGCTCATACCGATTCAAATTTGCTCTATTATGGCGGCAGGGTAGGCCCTGGCGGCATCGGAAACGTCGCCGATCTTAGCGTTTATGCTAACAAGCGCGAAGAGAATATCCACAATATCGATGCCTACGCAAATATCCCGTATGAGCTTTTCGGACAAGATCATGAATTTGTATTTGGTGTGATGTATAATCTCTACAAAAAGGGATCCGATAACGTAAGTAGCTACTGGAATAGTCGAAACACTCCGGCAGGCCTTGCTTATGCCGCGCGCATTAGAATAAATTTTAACGACCTTCATATTGAAGATCCACGCTTACCGTATGTAGATCAAAATAATGCCGATCGAACTATTCAAAAAGCAATTTATGCCGCGAATAAACTCTCAATCACCGAGGATTTAAAGCTCTTATTAGGAACGCGGATGAGTTACTATAAATATAAAATTACAGGTGGAGCAGATAATAGAAATTTTACCCGCGAAATTACTCCATATGCAGGGATCACTTACGATTTAGACGATCATCATACCCTTTATGCAAGTTATACGAGTATTTTTAAACCTCAAACCTACAAGGACAAAAACAATAAATATCTTGATCCCATCCAAGGCAAGGACTACGAAGCGGGCATCAAAGGCGAGTATTTTGACGGCGATCTGCAAGCAAGCCTGGGCGTTTTTAAGATCATCCAAGATAAGCTCGGCATCCGCACCGACGAGTATATCACGGGCACAAATTCCTACGCTTACAAGCAGGGTCGCGGAGTAACCAGCAGGGGCTTTGAAGCGGATGTAAACGGTAAAATTACCGATGCACTAAGCCTAAGCATGGGGCTAGCGCACTACAAAGCCAAAGATGCTGACGGCAATATCTACGCCAGCGACTCCTCCCGCACCAGCGCAAATCTTTTTGCAAAATATGAGATCGGCACATTTAGAATCGGCGTAGGCGCGATGTATCGCTCAAAGATTTATTCCGACTCGCCATACGGCAGGATCGAGCAGAAAGCCTACACGATTGCAAACGTAATGCTAGGCTACAAAGCGAGTAAAAACCTAGATGTGCAGCTAAACGTCGATAACATAACCGATAAGCGCTATTTTGAGGGCATCGGTTCTAATCGAATGATCTACGGCGATCCGCGCACCTTCAATCTAAGCCTTACGTATAACTTTTGACCCAAATAGTCGCAGTGGAATTTGTCTAGTGCTTAGCTCTAATAGAATTCCATCGCGACGCGATAGATAAATGGCAAATTAAGCCTAAATTTCGTAAAATCACGGCTAAGACGCGAGGTCGCGTAATACGTTTAAAGGCATACAATGCAAAGTTCAACCTCATAAATCCCGCTAAATTTAAACCAAATCAACCAACAAATTTAAATTTAACGGAGACAACCATGAAAAGACGAGATTTTCTAAAACTAGGCGCGCTAGCTGCGGCTTCGGCGCAAGCAAAACAATTTAACGCGCTAGCGCAGGCGATATTTGACGAGCAAATGGGGCTTTGCGCGAATAAATTCGGCGCGTTTTACGTCCAAACCATCGGCGGCAGGGTCGTGGGTACAGAGCCGTTCGAGGGCGACGCGATGCCAACGGTGCTAAATAACGCCCTAAGCGATCACATCCAAAACGAAACGCGCGTGAAATACCCATACGTGCGCAAAAGCTTCCTAGCCGATCCCTCAAATTCAAAACCGGAGCTTCGCGGCAAAGAGCCTTTCGTGCGCGTTAGCTGGGACGAGGCGATAAAGCTAAGCGCCAAAATTTTAAAAGAAAACTTCGATAAATACGGCTCAGAGGCCATTTACGGGCAGCTTTATCAGTGGGGTAGCCTAGGTAAGGTAGGCCACTCGCAGCGCACCGCAAAGCGCATGCTAAACGCGCTAGGAGGCTACGTGAGTGAGCTTGGCGGCTACTCATACGGCGCGGCGACGGCGTTTTTGCCTCACGTGACGGGTTCTATCGATCCGACGCATAATCCTACGCGCCGGGAGGGCGTGGTAAAGGAGGCCAAAACGATCGTGTTTTGGGGTACCAACCCAGTCGTCTCAAACAAGATCGCCATCGGCGTGCCGATGCATAACTCCTACGCCTACTACGAGATTATGAAAGAGAAATTTAAAAAAGGCGAGATGAAAATTTACAGCATAGACGTCTACCGCAACGAAACGGCGGAGTATTTCGGAGCGCACTATCTCGCCGTGCGCCCTTGCACCGATACGGCGATGCTGATCGGGCTTTGCGAATATATCTATGAAAACGGGCTTTACGACAAAGAATTTATTGAGCGCTACACGGTCGGGTTTGATAAATTTAAAGAGTATTTCACCGGCGCGAAAGACGGCGTGAAAAAGGATCTAAAATGGACGAGTAAAATTTGCGGCGTGAGCGAAAAGGAGCTAAAAAGCCTAGCCGATACGCTAGCTAAAAAAGACGCGCTCATAGTTACAGGCTACGCGATACAGCGACAGCACCACGGCGAGATGGCATACTGGGCGCTGATCGCTCTAGCTGCGATGCTAGGCGACATCGGCAAGACGGGGCGCGGCTACGTTATGAACGATCAGATGCATAAAAACGCAGATATTAGCTTCGTTGCGCCAAAGCTTCAGGCATTTAACCCCGCGGTAAACGAAAAATACATCGCCCCGCAGGGCAAGCTGGCTAAGGCCAAATACCACGAGATACCAAACAGCAGGCTCATAGACGCGATCATGGAACCGGGCAAGCAGATCGAGCGCAACGGCAAAAAATACGTCATGCCGCACATCCGCGTGATGTTTAACGCCAACGGCTCGACCTTCACCCGCCACCCGGATACCAACCGCGCGGTAGAAGCGATGAAAAAGATCGAAGCAATCATCACCACAGAGCCGTTTTGGACAAGTACGGCGAGGCTCAGCGACATCGTGCTGCCGTCGGCTCTTGAGTGCGAGCGCACGGATATCGAGTTTGCAAACTCCACTAGCGAATACCTTTTTGCGATTAAACCGCTAGTTAAGCCTGCTGGGAAAAGCAAGAGCGACTTTGAGATCGCACGGCTCATCTGCGCGCAGTGGGGCGAGGAGTACGAGCAGGCCTTTAGCGAGGGCAAAACGGAGCTTGAGTGGGTGAAGGAAATTTATGCCGATGCTGGTGCAAAAGCCGAGGGCATGGGCATAGCGATGCCGAAATTTGAAGAGTTTTGGGAGAAAGGCTACGTTAAATTTGATAAAATCGACGAGAAAAAGCGGTACTTCACAAACTATGCGGACTTCCGCGCCGATCCCGAGAAAAACGCGCTAAAAACCCCGTCGGGCAAGATCGAGCTCTACTCCGAAGCGGTCGAAAAGCTAGGATATCCCGACTGCCCGCCGCACGCGACGTGGATGGAGCCGTTTGAGTGGCTGGGCGGCGACGTGAGCAAGTATCCTATCGCTATCAGCGGCGCGCATTCTAAATTTAGGCTCCACTCGCAGCTAAACAACTCACTCATCCGCAACTACGCCGAAATCGCGGGCCGCGAACCTGCGCTCATTAGCCCCGCCACGGCAAAGGCACGCGGCATCAAAACGGGCGACGTGGTAAGGATCTACAACGACCGAGGCGAGATCCTCTGCGGCGCGCTGGTAAGCGATACCGCACAAGATAACGTCGTGATCGTAAGCGAGGGCGCATGGTACGATCCCGCTGTCTGGGGCGAGAAAAGCCTATACAAGCACGGCAACATAAACGTGCTAACCAAGGACGTTCCTAGCTCCCAGCTATCGCAAAGCAACACCGCGCACACGAGCATGGTGCAGATTGAGAAATTTAAAGGCGAACTGCCGAGCGTAACGGCGTTTGATAAGCCCGCGACGATAGAGGCTTAGGCTTTTACGATTTAAATTTGAGCGGTTAAATTTAGCCGCTCGGATTGTTCTAGCTACTTTGGAGCTATCGGCTAGCCCATAACAAATAATAGACTTAAATTTTAAACCGGGAGCGTTAAATTTGGACTATTTCACTTTGAAATTTAACTGCCTAAATTTCGCTAAATTTCACTTTGACAGCGGGATTCGTCATAAAAATTTAACTTCATCGGCAAAATTTTGATTAAATTTACCGTTACGCCTTTATAAATTTTAAAATTTATCTACTATTTTTGCGCTATAAGACTTGTAATGCAAATAATGCAGGCTCAATTAAACTTAAGCGGATTCTCTCTTATCAGTTTCAACAGTTTCTGATATAAGTTTTCCTGTGTAGTTTTAGTATTATATCTAAATTCGCATTCTTTTAAGTGAAGCAAGAAATTCTCTTTCTTAATCCCTTTAAATTTAGCTAGTCTATGTTTAGCATATCCCTAGAAATTCTCAATGCCGTTGATATGGTTTTTACCATTTGCAAACTCGTTCTTTGAGTGTTTTACTCTATAATGAGCTAAAGCTGCATAATCAACCAAACCGTCATAAGCCTTCCAGCAATCTGAATAAATAGTAGAGCTATCAAGCTCGCTATATTGAGATAATATAGGTATCAGTTCATTTGCAGAACAGTTTTTAACTATCTGAGTATAAACTTTGCCGTCTCTTTTAAGCATACCAAATACCGGCTGCTTTCCGTTTGCTCCTCTACCTCTTTTTCCTCTTACTCTCTTAGATTCGAAGTAGCTTTCGTATATTTCAAAGCGAAGCTTCTAGGCGGGCTTGGAAATCTCACCGCTAAATTTGCTTATCTTTTCACACTCTTTAGACATAAGAGCTCTTATTTCTCTAAAGATTTTACATAGGGTTGCTTCTGAAATTTTAGTTAAATTTGATATCTTTGATGCTTCTATATCCTCCGTGAAGTACTTTAGAATTTCTCTAAATTTAGCTTCAGAAATTCTTGAACGAACTATATACTTATTTTTCATAGTATCCATCGTAACTTAATGATCCTTTGTGTGAGCTTAAGTTAAAGAGAGCCGCAAAAATTTAAAAATTTTAGGATAAAGGCTAGAAATTCTAGCCTTGTAAGGTAAAATTTGAGATTAAAATTTGATGATTTCGCCATCATTTGGGATAGTGATCTTGCTCTCTATGCCTTCTTTTTTAACAAATTCACGAAGATCCTTACGACTTACGCTCGTGTGATTTACGGCGTCCATATGTACGGCGATGATAGTCGCGCCATTAAGCATTTTTGCGGCGTGAGCTACGTCGGCTTTGCCCATTATGATACCGTTGTCAGGAAATGCCAGCACGCGAGCGTCGCCCGCTTTATGTAGTTTCACGCCTTTAAATTCGGCCGATTCGTCTAACACTCTTACGTCTTTAAAGCCTTACTTTTTGATTAGCGCCGCATCATCGTTATGCTGAGCAAAGATAACGATATCTTTAGGTAAAATTTCAGCCGCGACCTCATCCCAGTGATCAGGATGCGTGTGCGTAACGATGATCGCATCGACGCCCTTATACACCTCTTTTGCATCCATCGGAAGTTCTATTAAAGGATTTCTAAGGTGTGAGTTTAGCGTCCCCTCAAAGCCAGGATATTTACCCTTTGGCGCAAGATACGGGTCAAGCAAAAAGTTCACTCCCGCGTAATTTATCTTTGCGGTAGCGTTTCTGATATGCTGAAAGCTGTCTTGTGCGTTTGCCGTGCCAAAGCCCAAAAATAGGGCGATTAGAAACAAAATTTTGTTTATTTTCATTATTTCTCCTTGTAAAATTTACTCGCGCAACATACCGAAAAAAAGCTAAAAGTATTTTTAAAAGAGTTAAATTTCGGCACTTTGGGATTTTACGCTTTTGATTTTATGGTTTGCAGGTTTTTCGGCAATGTACATAAACCGCCTGCATTCGGAAGATTTTTGAAAAAGGCGGATGAAAATATCCAAATCAGCGGTAAATTTAGCTTTAAAAGCAAAGAATAATAAGTGGCAAACAGTGGGGTAAATTTAAGATTTCGCGAGCTCCGCCGCATGCCGGCGTGCGAGGCTTATTTGCTAAATTTTGCGCGCCGCTGATCTCTGTTTTATTGTCAAATAGGCTTAGCGCGCTTTCTAGCTCTTGTGGCCAAAGCCCTACCAGCCGTTTATCGCAAACAAAATCGCTAAGTTTTTCTGCGCCAAGAGCTCGTCCGAGAGGCGGTCGTATTCGTCCCCGAGCCCCATTTCTTGCGCCATAGACGGCGGCTCATCGTCCCAAGAACCCATCGCACCGAATACATCGGCGATCCCCGCCGCGGCAAACGCCCTCAAGCTCGGCTGCGGCAGCGCTGCAAACGAAACGGCGTAATACTCGCCCACAGCGACTTCGCCCCGCAGCGTCTTAAGCGCATTATCAAACGTCTGCGCGAAGTTTTCGCAGCCTATCTTGCTCGCAAAATCCCTGATCTGCACTAAAACATTCCCGAATTCTGCGCTGTTATCGCGCGCGTTTAGCGCATCCCGCGGCATCCCGCGCCAAAGGCGCTCGACGTATTTCACATACCAAGCCTTTTTGTCGCGATCGTATTTCCAATCAGGCGTAAAAACGCCGTCAAAATCCTCAAAGCGGCAGACGATGCCGTTTACATTCATCCCCGAAAAGCCCAAAAGCGCTCTATCTTTTGCGAAAGTTGGAATACTAAGCCCCGCGTCCTTCAGACCGAGCTTTAGGCACTGCTCTATCCAACGCCGCCGTGCGGAGATCGGCTCGTCCTCGCGCCCTTTTTGCGCGACTTGTTCGGTAAAAAATTTACGCGCCTTTTGCAGAAACGACGAGCCCGTGCTTTCGTCTGCGCCTTTTTTTCTCGCCGCTTTTTCATTTGCCGCTTCTTTGCTGTTCGCGCGCTTTTGCTCCGCTGCACTGCCGCTCTCGGCGGCTTTGTCCGTCGCACTGCTCTGCACTGCGCCGTACGCATCTTTTTGCTCCACAGCTTTACTTGCGTCGTTTACGCCATCCTCCGCTGCGCGGCTCACACCCTCTGCGGTGCGGAAATGCTCCTTTGCAAACTCAAAATTTAAATATTTTATATATTTTTGATCTTGCAGGAGTGGCTTAGGATTGCCGCGCAGAGCTGATTTTAGCGCGACGCACAGCGCGCACGAAAGATATATTTCGCCGCTCATAGATATCCTTTAAATTTCGATCGCTCCCGTTCATGCGGCGGATTATTTATGCTCCGCGCCAAAAGCTAGCGGCGGCAAAATTTTAAAATTTTGCGCCTTAGCGACAAATTTAATCACGATAAAATTTACGCGTGAAGCAAAAACAAATCTACGCAAAGATAGAATTCCCAACCGCCGCGAACATAAATTTAAAAGCCGCCGCCGTATCGAAAAAGGTGCCGTTATAAATTTAGAGCAGCTCGCGCATGTTGGTAAAATTCCGAAGGCAAAATCTACGAGCGGCACAGGCAAGGCGACGCGCGTTAAATTTACGCGCACTTTAAAAATGACAAACCGCTTTAAAGAAATTTCAATCGCACGCGCGCTATGAAATTTTAAAGACAAGTCGCCACGCCTACGCTGCCACCAAATTTAAAATGAACCGATCGCACCGAAAAATTTTAAAAGCGAGCCGTTGCGCCCAAACTAGCTAAATTTAAAATTAAGCAATAGCGCCATTTGAGCTACGAAAGCCGCTCGTCCGCAAGTCGCCGATCGTAAGTCCTACGCCGCGAGCGCCCTACGCTACGACGTTTGGAAACTCATAGACCACGCGGCCGCTCTTGATCGTGCATACCGCAGCGCCCGTAAGCTGCTTGCCGAAAAGCGGCGAGTTGCGCGATTTGGACTTATTTAGCGCCTCGTCGTAAACGTAGGAAATCTGCGGATCGATGATCGCGACGTCGGCTAAAAAGCCCTCTTTAATCTCGCCCTTGTCTTTTAAATTTAGAATTTTAGCCGGATTAAACGAGCAGAGGCGCACCATGTCTTCAAGGCTGATGACGCCCTGCTTTACGAGCCGCAGCGTAAGCGGTACGAGGGTTTGAAGCCCTAAAATTCCAAACGGCGCGTGATCAAATTCGACAAATTTATCGTCGGTGTTGTGCGGTGCGTGATCGGTCACGATGGCGTCGATCAGACCGCTTTTAAGCGCCTCTCTGATGGCCTGCACGTCGCTTTGGGTGCGAAGCGGCGGCGACATTTTAAAATTCGTATCGTATCCCATCAACTCGCGCTCGTCGAAGGTGAAGTGATGCGGCGTAGCCTCGCAGGTGACGCGGATGCCCTCGCGCTTAGCCTGCTCGATGAGTTTTAGCGACCACGCCGAGCTTACGTGCGCGATGTGGATGTGCCCGCCCGTCTTTTTGGCAAGCAGCAGATCGCGCGCGATCATAATCTCCTCTTTTTCGCTCGCCATCCCCTTTAGACCGAGGATCGCGCTAACCTTGCCCTCGTTCATCACGCCGCCGTGGCAAAGCGAGCAATCCTCGCTGTGATTTATCACGAACGAGCCGAAGTGAGCGGAGTATTCGAGCGCCTGTCGCATCACGGAGCTGTCGGTCACGGGCAGCCCGTCGTCGCTGAAAGCTACGCAGCCGGCTTCCAGCATATCGCCCATCTCGACGATCTTTGCGCCCTTGCAATCCTGCGAGATCGCGCCTATCGGTAGCAGATCGATAAGCCCGCGCCCCTTAGCCTTAGCGATCATCGCGCGAGTGATGCTTGAGTTGTCGTTCACGGGCCTAGTATTTGCCATCGGAAGGCAGGTCGTCACGCCGCCTGCGACCGCGGTTTCGCTGCCGCTGATGACGTCGTCTTTGTATTCGAGCCCCGGGTCTCTAAAATGCACATGCATATCGATAAGACCCGGCATCACGGGCTTGCCCGCAGCGTCTATGACGCGGTCTGCGGCGGGACACTCGCGCGTGATTTTTGAAATTTTATTGCCCTCGATCAGGACGTTTGCTTCCTCGCTGCCGTTATGATTAACGATCGTGCCGTTTTTTATTAAAATTTTCATCGTGCGCTCCTATTTAAATTTATCGTATGAAGTATCGCCATTCGCATCGCCTCGCCGTTTTCTACCTGATCTAAAACGCAGCTATAGCGCGGATCGTCGGCTACGTCGGAGTTGATCTCCACGCCGCGGTTGATCGGGCCCGGATGCATTATCATGACGCCCTCTTTTGCCGCTTGCATGCGCCTCGCGGTAAGTCCGAAAAATTTCGAGTATTCGCGCACGCTCGGGAAGCTTGGCTCGCCGTCTTGCCGCTCAAGCTGGATTCTAAGCATGATGATGACGTCGGCGCCCTCGATCGCCTCCTCTACGCTTTTGCATATCGGGCAGCCGAACGCGTCGCAGTCGCGCAGCATCATCGGAGGGCCGAAGAGCCGCACGTTTATGCCGAGCTTTTTCATCGCCCAGATGTCGCTTCTAGCCACGCGCGAGCGAAATATATCGCCGATGATCGCGACGTTTAAATTCTCGATCCTGCCTTTGTGCTCGCTTATCGTAAAAAGATCCAAAAGCGCCTGGCTCGGATGCTCGTTCAACCCGTCGCCCGCATTTACGATCGATGCATCGCAATTGGTCGCGACAAATTTCGCCGCGCCCGAGCAGCTGTGGCGCAGCACGAAGATATCCGTGTGCATCGCCTGCATATTTCTGATGGTGTCGATCAGCGTCTCGCCCTTTTTCGTGCTGCTGTCTGCAGCGGTGAAATTTACGCTGTCTGCGCCCAGGCGCTTGGCTGCGATCTCAAAGCTAGTGCGGGTGCGGGTGGAGTTTTCGAAAAACGCGTTGATGACCGTCTTGCCGCGAAGCGAGTCGGATTTTTTGACGTCAGAGCGGTTGAGCGCTTTAAACTCGCGCGCCAGATCGATGAAGTCGTAGATGTCCTCGCGGCTCAGATCCTGCGCGCTAAGAAGATGCTTTAGCTTATACATTCCCTCTCCTTTTTTAGGCCGAATTTCAGCCGTAATTGTATAAAAAAATCTCTGATAAAATTTTAAAATTTAAGAGCTGAGCTCAAATTTAGACGCGAAATTTTGCTTGGAATTTCATTTGAGATCACATACGAAGCGCGGACGGAATTTTATGGTAAAATTTAAACATTTTAGGATTAAATTTGAGCTTCTTTAGCGAAAATTTTAAAAAATCCGCCGCGTCGCTTACGTAAAATTTTAAAGCTTTACGCGCAGCTGGCGGCTAGAAAAGCAAAGAATTTAAAGCTTATTTAAATACTTTATATAATTTTTCGCGCTATTTTCTACGGCTTGCTCGCTTTTATCGTAAGTAAAGCCGTATGAGACGAAATTAGGCATAGTCGTTGCGCCGACGAAATTAAACGTAGCTTTAAATGGCGCTAGCACCTCATCTACGCTAAAGCCCACAATGCCGTTTTTAGAGTAGTTTGCCTCGGTCGCGCCAAGTGAGATCGCAAGCGCGAATTTTTTGCCCTTAAGCTTGCCGCCGCTCTCTGTGCCATAAGCCCAGCCGCGCGTAAAAACATCCTCAAACCACTGCTTAAGAAGCGGCGTGCAGTTTGAAAAACGAAACGGAAACTGAAGCACGATTTTATCGTGGCTTTCGAGCAGTTTTTGCTCCTTTTCCACATCGATTTTAAAATCCGCATAAAGCGCGTAAAGATCGTGAAGCTCGAACTTATCAGGATGGGCTAGCACAGCATCCCTCCAGTGGCGGTTTACGAGCGAGTTTGCGATATTTGGATGAGCCAAAATAATGAGAGTTTTCATTTCTATCCTTTAAATTTGAAATTGCGGGGCGCATTATAGCCCTACTTCGTAAAATTTTTCTCGTTTTATCACAAGCAGCCTTAAATTCTAAAGCTTTACTGGCCGCCACCCGCTTATCTTTACAGCAACTTCAAAGAGCGCGAGCTTTGAATTCCAAACTTCATTCACTACTCGCGCTTTATTTTAGAAATGCTCGCCCTTGGGGCACTCGTTGCGTTTTACAGAGATTCGCTACTTTTTTGTAAGTGTTCATAGCGCCATTGCGGAGGCTCGCGCGAGTAAAATTTTAACGAAACCGCCGCGCAGGGGAAATTTTAATAGAATTTAGCATCGTTTCTCTGCGAGCATTCGCCGCAACAAGCAAATTTAAGCGAAATTTAGTGCCGCTTAAATTCTAAAGCTTTGTCTATCGATTCCGTCGTCGGGCTGCGGGTGCTCATCGCGCTCTTATGAGTGTCTGCCCCCTTTCGTTCGGGCTCGTTACGCTCCTGCGGAGACTTGCCGCTTCCCTGGGGGTGTAGTTGCAACAAAAAATTTTGAGTAGAATTTAGCGTAATTTAAATTCTAAAGCTTTGTCTGCCGCTCCCGTCATCGGGCTGCGGATGCTCATCGCGCTTCTGCGAGCGCCCGCCGCGCGGCTCCTGTCTAGGCTGCACGCCAAAGCCCTCCAAGACCTTGCCTAAGCTCTCGTTCGCATCTTTTATAATTCCTTGCAGGCTTTCGCCCATCTGATCAAGGTTTTTGCCCGCCTCTCGCGCCGCTGCCTCGCCCTGCTTTAACAGATCCTCGATCCGATCCGCGTTGCGAGCGGCGAAATCGCTCAGCGCTTCGGGCGCCTTTTTCTGCAAATTTTGCAAGGTCTCGCCCAAAACTTTAGCATCGTTTGCAAGCTCGTCTATCGTGGAGTTCAGATCGGATTTTTGCTTGCTCTCAAAGCCCTGCGGCACGGAGCCTTGCGTAGAATTTTGCGTAGAGCTTTGAGCGGAATTTTGCTCCGATCGTGCGCTTTGTTCACGATCTTGCGCGTCTGATCCGCCGTCGCAGCCGCTTAAAACACACGCCATGACTAGCGCCAACGTAAAATTTAGCGCCGCGCTTATAAAGCTAAAATCGTTTATAAAATTAAAATTTCTAGCGCGACCCGCCGAGATAAAATTTAATCCGTCCTGCGCCGAGATAAAATTTTGCTCGCTGCCAGCTGAAACGGAATTTCGCAGCCGTCCAAAGCCCGGCTCGCCGCTCGCTCGGATAAAATTCTGCGCTAAATCGCGTCCGCACCCTTTCAAAATTCGTCTTTTCAAAATCCGCTCCTTTAAATTTCATCCCTAGCAATCGCGCTTGGAAGCCGCCCGAAAAACAGGTCGCTTCTAAGCTTCAAAAGCAAACAGATAGCGATATCGGCGCTCTGTTCGCGGATGTAGTTTCGATCGCCATTTAGATGAAATTCCCCGACGATCTGTTTGCCGCCCTGCTCCTTCGCGCCGATAAAGACCGTCCCTACGGGCTTTTGCGCGCTTCCACCGCCGGGGCCCGCGATACCGCTTACTGCAAGAGCAAAACTCGCTCCGCTGCTTTGCAGCGCGCCTTCAAGCATTTCGCCCACGGTCTGCGCGCTTACCGCGCCGTAGCGTGCGAGCGTATCTTCGCCTACGTTGAGCCAGAGATTTTTTATCTCGTTGGCGTAGCTTACGAGCGAGCCGTCAAAAACGTCGCTCACACCCGCAACCGCGCCGAATTTTGCGGCGATGAGTCCTGCGGTGCAGCTTTCTGCAAAGGTGATCTTAGCGCCTATCTCGCGCAGCCTATCCACCACAAAGCCCATAAAATCGCCGCCTTCGATGTAGCAGCTCTCATAATACTTCCCGACGCTTTGCAAAAACGCGTCCAGCGCTCCGAATTTCATCGCATTGGCGCGCACGAGTAGCAAAAAGGAGCAGGGCCTACTGATCGTAAGCGAAATTTTATAACTGATCGCGAGGCTTTCTAGGCGCTGCTTTACGCTTTCGTATTCGCAATCGAATAGATAAAAGCTCTCGCCCGCGCTCGGCGCGTCTTGAAGGATCGGCGGCAGGCTCTGCAAGCAAAGCGCCTTGATCACGTTTACCGAGCAGCCTCTGACGTTTAGCAGGAAGCTGTTTTTCGCGACCGTGCGCGCCATCGAGGGAGCTAGGGTTTCTCCGTTTTTCAGCTCAAGCGAATCGAAAGAGAGCGTCGATAAAATTTTACCGACGACCGCGTAGGCGGAGTTTGCCGCAAAGATCGTGATGAAATCGTACGAATCGATCATCTTTTCAAGCGCGAAGGGCAAAACCTTATCGTTTTCGCTTAAGAATTTCAGATCGTCCATCCGCCCGAAAACCTGCTCGTAGCTGCGAGATATATAGCTCATCAAAGCCGCGTCGTAGCGGATCTCCTCGCCGATTACAAGGATGATATTTTTCATAAAGACCCTCATTAAATTTTCGCACATTATAGCATAAACGCAGGCTGCTCTTTCAGAGCTTTTTAATGGCGTTTTGGATAAACTTCACAAATTTTTTAAGACACGAAAAGGTACAAATATGGACTACAAAGACACTCTCTTTCTTCCTACTACGGATTTTGCGATGCGAGGCGCGCTACCGCAAAACGAACCTGCGCGGTTTAAGGCATGGTACGACGAGCGTAAAATTTACGAAAAGATGAAAGCTAGGCGCAAGGGCGCAAGCGTTAGCTTTAATATCCACGACGGCCCGCCGTACGCTAACGGACACCTCCACATCGGCCACGCGCTGAATAAAATTTTAAAAGACATCATCACCAAAACCCATTATTTCTTCGGCGAGGATATCCGCTACGTGCCGGGCTGGGACTGCCACGGCCTACCGATCGAGCAGCAAGTAGAGATCAAGCTAGGCGAGCGGAAAAAATCGCTTTCAAAAGTGCAGATCCGCGAGC
This sequence comes from Campylobacter sp., assembly GCF_019423325.1. Lineage (NCBI taxonomy): Bacteria > Pseudomonadati > Campylobacterota > Epsilonproteobacteria > Campylobacterales > Campylobacteraceae > Campylobacter > Campylobacter sp. The sequence continues at coordinate 93,288 of NZ_JAHZBQ010000001.1, read as the reverse complement.
TTTGCAGACAGCACGCCAAAGAGTTCATCGACGTGCAGCGCAATGAATTTAAAGATATGGGGATTTTGGGCGACTGGGACGATCCGTATCTGACGCTAAAATTTGAGTTTGAGGCTGAAATTTACAAAGCGCTCTGCCAGATCGCAAAAAAAGGAATTCTGATCGAGCGAAGTAAGCCCGTGTTTTGGAGCTGGGCGGCAAAAAGTGCACTCGCAGAAGCCGAGGTCGAGTATAAAGACAAAGAGGACTACTCGATCTTCGTGGCATTCGATCTAAGCGGTGAAGCGAACGCTAAAATCGGCGCGAAAGGCGCTAAAGCGGTCATCTGGACGACCACGCCTTGGACGCTGCCCGCAAACGGCGCGATATCTTTGAACCCGAATGAAATTTACGCGCTGACGAGCGAAAATTTAATCCTTGCTAAACCTCTGGTCGAAAGCCTCGTAAGCCTGGGCATCACCAAGGGCGAGATCGTAAAAGAATTTAAGGCTACCGAGCTTGAGGGCTTAAACGCGATCAACCCTCTAAACGATAGAGCTTCGAAATTTATCCTCGGCGAGCACGTCCTGATGGACGGCGGCACCGGGCTCGTGCATACGGCTCCGGGACACGGCGAGGACGATTATTTCGTAGGGCTTAAATACGGCATCGAGGTGATTATGCCCGTGGATGAGGGCGGCTGTTTCGACGAGACACTTAAAACCAAAAAACTCTTCCGCGCAGACGTCGTAGATGAGCTCGTGGGGATGCATATTTTCAAAGCAAACGAGAGAATTTTAGAGCTTCTAGGCCCCGCACTTATCAAATCCGGCAAATTCATCCACTCCTATCCGCACTGCTGGCGCACGCACAAGCCGGTAATCTACCGCGCGACGAAGCAGTGGTTTATCGCGATGGACGAGCCAATGCCTGACGGTAAGACGCTGCGCCAAGTGGCGCTAGAGCAGATCGGCAAGGTTAAATTTTATCCGCAAAGCGGCATCAACCGCCTTACCTCGATGATAGAAAACCGCCCCGATTGGTGTATTTCCCGCCAGAGGGACTGGGGCGTGCCGATCGCGTTCTTCCGCGATAAAAGCACCAAAGAGCCGATCTTTGATGAAAAAATTTTAAATAATATCTACGAAATTTTTAAGGCTAAGGGCGCGGATGCTTGGTGGCAGATGGAAATTTCGGAGCTCTTGCCGCAGGACAGCGGCTATAGGCCTGAAAATTTAGAAAAGGTGATGGATATCTTAGACGTTTGGTTCGATAGCGGCTCTACATGGAAAGCGGTGCTGCAAAGCGGCGCCTACGATGCGGGCAAATTCCCTGCGGATATGTATCTTGAGGGCAGCGACCAACACCGCGGCTGGTTTCAAAGCTCACTGCTTCTAAGCTGCGCAATCAACGAATGCGCGCCGTACAAAAGCATCCTCACGCACGGATTTACCGTCGATGAGAAGGGCCAGAAGATGAGTAAATCAGTCGGAAACGTCGTCTATCCGCAAGAGGTCGCAAAGAGCCACGGCGTGGAAATTTTACGCCTTTGGGTCGCGATGAGCGATTATTCGACCGATCTAAAGATCAGCGACAATATCCTTAAGCAAGTAAGCGAGCAGTACCGCAAGATCCGAAATACTATAAGATTTCTGCTCGCAAGCACGAGCGATTTAAATGAGATCGAGACGAGTAATTTTACGCGGCTTGACCGCTGGATCCTAACGCGCGCGGCAAACGCCTTTGCGAGCGCGGAAGCGGCATTTAGAAACTACGATTTTTCAAAGGGCTTCAACGCCTTACTAAATTTCTTAAGCGCCGATCTGAGCGGAATTTATCTTGATATCTGCAAAGATAGGCTCTACTGCGACGCACCCGACGAGCCGCGTCGCAGAAGCGCGCAAAGCGCAATCGCTCTGATTACGCGAGCGCTACTGCCTCTGATCGCGCCTACGCTAACCTACACGATCGACGAAGTGATGGAATTTGCGCCGCAAATCATTAAAGAGGGCAAAGAAGACGTTTTCGATCTGACATATAAGCCGATAGAATTTGACGATTTTCTAGAATTTGACGAAATTTTAATCAAATCAAGGGAGAAATTTTTCGAGCTTATCGACGCGCTTAAAAAGGACAAGATCATCAAATCGACGCTTGAGCTGGTTTTGCAGACGAGCTCGAACGAAATTTTATCAAACGACATCCTAGGCGTAGCGGATTGGTTCATGGTAAGCGACGTGGACACTCTGCAAAGCGAGGAAGCTCTGGCGGAGTTTAAGATAAACGACGAAATTTTCCGCCTCGTAAAATCCTCTAAACACAAATGCCCGAGATGCTGGAAATTTAACGCAAAAGAGCCGGATGAGCTCTGCCCGCGCTGCGCGAAGGTCATGCATGCTCGCTAGCCCCATAAGTCTCGGCTTCGTATTTTTTACGATCGCGCTGATCTGCGTAGCGACGGGCGTGGGGATCTATTTCGTGAATAAATTTAAGGATGGCAGATGATAAGTTTGAAAGAGGCTCTAAAGCTGAGCGCGGATGAAATTTCGGCGCTTAGAGCGGAGCTAAAGGATAAAATTTTAAAAACCAAAGAGCTCGGCGCCTATATAGAGCAGCTTACGGGCGAGGCTTTAAACATCAGCGGCGAGGGCGTGCCGATCGCGATCAAAGATAACATCCAGGTAAAAGATTGGAGCGTCACCTCGGCGAGTAAAATTTTGCAAGGCTACGTAGCGCCATACGACGCGACGGTGATTAAAAAGCTACGGAAGCGCGGTTTGGCGCCGTTTGGGCGAACGAATATGGATGAGTTTGCGATGGGAAGCACGACCGAAAGCTCATTCTACGGCAAAACTCTCAATCCGACCGATCACTCGCGCGTACCCGGCGGCAGTAGCGGCGGAAGTGCGGCTGCCGTAGCGGCAAATATCGCTATAGCCGCACTCGGAAGCGATACGGGCGGCTCAATCCGCCAGCCGGCGGCATTTTGCGGCTGCGTAGGCTTTAAGCCGAGCTACGGCAGGGTCAGCCGCTACGGACTCGCGGCGTATTCGAGCAGCCTCGATCAGATAGGACCGATTACGCGCAGCGTCGAGGACGCGGCGATCTTATACGACATCATCGCAGGCCGCGACGAGATGGACAGCACGAGCTACGCGGGTGCTTACGAAAGCACCGCGGATAAGCTAAACGGAGATTGCAAACTTAAGATCGCCGTTATAAAAAACTACGTGGACGAGGCCTCGCAGCAGGTCAAAGAGGCTCTAAATTTAACCATAGAAAAGCTAAAATCATTCGGGCATGAGATCGTTTACCGCGATCTTTGTAGCTCCAAATACGACATCGCGACCTACTACATCATCGCAACCGCCGAGGCTAGCGCAAATTTAAGCCGCTATGACGGCGTGCGCTACGGAAACCGCGCAAAGGCTTTAAATTTAAAAGAGCTCTACGCCAACACCCGCGGCGAGGGCTTCGGCGACGAGGTCAAGCGCCGTATGCTTCTAGGCACCTTCGTGCTAAGCAGCGGCTACTACGACGCATATTACATCAAAGCGCAGAAGGCAAGGGCATTCATCAAAAGCGAATATGAGGAAATTTTAAAAGACGCCGATTTGATCTTTATGCCGATTGCGCCGGGCGTGGCGTATAAATTCGGCGAGCTTAGCGATCCGCTTCGCGCGTATCTTAGCGACATCTACACGATCGGCGTAAATTTAGCGGGACTTCCCGCAATCTCCGTGCCGGTAGCGAAAAACAAAGAAGCTCTTAATATCAGCGCGCAGCTCATCGGGCGTGCTTACGACGAACAAACGGTGCTGGACGGCGGCTTTAACCTAGAAAATATTTCAAAAGAACTATGAAAAATCTATCTGCCCGTTACGGTACTTTTTCGCAAAGAAAGCTGGATTTTTTAAATAGTATTAAAGGTTGCAACCTAGCCTATAAGCGCTATACAAAAAGCCCTCTGCGCTATCCTGGCGGCAAGAGCCTAGCCGTAGGTCTGGTAATAGAAAAAATTCCCAACGATACAAAGAGGGTAATCTCACCTTTTTTCGGCGGTGGAAGCGTGGAAATCGCTATCGCCAAGGAGCTAAATTTAGAGGTTTTAGGATTTGATATTTTCGATATTTTAGTAAATTTCTGGCAGGTTTTACTTGCCAGACCCACTGAGCTTTATGCCGAGCTTTTAAATCTAGAACCTACAAAAGAAACTTATGATATCATAAAAAAGGAACTAAAATCGCACTGGATCAAGGACGCGGTTTTACCACCGCTAACACTAGCGAGAGACTATTATTTCAACTTTAATCTCAGCTATGGACCCGGGTTTTTAGGCTGGATGAGTAAAATTTATGAAGACAAAGTGAGGTATTTAAAGAACATAGAAAAAATAAGAGATTTTAAATTGCCAAATTTAAAGGTGGATTGCGAAAGTTTTGAAAAGGCTTTTGAGCTCTATCCGAACGATTTTTTCTATCTAGATCCACCGTATTTTCTAGATGGGAATTCAAAGATGTTTAGAGGAATTTATCCGCAGCGCAACTTTCCTATCCACCATAATGGCTTCAAGCATGAGCTGCTAGCGGATTTATTAAAGACGCACAATGGTAAATTTATACTTAGCTATAACGATTGCGAATTCGTGCGTAAAACCTATAAAAATTTTGAAATCTTGGAGCCTTCTTGGCAATATACAATGGGGCAGGGTGAAACTCGTATAGGCAAAAACCGCCTAGAGCGCGGCGATACAAATAACATTAAAAAGTCGCATGAACTACTAATAATAAAGGATTAAAATTTGAGAATAAGTGATGTAAAAACAGCATTTAAGATAGCTGATGTAGAGTATATAAATGGCAAAACAAGGTTAAAGTTTAATTATCTGAGCACTTTGAAAGACGAGAACGGTGTTATATTAGATAGTAAAATTTTAATACAAAATGTTGCAAGAGTTTATTTGATTGTTGTCAATGGTGAGATTAAAAAAATTGGTGGCAGTCAAGATAAAGGCGGCATAAAAGGAACATTAAATATTTATCAAGATGGTGGTAAAAATGGACGCCCAAGCATTAGGAGTTATGGTGTTTGGTATTTCTTGTATCACACGATTTTAGAAGGCGCAAAAATAGAATTTTATATGATTTATCAAGAAAATTTTAAGAAAAATATAAAAGGACTTTTTGGATTTCACAAAGTTAAAAACGCCTCTATAAGTTATAAATTTATCGAAGAGTGCTGCTTATCAAATTATTTAGAAAAAGAAGGTGGAAAATTTCCAGACTGGAATGTTCAAGAACAAGGGATAGACTGGCCCTTAGAAATCAAAAATGATCATGCTGAAATTCAAAGAAATGCTCAAACTAGAGATAAAAAGATAATAAGAAAAGAAGCCAAAATTTAAAACCAAGGAGAGACCATGAAAATTCTTAAAAAGGCTCTGACCTTCGAGGATGTTTTGTTGGTACCGCAATACTCTGAAATTCTGCCCAAAGAGGTCGATATCAGCACGAGTTTTACAAAGAATATCACGCTAAATACCCCTCTCGTGAGTGCTGCGATGGATACGGTCACCGAGTACCGCACCGCGATAATGATGGCGCGCCTCGGCGGCATCGGCGTTATCCATAAAAATATGGACGAGGACTCGCAAGCCAAGATGGTTCGCCGCGTAAAAAAGAGCGAAAGCGGCGTCATCATCGATCCTATCTCGATCAAGGCGGACGCCACGATCAAAGACGCTCTCGATCTGATGAGCGAGTACCACATCAGCGGCATTCCCGTTATCGACGACAACGGCGTGCTGATTGGGATTTTGACCAATCGCGACCTGCGCTTTGAAACCGACACCGCCGCGCTCGTGGGCGAGAAGATGACCAAAGCTCCGCTAATTACCGCTCCGAAGGGCTGCACGCTTGATGATGCGGAGAAAATTTTTAGAAATAATAAAGTAGAAAAGCTTCCGATAATCGACGCAAACGGCCACTTAGAGGGGCTTATTACGATTAAAGATCTTAAAAAGCGCATCGAATATCCAAGCGCTAATAAAGACAAATTCGGCCGCCTTCGCGTCGCCGCAGCGATTAGCGTAGGCCATCTGCAAAGAGCCGAAGCGCTCGTAAAAGCGGGCGTTGATGCGCTTGTGATGGACTCTGCGCACGGACACTCCAAAGGCATTATCGACACGCTTAAGGAGCTGAAGCGAAATTTCGACGTGGACGTAGTAGTCGGAAACGTCGCAAACCCCGCCAGCATAAAAGATATCGCAAACGCAGGAGCCGACGCGATTAAAGTAGGTATCGGCCCGGGCTCGATCTGCACTACCCGCATCGTAGCGGGCGTGGGCGTGCCGCAGTTTACCGCGATCAACGATTGCGCGATCGAGGCGGCTAAATTTGGAATTCCGATCATCGCAGACGGCGGCATCAAATACTCGGGCGACATCGCCAAAGCCCTAGCCGCGGGCGCAAGCTCCGTGATGATGGGAAGCTTGCTAGCAGGCTGCTACGAAACCCCGGGCGAGCTCATTACGTTTCAAGGCCGCCAGTACAAAACCTACCGCGGCATGGGATCGCTTGCGGCGATGCAGAAGGGAAGCTCGGATCGCTACTTTCAAGACGGCACCGCAAAAGAAAAACTCGTGCCCGAGGGCGTTGAGGGGCGCGTGCCTTACGCTGGTATGTTAAAAGACGTGATCTTTCAGCTACTAGGCGGCTTGCGAAGCTCGATGGGATACTGCGGCAGCAAGGATATCGCGACCTTTCAGCAAAAGGCGGAATTCGTCGAGATCACGAGCGCAGGTCTTAAAGAAAGCCACGTCCACGACGTCATCATCACGCAGGAAGCGCCGAATTACCGAGTAAATCAGTGATCCTTCAGAGCAAAATTCAAAATTTCGACGAGCCGCTCTATCTGGAGAGCGGCCGCGTCTTTTCTAACTTCAAGCTCGCCTATGAAACCTACGGCGAGCTAAACCCGGACAAATCAAACGTCATCGTCATCTGCCACGCCTTAACCGGCTCCGCGCACGCCGCGGGACTTTACGAGGGCGACGTTAAGCCGGGCTGGTGGGACGGGCTCATCGGCGATCATAAAGCGGTCGATACTACGAAATTTTTCGTCATCTGCATAAACATCCTAGCTTCGCCTTTCGGCTCCACCTGCCCGCTCGACGTCGATGAAAGCAGCGGCCGCGAGTACCGCTTGCGCTTTCCGGTAGTGGTCGTTTCAGACGTCGTGCGCGCGCAGATGATGCTTTTAAAGCGCCTCGGCATCGCTCACGCCCGCGCCGTTATCGGCGGCAGCTTGGGCGGCATGCAGGCGCTGTGCTATGCGATCGAATATCCGGAATTTGCGGATGAAATTTTCGTGCTGGCAAGCACCTACGCCACGCAGCCTTGGGCGATCGCATTTAATAAGATCGCGACCGAGGCTATCTTGCGCGATCCGAGCTTTAAAAACGGCAACTACGATAAAAATCTGATCGCCGAGCGCGGGCTTGACGGCATGGCGGTGGGGCGCATGGCGGGGCATATAAGTTTTTTAAGCCCAAACTCGATGCAGGATAAATTTGGACGCAACTACGTTGAAACCGACGGTCTTTACGAGATTAACGGGCGCTTTCAGGTCGATCGCTACCTTGAATACAACGGCGAAAATTTCGCGCGCAGGTTCGATCCGCTGTGCTATCTCTACATCGCCAAGATGATGAATATATTTGATTGCACGCGCCACTACGGCAATCTCAAAAACGCCTGCGCGCAGATCAAATCGCGCCTGCACCTCATCTCTTTCAAAGGCGACGTGCTCTTTCCGCCGGAGCTAATGAAAGAAATTTACGATGCGATGAGCGATCTGGGCAAAAAGGATCGCGCGAGCTACGCGCAGATCGATAGCGACTACGGACACGACGCGTTTTTGGTCGAGATAGAAAAATTTGATTACATCATAAAAAGGATTTTAGATGAGTGAGAGTTTCGAGGAAAAAATGGAGAAGATTAACGCGCTTTTAAAGAGCCTAAACGACAAGGATCTGAGCCTAGAAGAGAGCGTGAAGCTGTATAAACAGGGCGTGGCGCTGCTAAAAGAGGTGAAGGAAATTTTAGAAAACGCCAAACTCGAGGTTGCCGAAATAAACGCGCCCGAGCAGGCTTAGGAGGCGGCGATGATAAACGTATGCGTTTTACAGCTACCGACGCTTTCGATGAGCGAAAATCGGATCGATTACTATATGAAGGTCGCCAAAGACAATGGCGCGCGGATCGTGCTGCTGGGCGAATATGAGCTAAATTCCTTCTTTAGCGAGCTTAAAAAGATGCCCCGCTCTATCGCCTGCGAGCAGAGCGAGCACAAGCAGGAGCTGATGGCGCGGCTGGCCGCCAAATACGACCTACATATCGTAGCGCCGATAATCAGAGCCGCTAGCGGCGCAATTTTGAGGCAGGCGGGTATTTTCGGCAGCGCGGCTCAAAAGAGCTTGGGCGGCGGCGGCGGCGGCGAAAATTCCTTAAGCCTTAAAAGTGAGCCTGGTTGCAAGGGCGAGCTAAATTCCAAGAGAGATTTAAATTCCAACGATGGTTCAAATTCCAAAGGCGCTTTAAATTCCAAAGGCGAGCAGAGTTCCAAAGGCGGCTTAAATTCCTGCGGCGCGCACGCTTTAAATTTCAAAGCCGCAAATTCCGCAGATGGTTTAAATTTAAGCGCTTCGATCCAAAGTAACTCGAACGCTTCAAATTTAAAAGCCGAAAGCCAAAAAGACGCGAGCGAAGAGGAGATCTTTTGCGCGAGCGAAAACGAGCCCATCTGGGTGAAATCCTGCGCGAAATTTTCGCCCTCGGAGGTGAAATTTTACGATCAAAATATCCTGATGGACTATCCGCACTGGAACGAAGAGAGCTTTTTCGCCAACCGCAAAAGCCGCAAAATCGGTAAAATTTCGCCGATGATCTTTAGCGAGGGCGGCGTGAAATTCGGCGTGTGCTTTGGCTACGAGGCGCATTTTGACGTATTTTGGCGCTATTTTATGCAAAAAAACGTCGGCTGCGTGCTCGTGCCGTGCGCTTCGACCTTCGAAAGCGGTGGGCGCTGGCGCGAGCTTTTGAAGATGCGCGCGTTTACGAACTCGCTCTACGTCATCCGCGCCAACCGCATCGGCGAGGCGAAATTCGGCGAAAGCGAGTTTAAATTTTACGGCGAGAGCTTCGTCGTAACCCCCGGCGGCGAGATCGCAAACGAACTGAAAAACGAAGAGGGCGTGCTGATGTGCGAAGTGGACGCGGACGAGATCGCTGCGGCGCGCGGGCTGTGGAAATTCCGTAAAAATCTAGTCAGCAGGGGGCTTTTATGAACTACTTTCACAGACAGATCCAGCTTTGGGGCGAGCAGACGCAGCGTGCGCTTGCGGATAAACGCATCCTAATCATCGGCGCGGGCGGGCTTGGAAGCAGCCTTGCTTACGCTCTGGGCGCAAGCGGCATCGGGCGGATCAGCGTCGTAGATTTCGACACGGTGGCGCTCCATAACATCCACAGGCAAATTTTATTCACTCTCGCAGACGAGGGTAAATTTAAAGCGGACGTTTTTAAAAGCCGCACGGAGGCTCGCTACGACGGCGTGAGCGTGGAGGTGCATAAGAGCCGCGCGGAGGAATTTTTCGCTAGCGCGATAGGCGCGGGCGAGAAATTTGATCTCATTTTGGATGCGACCGATAATCTCGCCACGCGCGCACAGATTGATGCCTTTGCTAAGCAAATAGGCGTGCCGTGGGTGTTTGCGTCGGTGGACAGCTGGCAGTGCCAAGTCTGCTTCGTGCAGAATGCGGATTTTAAATTTTTCCCGAGCCTAAACGCGACGCCTGCGGGCATAACGGCTGCTATAGTGATGTTTGCGGCAAGCTTTGAGGCGAACCTCGCTCTGCGCTATCTAGCGGGGCTTGAGGTCGAAAAAGACCTGCTTTACTACGTGAACTTTTTTGGCGGCGAGCTGGAAGTTAGGAAGATAAAATTGTAAATTTTAAATTTGGGCTTTGGCATTTATAACCGTCAAAGCCCGAATTTTTTAAAATTTAATTTCATCGGTATCAATAAAATCAAAGTACTCGAAGAATATATTTGCTATTTTGGAATTTATAAGCCCATTTTTGACGATTTCCGAAATAAGAATTTCGCTAGAAATATCATCCTTAATACCTTTTTCGGAACAAAGTATTTTATCAGGCGATAGCATATCACAAGGAAGCATCATAGAATATGCAAGAGCTTTAAAACAAGAATCTCTATTACCGATGCTTTTTACATAATCTTTATTTATTTTGATCTTACCGCTCATAATATCGAACCATTTTATAAGCGACCTACAATCTTCAAGCTCTTTTTTAAAGACATCTGAAAGATAAAACAATGCCCCTTTGTCATCAAGCTCGGAAGTTTTATTAATAAGCTCTAAACTTAAATTACTAAATTCTTTTGCAGAAAATTTCATCGGCGAATTTGCAGAATAATATCCGATATATGCCTTTGCTTTTAAAACATCTCTTTTTACCCCTAGTCCAAAAGCATAATGAATTCCCAGATCTCCGCACGCCTCTGGAAGCCCTTCTTCACAATATAATTTATCGAAAGCGGCCGCTTTGTCAAACTTATGTGCTTCAAAATCTTGCAGAAATTCTTCCTCGGAATTGAGGTATTTTTTCAAAACCTGCTCAAACTCCTCTCCCTTTAGTGGCTCCGGTAGATCCAGTGCAGATAGCTTTCCCGGTAATAACACGCATATTACCGATACTCCGATCAATTTCAAGATAAAATTTCTCATCTTTATCTCCTTAATGCTTATTACATTAAAATTTTAAATTTACTTTATACCGCAGTCAAAAACCTGCGCATTTATCCTATATGATTGGACGTAACCGATGACATTTCCCGAGCAATCAACCCGCTGTCCGTTTAACAAACAAACCGCCTTTTCACTTACTATGTTTATCATCGCGCGTTTTCCCTCTCCGATCACGTATGCAGCATTATTTTTAGCGTCATTGACCGCACTATCGCGCATTAGCTGTAAATTTGCACCATAGCCGTTATTTTCGCTTCTGCCCTCGACCTCGCCCAAGACAGTGCAATTATAAGGCGTGCTTCTTGCCACCGTGATACCGCGTGCGTTTTCTTGTAATTGAACTACCTGAAACGGCGGCGTTACGTCGCATCCGTTAAAGAATATCGCCGCAAAAGTGCCGAAAACTAAAATTTTGAAATTTTTCATATTGGATCCTCCCAAAAAATATTCTCGCATTATATTGCAAGGTAGTTAAAGAAAAATTGAAATATTATATGAAAAATACTAAAAACATAAAAATATTCAAGTGTTAGTTTATCAGAATAAAAGCTATACAATTTTATTGATTTCAAATTTAAGGAAAATTTTGAAGCTGACTAAACGCGATATGGCATATCATCTAGGCATTGATGTCGCAACGCTGTATAATTGGCGCAAAAACAAGCCGAATTTATACCGTATCGTCATGCTCGGTTTTAAATTTGACGACGCCATACGAAAAAGCAAAGAAAATTACGAAAACCTTCTACAAGCCGATGAATCGATAAAATCCGAGATGAGCGATAAAAAGTCCACTTAAAGCCACGCTATACAAATCTCATTCTAAATCCCGCAGCAAATCCGCCAAGCTCACGCTTGATAGGGATTTTTTAAAATCATTCTGAATGCGGGCAAAGCGCGGCGCGAGTACCGCCTCGATCTTGCCGCCTACAGGGCAGGCGCTAGGCGAGCCTTTGTGCAGGCGAAACATCGCGTCCTCCTCGCTCACCGCCTCGTAAATGTCTAAAAGCGTGATGAGCCGTGCGTCGCGAGCCGGCGTGATGCCGCCCACACCCGCGGTCGTGAGCACCAAGGCCGCGTTTTTTAGCTGCGAGATCAGCTTGCGCGCTATGGCAGGGTTTATCCCCGAGCTTGCGGCGACGAAATCGCCCGTGACCTTCTCCTCGCGAAAATACGCGACGCAAAGCATGATATGAACCGCGAGTGAAAATTTGATACCTACTTGCATAACCGGCCTTGATTTAAATTTAAAACCGCACGTTAGTTTCGTGCGGCGTTATTTTAGCTAAATTACGCAAAATTTTAAACTCACGCCCTCTCGCCGACTGCGGTAAAGCGCTTTTGCACGAAATTTCTATTTTTTAGCTAGTCTATGACCGCGAGCGCGAGGTCTGCGTAGCTGATGTAGCTCTCGTTTTTGGAGTTTAGTATTAGATTATTGCCGCCAAGGACGTATTCGCCGGTGCGAGCGCCATCTGCGTCGTAGTCTCCCGCAGGCGAGACGTATGTCCAGAGCGCGTCGCTTCTGTCTTTTAGCTCGAAAAACGACTCCGCCGTAGCCTTAGCGACGCCCATGTACCCGGCAGGAAAGCTTGGCGTATCTATAACCATCGTCTGCTTATCGTCCACGTATAGCGTACCCGCGCCGCCGATGACGAGTAGTCTCGTTTTCGTACCGCTAAGTGCGTCTGCTAGGTGTTTTGCTACCTTTTTATGAAGCGGAAATGTTTCGGGCGTCCATGCCGCAAATGCGCTAATAACGGCGTCAAAGCCCGCTAGATCGGCCTTCGTTAGCTTTAAAACATCTTTATAGACGACTTTACGTCGTCGTTTTTTATACTCTTTGTTTCGCACGATAGCCGTTACGTCATACCCTTGTTTTAGGGCTTCTTGCACCAAATTTGAACCTGATTTCCCGTTTGCTCCGATGATTGCTACTTTTTTCATTTTCTATCCTTTAAATTTAGAATTTGTTTGCTTGCACAGCCGCTTATCGCCGCTGCAAGCTAATTCACTTACCGCCGCGACTAATGCATTTTCTCATGCGACCTCCTATCGTTGTGGCGGCCGATGCGCCCGCCACGTAGGGCGCCGTTTTGCTGTGCTGCGCAGTTTAAAATTTACACCCGCATTTTTCCGTGCCCGTCTCGCAAAATTTTACAGCCAGCTAGGCTTTACATCGTCGTTTATCACGCCGTCGCCGTTAGTGTACTGCTCCAGGCTGCCGCGTTTAGTCTGGATACAGATAAATTTTATCCCCTGCGCGCCCGCCTTGAAGCATCTTTTGCCCGCCGGATCGATACGGATCGCATCGCCCTCTTTGACCGCCTTCTCCTCGCCGTCGATAAAGAGCGTGCCGCCGCCTTTTAGCACCAAATAAAGCTCCTCGTTTTGCTTGTGCGAATGCACGAAAGGCACGCTCACGTTTGCAGGAAGCTCGTTGATAGAGAGCTCGCAGCCGCTTAAGCCTAGAGCTTCTTTTAGCTCGACTCTCGGCTCATTTTTCGTTGAAACGATCTTGTAGTTTGACATCTTTTTCTCCTTAGAAATTTTTTGTTGTAATGCTATAACTTACAACAGATGAGCGAAGTATATTAAAATTTTGTTGTAATGTCAAGAGTTACAGCAAAAATTCCAAAATTTGACGCAAAATTTAAAATCAGCTAGAATCCGCGCGATTTTAAACAAAGGAATTTTATGCAAAATAGCGCATTTAAGAGGTTTGCGATCAGCCCAGCGACGCGCCGAGGCTAGTGGAAGAGTTTAGCAAGTTAAAAGACATAGGCAAGCGCGTAAATGTCGAGTTAGAGGGAGATTTCGCTAAAATTTAAGCGCTTTTTTGAGGTATAATTTAACTAAAATTTGCCCAAAAGCGAGGTCAAAATGCACGAAAATCACACTCATTGCACGCATTCACACACGTCAAACAAGGTCGTTTTGAGAAATTCCTTCCTTATAATCTCCGCTTTTATGCTGGTCGAGGTCGCGGGCGGCTTCGCGACGAACTCGCTCGCCCTGCTCTCCGACGCCGGGCACATGCTCTCGGACGCCGCGGCGCTCGGGCTTTCGCTGTTTGCGTTTAAATTCGGCGAACGCAAAGGCAATCTACAAAAGACCTTCGGCTACAGGCGGATCGAAATTTTAGCCGCGACGATAAACGCGCTCGCTCTCGTCGCGATCGCCGTTTTTATCGTCATCGAGGCGGCGCGGCGCTTCCAAAACCCGCCCGAAGTAGCCACTGCGGGGATGCTCGCCATCAGCACGCTGGGTCTTGCCGTAAACATCGTCGTGGCGCTATACATGCTGCGCGGCGGCGACGTGAGAGAAAACGTCAATATGCGCGGCGCCTACCTGCACGTACTTGGCGACGCTGCGGGCTCGGTGGGCGCGATCGCGGCCGCATTAGCGATGATGTGCTTTGGCTGGGGCTGGGCGGACGCGGCGGCTAGCCTACTCGTGGCCGCGCTCATCGTAAAAAGCGGCTGGGGCGTGCTAAAAGATAGCCTAAACATCCTGATGGAGGGCTCGCCAAAGGGCGTGTGTCTGGACGCGCTCGTCGCGCAGATCAGGGGCGTGGACGGCGTGCTTTCGGTGCACGACCTGCACGTCTGGAGTATCACGAGCGGCGCAAACGCGCTCACGGCTCACGTGGTGGTCAGCGGCGAGCTAAGCGTGCGCGAGGCGGAGCGGATCATGGCCGAAATATCGCACGAAATGGAGCATCTGGGCATCACGCACACGACGCTGCAGCTTGAAAGCAGCGATAACGAATGCGACAGCGAACTCATCTGCGAAGTAAGATCAAATGGCGCGGGCGGGCATTTGGGGCATAGTCATTAAATTTTGGATTTGGAATTTTGCTCGACTTATAGTTTTGAAATTTAGCTTGATTTGGAATTTAAAATTTGGTTCGATTTTTAAATTTTAAAATTTTGCCCGCGCCGTGGAATTTCGGAATTTTGGAATTTCGAGATTTTAAATTTTAAAATTTTACGCTCGTTGTGAAATTTTAAATCCTTTCGCGTGGCGGAATTTTAAAATTCTGCTCCACAGACGCCGTTTCAAAATCAGGCGCCGCGCGCGCAAAATAGTAGAATTTTACGCAGCGGATCGTCGTACCATTCAAAACGGCACCTATGCACGTTTGCGGAATTTTCAAATTTGACTAGAACGGCAGGCTAGTGACTACGGCGAAACTTAGCGTAAGCACAGAGCGGTTTAAATTTAGCCAAGCTATCCGTTTTTAATAGCGCCAAAATAATACCCACGCAAATGCTACATTTTTAAATTTAGCTAAGCATATCGCACCACTAAATTTTAAAATTCCGCGCTGTAAATCGAGCCGTAAATTTAAATTACGCAAAATTTTGGCTAAATTTTACTCATTAAATTTTCCTACCGATTTGAGCCTGTTAAAAGCAAATTTGACGTATAATCTCGCGAAATTTCAGGGAGCCAAGGTGCGCAAAAACATAAAATACCTAATTTACAAGTTTCTTTTAGGCAATGTCTTTTTGGCAGTTTTTTTGATTTCATTTTACGTTGCTTCATTGCACCTCTCAAAACTTTTAAATGTTAATATAATAGACCTTTTGAAGGGATATTTTTTATTCCCGGGCGATATTCGTCTGCCTTTTACGACGGTAATTCTTGAGCTATTTTCCTTCTATATCAGTAGCAGTTTGAGCGATTTTTATGTCAAAGGCATCGATCGCAAGCTCAATATTATATTTTTCATCGCCTTTGCGACGATAGGAATTTTAGCCCTTACCGCCATCATTCTTATCGCGATGTTCGGTTTTATGATATATGGTATGGATTTAGATAAAAAATTAGTAGCGATTTTATCCGCCGCGGCATTATTCATGGGCATCTGCTCAACGGTATATTTATTTCGCAAAAGCGATTACGAGCTCGGTAAATTTTTACAAATCATCAGCCGAAAAAGAAGCGGGGAGATCGATAAAAAGCTATTCCCTATCTTGCTGCTTATTATATCCGCAACTTGGTTGGGTCTTATCTTTTTTGCATCTAGATAAAGCTAAATGCCCAGTTTAAATTTCGTCCGTAAGCGTAAATTTCATAGACGTAGATCACCCGCACGGCGCGACGGAATTTTAAGCACGGAATACTTTTTTATTAAAATTTAAACCTACGCATTATAATTGCAGGAATTAAAAAGGACGGCAATCAGTTATGAAAAGAGATATATTAATCGCGGTTTTAGGCTTACTTTGCGCCTTTATAGATATTAATTACATAGGTTTTCTTATCGCATTAAATTTGATAGTAGTCTTGGTTTGCGCCGCTTTTCCTTTTATGAAAAAGAACTATATATTTTTTCTACTGCTTATCGTAAATTTAGCTTTGTATTTTAACGCTATAGACACCCCTTTTGAAAAGCCCGAGCTTTGGACTTATAGCATACCTGCGCTGGCAAATGCGACATATGTATTAGTAGCGCTAGTTTATGCTTCGGGATTTGTCGCTTTTGTCCCGCTTGCAGCATATATCTATTTTTTATATTCGCTCTGTGTCGTTGCCTGCGGCATACGTGAGAAATTTCAAAGCTTACGCTAAATTTACGATTAAAGTTTTAAGCTGCTATTGCGTATAATTTCGCAGAATTTTAAGGATTGCGTATGAAAATATATTTTTATAAATTACTTCTAGGCATCTTACTGACGGGCGTATTCTCATTCTCGCTCGGCTTTACTTTATCGCACGTAGGTATCATATCGAATGCAGTTTTTGGCGTACCGCTATTGCCCTACGCTCCTTTTAAGGCCGAGCTCGCAAAAGCTATCTTAACGATAATCTCCGCATTTTATATCGCAAATAAAATTATTAATTTTCGCATTTTAGGCATCGATTGCAAGCTAAATTTTATATTTTTTATCGCCTTTTCGACGATAGGCGTGATTATCGTTTCTTTTCTGTCTTTGTTTTTAATTTTCGGCATGATCGTATGGCAGAAATCTGATACGGCATTTGCGGCGATGTGCCTATCCCTCGGATCGATTTGGACCGCTTGGCTATTTCATATCAGTGAATACAAGCTTGGGGCTTTCTTGCAAAATTGCAGCCCTAAAAGGAAATATAATATAGATAAAGTGCTAGTGTTCGTCATAATAATAGTAGCTGCGCTGATTTTTATATCGGCAGTAGTATAACCTTTCATTTTAAAATTTTAAACCAGCCGTAAAATTCGTTCGCTTCTAGGTGCGGATCGCCCGCGCTGGAGATGAAAAGCGGCTGTAGCGCGGCATTTGCTCTAAAATTTCCCCTGTCCCTCATCTGCGCGCTGTAAAAAATAAGCGCATGGCTCGCAAACTGCGCGAACTCGTCAAACGAACTCGCCCCCGCCTCTATCATCGTGATTTTCGCGCCCGCAGGCAGCGAGCGCGAGACCTCCACCTTGCGCCCTTCAACGCCGAAAAGCGGAATGCTCGCATCAAAATCCGAAAGGCTGCGGCGCGAACGAATCCAAACGTCGGGCGCGCGCAGCTTTAGATTTTGCGGCGCAACGCGCGCGTCTGGCGTCAACATATCAGCATTGCCCACCAAAGCGCTAATTTCATCAAATTTAGCCGCACGCACGTCCAGCGTCGGTCTGTCGGCGCGCACGGTCTGTCCGCCCACGCATACGTAGTCGCACACGCTGCGCAGCTCGTGCACGAACGCGCGCTGCTTCTCGCTGCCGATCCGCCCATGCACCGCGCCGTTTAGCGTAGCGTTGATTTTGATGAAGCAAAAGCCGCTCTCGCGCGCCAGATAAAACGGCTCCGCAAGCTCCGTCGCCGCGGCACGGCAAACGTCAAATTTCACCTCTATGCCTCCGCGGCGTAAAATTTCCGCGCCGCCCGCAGCCTGCGCGTTCGTATCGCGCGCGCCGATTACCACGCGCGATAGGCCTAGCTCTGCCAAAAGCTCGGCACAAGACGGGGTCTTGCCGCGGTGTGCGCAGGGCTCGAGCGTGACGTAGGCGCAAGTGCCGCGCAAAAGCCCGCCGTGGCGGTTTAAGATAAAATCATAGGTGAAGCTCGGCTGCAAAAGCGCGCTTTTTAGGGCTTCTATGTTTTGAAATTTAACGCCGAATTTGCGGGCGTATTCGCGGGCGAAATCCTGCGCGAAATTTGCGTCCAGATCGCACAGCGCGGCGAAAACGGCGTTTACCTCGGCGTGCAAAAAGCCCGCCTTTTTGTGCGCGCCTACGCCAAGAACTCTGCCGCTCTTATCCAGCAGCGCGCAGCCCACGGCGGGGTTGGGTAGCGCCAGAGCCTGATAGCGCCACGCAGCCCGCAGCGCCAAATCCATATAAAATTCGTCGTTCATACAAAATCCAAAATTTAAATTATCCCGCTCCGCCGCGCTTGTTTAGCCGAATTGCGGCTAGTCGGCAACCTTCTCTGCCCGCAACAGATTACGCCTCGGACGCAACCCGCTTGCCAGCCTACGCTCGCCCGTACCGTACCGGTTCGCCGACTCACGTTCCAAATACATTTGCTGCTACAAGCCTCGCTTTAAGCGCCAAATTTATCAGAGTGCAAGCCGTGCGCCGTATGTGTAGGAGCAGATTCCGCGCGGGAACAAAACTGCGAAATCTTACCACAGGTTTTAGAATTTTATCCTAAATCGTGAATTTTGCGGCGTCCGTTTCGCGCACAGACGGCAAAATTTTCGCTCATTGTATAAACAAGCATCTGGCGATAGCAGGCGCAAAAAGCAAGTTTTGCGAAGTAAAATTTTAATGGAGCGCTAGGGCAAAACCGAAATCGGGCACGAATATGAAATTTCAAAAGGCACGGCTTAATTTCAGCTCAAATTCAGGGGGGGGGGGGGGGGAGAATTATATAATTTTTTTCAAAGGATTAAAATGTCTGAACAACCGACCGTTCAACCCCAATCAAACGTGCTTGGGATACTCTCCATAGTCTTCGCGATTTTAGGAATATTTTTTCTAGGGATCGTCTTTGTTCCGCTTGCGTTTTTGTGCGCGATCGCCGCGACCTATCAAGCCGTCAAAAAGCAAGCCTCGCTCGTAATAGCGATATTAGCGTGGATCCTTACGATCGTAGGGCTCATGACCTCGCCCGTACTGCTAGCCACGATCGGCATCTCCGCTTCATAGTCGCAAACATTCGCGCCGCTTGGCGTAATTTTAATTATTTGATGGACGGCGCGCAAACCTCCGCCCTCAGAGTTTTAAAACGTAAATTTATCGCGGAATTTCCCGCTTTTCTATGGATTTTGCCTTGCGAGTTTTGCGTGCCGTCTATGTCTCGCGACACGGAATTTTTCGCACCGCTTTGCGTAAAATTTTGCGGCGCGCCTTACTCGATTTTGATTTTCGCGTTCTCGCTGAAATTTTATCGCCAAAGCAAAACCGCCGAAATTTTATAAAAAGCTTTATCGATGAAATTTTGCAATCAAGCCGTGCTTGCAAATAGCCGTAGCGCGATCGCGATATGGACGCCGCAAAGCTCGCAGGCGCAATATTCTGGTGCGGACGGTAAAATCTAAATTTATGGCAAGGCGTAAAATTTAAAATTCTACTTTGCGGCAAAAGGCGTGGAATTTTACCGCGCCAAAACAGCGCGTAAATTTTAAATTTAGCCGCTTTCGGGCGCGACGTGAAATTCTAAAGCAACGCGAAAGCGTCACGCAAAACTTATCTTTTAGCGACGCAGCGTGAAATTTCAAAAACGGCACGCGCGGCATGGGAATTAAAATTTGCGCAGCAGCAATCGCCGCGAAGCTTGCTTTTTAGCGGTACGATCTGAAATTTCAAAGCGCCGCCCAGTGGCGTAAAAATTATCTTTTGTCGGCGCGATCTGAAATTTCAAAACAGGCGAGCGGCACCGGAATTTTAAAATTTTGCGCCGAGCGCCGCGAGAGATCAGGAGCGACCGACAGCGGCAAATTTTTAAAAAATCCAAAATTTAACATGCTCGCGTGCCCATGCGACACAACAAGGCGGCGTTGCGGGCACGTCCGCGCGAGAGGCTCATATTTATCGAAATTTTCGCTCTGCCCGCAGCACGCGCGCTCGTATCACATGCCGATAATCGCGGGCGCAAGCTCCGCTGAAAGCTTGGCGAAACAGCGTTTCGCCGCGGTGCGCATGCGAACAATTGCAACGCAGAAATTTTCGTGCGATACGATCAAGCTCAACGCGAAAGGTTCGCGCGCGGTATGTGTTTTTGAAAGCCACACCGAATATCGCGCGCCAAATTAAAAAGCGAGGCAAGATGCCGCAAGCCGTGCATCGCTCGCGATAGACACAATACTTAAAAGCGCGCAAAAAGCAAGGCAAATCCAAATTAGCCTCGCCGCTTTAGCTTAAAATTTAAGTCTACGCTTCTCAAACACCACACCCCAAAGCCGCGTGCGCAGAGCTTTAAAATCCACGTAGCTACCACTGCACGTAGGTTCGCGCCTTTTTGATCTCGTCAAGTCGCACGCTCACCTCGCCGCCGTCCGTGCGTAGTCTAAGCACGCCGCCTTCGCAGCCGAGCACCTCGCCGCTTAGCTTCTGCCCATCCGTGCGACTTAGACGTACCAGCTCGCCCACGGAGTTTGCGAAATGTTGCAGCTTGCTTAGCTTGCGCTCAAGCCCGGGCGAGCCGACCTCCAGCGTCCACTCGCCCTCAAGCGGCGGCTCCACGTCAAAAATCGGCGAAAGCAGCCGCGATAGCCGCTCGCAGTCGTCCAGCCCCACGCCGCCCGCTTTCGTGATGCTGATGCGATAGATCGTTCTGCCGTTTTCGCTCACCGTCTCCACGTCGTAAAGCTGCACGCCGCACTCGCGCGCTAAAGCCTCTAAATCAACCATTTTTGCGTAGCTCCTCCTCTATTTTGTCGAAAAGATCGTCCATTTTGTTTTGATACTCCAAGCGGTCGTCAAATTTGAAGTGAAACGCGGGGCAGCGGTACCAGCCCTCCGCCTCGGCGCAGAAGTTTTGCAAATATCTCGCCACGCGGCCGAGCTTTTCGAGCACGAATTCCTGCTCGCGCTCGTCGAAGGCGTTTTTATCCAGATATACGAACGCGTCGTAGCGCCCGCGCTTGCACTCCACGTCGGTGACGCACAGCCCGCGCAAAAGCTCGTCCTCAAGGCTCGCGAGCGCTTCGGGGATGAGCTGCTTTAGCACGCTTTGCGTGCGAAGTCTTCTGAGTTCGATCGGATTCATCTTTACCTCGCTATCTTAAATCGCCGCAGATTGCGCGGCGATGGAATTTTATTGCTCCGCCGCGGAGCCTTATCTCGCATCCATCTCACGGCGGCACTGAATTTTATTTCGCGTCCATCTTATGGCGATGCGGAATTCTATTTCGCTTCGGCGCGGCGGCAACGCAGAATTTTATCTCGCTTCGACATGACGAAATATCCGCCCTGCGGCGACGCGGTCTGTTTAAATTTGACGCGGCTTGCGATGCGTCGGAACGTCTATTTAAATTCTAAGCGGTTTGCTGCGCGCCGGTATTACAAACGACGCCGCACTTTTTAAAATTTCGCTTTTAAATTTTAAAAAGCGTAAGTTCAGCTTTGAAATTTTACTTTTAAATTTTAGCCCGCGCTTTGCGCTTAAATTTCAAACGCAGATCGCATAAAATTTATGGCTCGCGTACGGAAGCTCGTCGCATAGCCGCACCGCTACAGCAGAAATATTTCCGCGCCAAGACGCGGTGCTATTCTGCGCCGTGCTCTGCTCGCCACGGCGCGTTATATTCGCTGCCGCACTGCCCGTCTTGGCGCCGCAATAATACGGTGCGCGGTGGCACCCTCTTTGCGCTACGCTTGCTTACTGCGTCGCTATTTACGATATCCGTTGCCGTCTTTTGGCAGCGCCGCAATGACACCGCACGCCGTTGCGGCTTTATTTTGCGCTACCTGCGCCGCGCTATTCTCCGCGCTGCTGTTTTGCCGCACACTGCGCCGCTTCGAAATTTATCTTAAATTTTAAAAGCGCTTCGATGCCATGCGAAATCTAAATTTTGCCGCTTTAAAATTTAAACTTTGCGATTAAATTTAATTTAAGTCGCGCGGAAAAACCGCGATCAGCAAGCGGCATAAAATAAAATTTAATCGCAAAGCCGCGCCACAAGAAAAATCTAAAACATTAAAATTTCAAAACTGACGCTACGCGACAAAGCCTCGCGCAGAAACCGACAAAATTTAAAGCCTTGCTCGCGCATTCCGCCGCTAAATTTAAAAGACGAAATTTCACGCCCAAATTCTGCGAGCATAAAATTTCAAAGCGCGATCGCGACTTAAAATTTAGCCGCAAGCCGTGCGAACGAAGCCAATGCCCACGCGGATTTCGCGAGCATTAGTCTATCGTAGCCTGCTCCTCTTTTTGCTTGTAGCTTTCGATAAAATCGCCCACGCGCATATCGTCGTAGCCCTCGATGCCTACGCCGCATTCGAAGCCTTTGGCGACTTCCTTGGCGTCGTCTTTGAAGCGCTTGAGCGAGCTGACGTTGCCCTCGAAAACGATGACGCCCTCTCTGATGACGCGGATCTTCGCGCCGCGAGCGATGAGCCCGTCGGTAACCATGCAACCCGCGATCTGCCCGATCTTAGGCACGTTGATGACCTGGCGGATCTCGGCCTGGCCCAAGGCTTCCTCGCTGATGATCGGGCTCATAAGGCCGCCCAAAAGCGCCTTGATATCATCGATTAGATTGTAGATGACGTTGTAGGTCTTAATCTGCGCGCCGCGCTCCTTGGCAAGCTCTTTGATCTCGCCCGTAGGACGGACGTTGAAGCCCAAGATCACGCAGTTTTCGCTGGCGCTTGCTAAGGCGATGTCGTTTTGCGTGATACCGCCGATGCCGCTGTGGATGATATCTACCTTGACTTCGTCGTTGCGGAGCTTCTCAAGGCTTGCTTTGATAGCCTCCAACGAGCCCGCAACGTCGGCTTTGACGATCACAGGAAGGCTTTTTAGCGAGCCTTCGGCGATCTTGGCGCTTAGCTCGTCGATAGTGACCTTGGTCGATTTGCTAAGCTCTTTTTGGCGCTGATGCTCGTAAATTTTACTCGCGTACTCGCGCGCTTCCTTATCGCTTGAAACGCCGATCAACGTCTCGCCAGCGCCCGGAACCTCGCTAAGGCCTATGATGACGCCGCATTCGCCCGGTAAAATTTGCTTTAGCGCTCTACCCTTATCGTCGCTAAGCGCGCGCACCTTGCCGTATGCGATGCCTGCTACGACGGTGTCTCCGACGTGCAGAGTGCCGTTTTGCACGATGACGGTGGCAACGGCGCCGCGCCCTTTTTGAAGGGAACTTTCTATGATGGTTGCCTTAGCCTGCTTGCTAGGATCTGCCTTAAGCTCCAAAAGATCGGCTTGCAAAAGCACGATCTCTAATAAATTTTCGATCCCGTCGCCTGTTTTTGCGGAGATTGGCACGAACTCGTAGCTGCCGCCCCACTCGGTAGGCATGATATCAAGCTCTGCAAGCCCCGTTTTTACGAGATCGGGATTGGCGTTAGGCTTGTCCATCTTGTTTATCGCGATGATAATCGGCACGTTTGCGGCCTTGGCGTGCGCTATAGCCTCCTTAGTCTGAGGCTTGACGCCGTCGTCTGCCGCCACTACGATGATTACGATATCGGTAACCTCGGCTCCGCGCGCGCGCATCGAAGTAAAGGCCTCGTGACCCGGAGTGTCGATGAAGGTGATCTTCCTGCCGTTTTTCTCGACCATATACGCGCCTACGTGCTGCGTGATGCCGCCCGCTTCGCCGCTTGCTACGCGAGAGTTTCGGATATAATCGAGCAGGCTCGTTTTGCCGTGATCGACGTGTCCCATGATGGTAATGACAGGCGCTCTAGCGATTAAATTTTCTTCGCCTTCGCTGTCCTCGTAGGCCTTGATGTAATCAAACTCCTGCGCCTCATCGATGATATTTACCTCAATGCCGAATTCGCTTGCTAAAATTTCTATCGCGTCCTCGTCCAAAAAATCGTTTTTCGTCGTCATCATCCCAAGCGCAAATAGCTTGCCGATGATCTCGCTAGGCTGCTTTTTGATCTTATCGGCGAACTCATAGACGCGGATCTCTTTTGGGATATTTACAGAACTTACGATTTCGCTACCCTGCTCGCGAGGGGCTTTTTTATGCTTTTTGCGACCGCCGCGACTTATACCGCCCTCACTGCTGAAAATTTGATTCTGCGAGGCGCGATAAATATTAGGTTGGTTTTTACTTTTGGTGCGGTTTTCGGTTTGGATCGGTTTGACGGTGAAATCTGGCATTACCACGACGTCTTCGTCCTCAATGACGATATCCGCCATCTCGTGATCAGGAATGATGTCGATTTTAAGGGCATCTTCTTTTTTAGCCGCGGGGGCTTTTTTCTTTTCGATCTTTTTCTTTTTCAAATTTAGTTCGGCATTTGAAAAGATCGCCTCTAGGCTCGCACTTATCTTTTCGCGCCTAGGCTCGGTCCTATCTTGTGCCGCCGGGACCTGAACTTCCTTTTTCTTTTTTACGATGACTAAGCCGCGGCGCTTTTGCAGGCTCTCGCTAGCGATGCTATCGCCGCTGTTTATCTGCACCGAAGCAGGCTTTGAAGCGGCGTTTTGCTTCTCCTCTTTCTCCTGCGGGGTGGAGGAAATTTCTTCTTTTTGATTTTGAGATTTTTCGGTTTTTATCTCAGGCTCTTGCGTACGCGCTTTTTCGTCGCTAGGCTCTTTGGCGCTCTGCGCTGACTCTTTGGATTCGGAAGCTTTTAAGCTTTCCGCCTTTTTAGGGCTCTCTTTTTTAGCGGTTTTTTTAGTTTCACTCTGTTTTTTAGCGGGCTTATTCTCGTCTTCTTGCGCTTTTTCGGAGCTTTTCTTTGCGGGCTTTGACTTTTTCCCCGGCAAAATTCCCGTCTGAATATAATCATAAATAGCGGCAGCTTCCTCTTCGCTTACTTTATTCGACGCGGTTTTTACCTTTTTAAAGCCCATCTCCTGCGCTTTTTCGATTATCTCTTTGCTTGCGTATCCAAGCTCGTCCGCGATATCTTTAATCAGAACACCCATTTAAAACCCTCTCCTTGATATGTCCCAAATCTGCGCTAGACGCAAATTTAGATAGATATTTTGAAATTTTCTCTTTTTGATTTATGCAACCGTCGCAAATATAAAATTGTCTGTTTGAGCTTATATTTTTAAAATTTTGCAAAAAGGCGTGGAGTTCGCGCTTGGCGAAGCGCCCCTTGCAAATAACGCACATCCTAATCGGTTCGCTCATGCGATTATATCTTTATTTTTCTTAGTCAATATTAAAGCCGCCGTTGTCGATCTCTAAAATTTCGACGCGGAAGTTTTGAAAATTTTCGCTAAGGCAGGCTTTAAGCTTTGCGGCGTCGGATCTGTAGGCTAAATTTAAAAAGCTTGAGCCGCTTCCCGAGAGCGAGCTCATAAGCGCGCCGTTATCATAGGCGATCTCGCGCACCCCAAAAAGCTGCGGAAGCACGCCCATGCGCATCTGCTCGTGCATCTTATCGATACAGGCATAGCGCAAGCTGTCGTAGTCGCGTCGCATAAAGCAAGCACTCAGAAACGCCGCGTGCGAGAGGTTGCTAACGCAATCTTTGATCGAAAAGCTCTTAGGCAGCTTGCCGCGAGATTCGTTCGTAGGCATCGGCGTATCGGGAATGACAACGACCGCTTGCAGATCTTGCGAAATTTCGCATTTTTGCGTGCGAACCGTCTTGCCGTCCACGACGCTGCTGACAAAGCCGCCGAGCGTTGCGGGCGCGATATTATCGGGGTGATTTTCATATTCCAGCGCCGTGTTTAAAATTTTAGCGCGATCGATCTCAAAGCCGCAAACTTTATAAGCGCTTGCGATAGCGCCTACGATCACAGCCGAGCTGCTACCTAGCCCACGCGAAAACGGGATGTTGTTGTGAAAGGCGAATTTAAAATTTAACTCTTGCCCGCCGCCTAGTTTTCTGTAAATTTCATTAAAAATATTCAAAAAAGCGTTGCCCTTCTTAAGCCACGCTCTGTCGCTACCCTCGCCGCTAAGCGATACGCAAAAAAACTTCTGCTCGGTAATTTCTACTTCGTTAAATAGCCCTAGGCTAAGGCCGAGCGCGTCGAAACCGGGGCCTAAATTTGCACTCGTCGCAGGAATTCTTATAATCAAGCTCTCTCCTAAACCGCTTCTATGATGTAATTTGGAAGTATATCATCGCTTTTATTTAAAACCGATAAATCCTGCGGCAAAGATAGCGCGGCGGGGGCGCATTTTTTCATCCTGATTTCGCCGCGTTCGTAAACGTAGCTGAAGTTTTTGTTCGCTCTGATCGGCCCGAAGCCGCTTAGCTCAAAGCCGCTGATCGCGTACAGCGGCACATCAAGAGCGATGCTAAGCGTGCGCAAGATCACGTAGCTTACCTTCACGCCCATAAAGCTGCCGGGAGTATTTGCGTAAATGAGCTCTTTGATCTTATAAGTTTTTAGAATTTCGCTAAATTTGCAGATCAGGAAGTTATCGGCTTTTTCGCCCTCATTGCTTTTAAATTCCGCTATCTTGGCGCCACTTTCATACACGCCGAGCAAGCATGGAGCGCTAAGGGCGGCAATTAGAATTTCAACCTCTTTGATTTTACAGCCTTAAGCAAAGACTTTTTGATATTCGCGCACAACCTCGGCGGTAAGATCTACTAGCTCTAAATTTTTAGTGTCGGCTAAAATCGCCAAAGTGAGCTTATGATTTAGATCGTGGCTTCCCGCAAACGCCGTATAATCGCCCAAAATCGGAGCGCCTACGAGCGCAAGATCGCCGATCGCGTCTAAAATTTTATGGCGAACGAACTCGTTTTCAAAACGCAAACCCTCGGGGTTTAAAATTTTGTTCTCATCGATTACGACGGCATTTTCTAAGCTGCCGCCTAGAGCTAGACCCATGGAACGTAGCGCTTGCACATCTTTCAAAAAACCAAAAGTTCTGGCGCGCGAAATTTCTTTAAGATAGACTTTTTTGCTAAATTCAAAAACATAGTGCTGAGTGCCGATGAGCGGATGGCTAAATTTAATTGTATAATCAAATTTAGGGCTCTTGCTCGGGCTTAGCCGTACGAGCTTATCTCCCTCGCGAATCTCCACGGCACGCTTGATGATGAGAGCTTTTTTATTTGCGTCGAGCTCTCTTACGCCCGCTTCGTCCAAAAGCATACAAAAGCTCGCCGAACTTCCGTCCATTACAGGAATTTCATTAGCATCGACGATGATACGGATATTATCGATACCATAGGCATTAATGGCGCTCATTAGATGCTCTATTGTTGATATATAGCCCTTCTCATTTCCTACGACGGTCGCCATCTGCGTATTTATGACGTTTTTTGGCTCGGCTTTAAAACTAACGCCAAGATCACTTCTATAAAATACGATTCCACTGCCCGCCTCTAAAGGCTCTAACGTAAGTCTGATAGGCTCACCTTTGTGCAGCCCGATGCCGACGTTATGGACCTTCTTAGCTATCGTTGTCTGTCTCATTTCTATCCTCGTTTTCATTAACCCGCGCATTATAGCGAAAATTTTAAAATTTACTTACCTTTTTCTATTACTTTTTTGGACGATTCTAAGACATCGGTAATGTTATCTTTCATCCACTTAGGATCCATCCACTCCTCGGGTCTTACGTCCACGCCCTGAACTACGATACCAAAATGCAGATGATCTCCGAAAGCAAAGCCGCTTGAGCCCGTCTGTGCTAGAATGTCGCCCGGCTTTACGTCGCTGCCCACACTTAGCTGCGTCGCCGAGCAGTGTCCGTATATGCCGTATAATCCGAAGCCGTAGTAAATTCCTAAATTTAATCCGAAAATTCCATTTTCCTGCGCAAAAACTACCTTGCCATAGTTGCTCTCTTTGATATCGGCGTTTGCAACGCTTGCTAGATCGAGCCCCATATGCCATGACTCGCTTACTTGTTCGTCGTTCATAAAAAATATCCGATGATCGGCAAAGCTTGCTACCGCTGCGCCTTTAGCAAGCGGATAAAAAGGCTTTAGCTCAAATCCATTTATTTTATCCTCGTGCACCGCGCTAGTAGCAGCGTGCAGATCATCTCCGTTTTTCTTACGCAAAGTTTCATTTACGAATTTAAATTTTTCCAGATCGCTCATCGAGTTAAAATTCTGCGCGTATTGGCTAGCCAGATCGCTTACCTTGCCGTTAATAAAACCCGGATTTAGCTTGATAGTAGAGACTTTATATTTTTTGTCCTGATAAAAATATTTGATCTGCGAAATGCTTTCATTGCCTGCACGATCAGTGGCGACCGCTTCTGCGCGAAATTCCTCCAAATTTGCAGGCCACGCTACGAGAGACGCATAATAGCCCTCTTTTACAAAAGGAATTGCTTTAAAAATTTTGCCATAGTTGGTTTTGACATAGACTTCGTTTAGGCGCTCGTCTTTAGCTGAGAATACGACTACAGCGCTACCGCCTTTAGTGATTTTATAGGATTGATTGATGATATTTATGAGGGGCTTTTTGTCATCTATTATTATATTTGCCGTTTTTACGCTCTTATTTCCTTGCGCAAAATTCCACGAGCTAATGTCGTTTGCAAAAACCTCGAGCTTGTAGTTTTTATCTTTATTAAGCATCAAATTTTTAGGAAATTGCACGGCAAGCTCTAGCGTCGTTTGCGGAACGTTCAGCTCCTCATTTAGTAGCGGTATCGTGCTGGCTCCGTCATTTAAGTTTACGCGGACAAGCTTAATGCCGGTATCGTCTGAAATTTTAATCTTTAAAGGCGAGGTTAAATTCCAATAAATTTCATTTTCCAGCGCAATTTGCGGAGGATTTTTTTCAAATTTCGGCGAGGTGAAAATTCTAAAAATTCCATAAACCAAAGCGCATATTATAATAAGAAATATTAAAATTTTAAGCTTCGTTCCATTGCCATTTCTACGCATAAAAGAGCCTTTGATATGATTTTAGAGCGCGATTTTACAAGCTTAACTTAAATTATCGGTAAAGCGAGGCAAAATTTAACGCAAATGTTTAGCGATTTACGAGGCGAATTTCAGATTTTAAATTCTAGCAATTTTAGAATCTCAAAAATTTATGAGCTTTAAAATTCAGTGACGCGCTAGATCCTATGCAGTGAAATTCCGCGCGCGACAAAGCGGCGTTTATCGTCTATATCGTAATCTTTAAAATTTCAATATTAGAATTTCTTTAAATTATGTTAATGGTTTGTATTGATTTTTTAGAATTCTTATACTTAAAATTTTACCATACGAATGGAATTTCAAACTATCTTGATAAATAAAATTCTAAAAAATTCAAAGCAAGCTATGCGTTTAAATTTCATCCTAAGCCGAGCGGAATTCCAATTAAAATTTAGCTCAAACCGCCTACAATAATTCGGCTGCAAATAAGCGCTACACAAAAAGCTAAAATTGCGAGCATTATTAAATAATTTAAGGCGTGCGGTAGAAAAATCTACGCACGCCACGGCGTTCGCAAGTCGTCGCTTTTAATTAAATCTAGCGCCGATGCTAAATTCGAAGCTATTTGTATCGTCGTGCGGTTTTTTATTAAGCGGCTTGACGAAGTATAACTGCAAAGGCCCCATCGGCGTCATCCACTCGATACCAGCACCCGTGCTGTAACGCTCCTCCTCATTCCAGTCATGATCGCCGATCATTCCGTAGTCAAAAAACGTTACAAAGCGCATTTTAAGCCTATCAACCACCGGAAAGCTTAGCTCAAAAGAGTTATTGAAGCTCTGCATGCCGCCTGTTTCGATATAGCGGCAATTATTTGCATTTAAGCAGATCTCTTTTTTCGGGATACTGCGACCTTCGTAGCCTCTAATGCTTTTCATTCCGCCTAGGAATAGCTTTTCGTTGATCGGGATCTTTTTATTACCTTCCCACATATAGCCCGTTGCAGCTTTGTATCTAAAGATAATGTCGTGATCGATATAATCTCGCAAGCCAAAGTAGTAGTTAAACGACCCTCGCGCCTTGGTGTAGTCCATATCGCCGCCAAGACCCGCGTATTCTAAGCTGGCACTTGCGATCATACCGCTTCTTGGCAAGTAATAATCATCGGTGCTGTTGTATGTAATAGACGGGATGATCGAGCTTTTTAAATTCTTGCCATCTAGATAGCCCGCTTTGGCGTAATATTCGTTTAAGCCCTTAATCTCGCTTTTTTCAAGATAATACGTAAGGCTTACATCGGTATTGCGTCCGATTTTGCGACCGCCCGTGATTGAAAATCCGTAAGATTTCTCATCGTAATCGTCCCAGTCGTAATCGTTGGCAAAGATCGATCCGCCCAAGCTATACTCAGAATCAAACACTCTAGGATTGGTTAAGCTCAAGCGTCCGCTTAACTGATCGTCGCTCTTTTCGACCGAAAATGCGCCGTGAAGACCGGTGCCAAATACGTTACGATCGCTGATACCGCCGCTAAGTAAAATTCCATCCTCGCTGCCATATCCGATACCACCCGTGATAGAGCCTGTAGGAGCTTCTTTGACTGCGACTTCAAGATCGATCTGATCGTTAGAAACGCGGTTTTCTTTAATCTCCACCTCATCGAAATACCCCGTGCGTTTTAAAGAATTTAATGAATCGTTGTAGTCGGTTTTGCTATATAAATTTCCCTCGGTCAGATACATCTCGCGGCGGATAACCTTATCCTCGGTCTTATCGTTACCCGAGATCGTTACGTTTCTAATATAGACTTTATCCTCTGGGATAACTTGATACGTGATAGCGACCGTGCGAGCTTCTTTGTCCTGCTTAGTCTTAGGCACGATACGCACATAGGCGTATCCCTGATCCGCGACTAAAGTCTCTAGCGTATTCATATCGCGGCGCAAACGCTCGGAATTCATTGTATCGCCCTTTTGAAGCTTGAAATCGTCCAAAACCTTTTCTTTATCAAGCTTGATTATATCTGCAGGATATTCGATATCTACGGAGCTTACGGTGTATTGCTCGCCCTCGCTGATATAGTAAGTAAGATCAGCAGTGTAATTATCCATATCAGCATTAAGTAGCGGCGCAGAAACCTGCGCATCTAAGTAGCCTTTTTTATAATATTCTTCTTGAATTCTATTTGCGTCGTTAGGAAGCTCGGCGGTTTTTACCTTGCCGTCGTTAAAGCCCCACATCCAGCCCAGCATCTCGCGTTCTTTATTGGCAACGGATGGCTCTATATCGTCATAGTCTAGCTTGTCCGCGCCTACTAAATTTACCTTATCGATGATGATATTTTCGCCGCGATTTACCTCGATCGTTAGCAAGATGACCGATTTATCGTCGTTTATCGGCTTTGGATAAAATTCCACCACGGTGTCAAAAAAGCCCTTGACTTCGTAGTATTGCTTGATGCGGGTCTCTGCTTTTTTAGCAGCCACCTCGTCGTAAACCTGACCCGGACGCAAGCCGATGAGCTCATTTATCTTATCGCGGTCGTTGGTAACTACGTTTTTGATCTCGACCTTGGCGATGGTCGGTTTTTCGGTTACGTTGATAGTGACCGCGCCGCCTTGTTCGCTGATATAAACGTCGCTGAAATAGCCCTGCTCAAATAGCTTCGAGATCGCAGCATTGGTGTTTTCGCCGTTAAGCTCATCGCCTACCTTAAGTCCTGAAATTTGCTGTGCGACCTGCGGAGAGAGATGCCTTAGCCCTTCAAATTTAATGGATTTGATCTGTGCGGCGCACGCCACGGAAATCCCGCCTACTAAGAGTAAAAAAACGCTTTTTTTCATAAAATTTTACCTAAAAACGAAAATAATTTGCGTATAATACCACATTAAAATTAAAACTTGCATATATCAAAAAGGAATTTTATGAAGATAGGAATTATCGGCCTGGGTCTCATCGGCGGCTCTCTTGGGCTATGTCTAAAAAGTACCAAAATAATTAGCGCCGTCTATGGCTGCGACATCAACCGCGAAAACGAAAAGGAAGCTCTGCGACTTGGGCTCGTGCATGAAATTTTAAGTCTGGAGCAGATGAAGCAAAGCTGTGACGCGATTTTTCTCGCAATCCCCGTGGAGGCAATTATTGAGACGTTGCAAAAACTAAGCGACTGCAGAAGTGAAACGACGATCATTGATCTGGGAAGCACGAAATTTAAAATTTTGCAAAACTGTCCTCCGCAGATCAGACGAAATTTCATCGCAGCTCACCCAATGGCTGGTACCGAAAACTCCGGCCCGCAAGCGGCATTTAAAGAGCTTTTAAACGGCGCAGTAGTCGTCATCTGCGACGATCACGGCGCGGATGAAGTGCATATCAAACGAGCGGTCGAAATTTTTTCGTTCGCGGGGATGAAGATCGTATTTATGGACGCAAAAAGCCACGATCACCACGTAGCGCTCATCTCGCACCTGCCGCATGCGATCAGCTACTCGCTCGTAAACAGCGTACTAAAAGAGGAAAATCGCCGCAATATCATAAATCTCGCAGGCGGTAGCTTCTCGGGCATGAGCCGTATCGCCAAAAGCTCGCCGCAGATGTGGGTCGATATTTTCAAACAAAACCGCACAAACCTGCTAGGCGCGATCGATGCTTTTAAAAACGAGCTTGAAATTTGCGTGCAGATGATTCGTGACGAGCGCTGGGACGAGCTTGAGGCGTGGATGTACGAAGCGCGCAAGCTAAGGGATATTATTTAAAATTTCAGCGCGACCTGACTGCGCGACGGGAGCTGCAAGAGCACGCCTTTAAATTCTAAAATTTCGCCTTCAAATAGCCTACGCAAATTTAAATTTTAATCCGCGCTATCCCGACACAAACTCAAAAATCTATGCACTCCTGCGTAAAAATTTTCTTTGAGGGAAACTCCAACGCGCAAAGCCTCGCCTTCTCGCCCCAGTGCTTTTTATAAACACAGCCCAGATCGATATTTGCGCTAAATTCCGTAATGACGGGTTTTTTCACCGGCGTGTGCCCGTAGACGTTAAAAATTCCATCATTCGCGCTATCATCTCCGCGCCCGCTTAGCACGTGAGCTGCGAAGCTTTTCGCACGCTCTGCATCGTGTCTAATCCCCCACGCGCGACCCACTGCGGAGTGCGATACGACGAGAGCGCGACCGCTTTCATCACACAAATCATACTCCAGGTAAATCGGCAGCCGCGAGACAAACCGCAGATGCTCCTTGCATTGCCTCACGCCTCCGTGACGATAATACGACGCTAGCGTCGCTTCACCGCCGTTATTAAATAGCCAGCTTTCATCCAAGCTAAAAAATGCGTAAGGATCGTTTGAGCTCGTAAATTTGCC
Source organism: Campylobacter sp. (assembly GCF_019423325.1). Classification (NCBI taxonomy): domain Bacteria; kingdom Pseudomonadati; phylum Campylobacterota; class Epsilonproteobacteria; order Campylobacterales; family Campylobacteraceae; genus Campylobacter; species Campylobacter sp. The sequence continues at coordinate 60,194 of NZ_JAHZBQ010000001.1, read as the reverse complement.
CGTCTTTGCGCACCTTAGTGCAGTTTTTGCGTTGCCCACAAAGCGCTTTTCGTGATTGCCCATCACCGCGTCATATCCGCGAGTGCGCACAAATTCAACCACATCCGCACTCGCAGGACCTCGGTCGATCAGATCGCCCACGAAGCAAATTTTGCTATCAAATTTATGCGGCAGCTGCTCTATTAACGCCAAAAGCGATCTGTAGCAGCCGTGCACGTCGCCGATGATGTAGATATTTTGCATAATTTCTCCTTAAATTTTAACGCCCTCGCCTTTTAACGCGCGGGCTGTGATTGTAAGCGGTAGATAAAAGCTCTGCGCTAAATTTTAAAATTTCGCGCGCTAGGTTTTAGGTGAATAAACTTGTTTTAAGACTTCGGCTACCACGATCAGAGCTAAAACGTAAGCCGTGCAGATGCCGATTAATATATCGCCTCCATGTAATTCAAATGCCGCAGCGATCGTTATCCCCAAAAACGGCGATATTATCCAAATCGCCACGGTCGGCAAAAACAGATTGACGAAAAAATTCACAAGCTTATCAAAATCCTTTAGTTTTTCGGCAAGTATCGCGCAAATTCCGCAGAAAAATATCCAAAGAACTACAAAATATACACACCTTTCCTGCAACCATTCTGAAAGATAGCCATATCTATCGCTAAAGGCGACGAAAAATAGCTCTACTGACAAATCCACTAAAATTAAAACGCTTGTGAAGCAAAAACCCATCGAAAACGCGCAGGCTATAATTTTTAAAATAATCATCAGAGTTCCTAAAATGCTAAATTTAACTAAAAAATTCCTCGATCAGCCGAGTCATTTCGCTCTCGGTGGTGACGTGGTTGATCTGCTCGCGAAAGCTTGCGGCATTTTCTCGCCCTTTGGAGTATTCGTGCAGATGCTTGCAAAATATCGCTACGCCGCGCATGCCGTAGTGACTAAGCATTTGAGAAAAATGATAGAACACGACTTCCCTTTTTAGCGCGTCACTTGCCTGTTCGCCCGTTTTGATCTCGCGAAAGATCCACGGCCTGCCAATTACCGCGCGACCGATCATCAGCGCGTCTGCTCCGCTAAGGTCTCGCACTGCGGGCGCATTGGAGGAGTTTATGTCGCCGTTTGCGATCACGGGGATTTGCAGCGCGCGTTTGGCTCTCGCGATCGCGCCGTAATCCACTGCCGCGCTGTATCCGCCCGCTCTGGTACGTCCGTGAATAGCGATAAAATCAGCTCCTGCGTTTTGTACGGCGCGCGCGATATTTTCGATATCCACGGCGCTAAAGCCTAGCCGCACCTTCGCACTCGTAAATTTTTTGTTCGAATACTTTTTGATAGTCTCGACCAGGCGCGATAGACGGGGCAGATCAAGCAGCAGCGCCGAGCCGGCGCCCTGCTTTACGACCTTGGGGACGGGGCAGCCGCAGTTTAGATCGATGCCATCGATACCTTCAAATTTATTGATGAGCAAAACCGCCTTTTTGATGATCTCCGCATCGCTGCCTGCGATCTGCACGAAAAATGGGGTTTCGGCGGCGTTTTTTTCGAGCATCTTTAGCGTTTTTTCGCCCTCTAAAACAAGGGCATTTGCGCTTATCATCTCGCTTACGGTTGCGTCGCAGCCGAATTTTTTCACTACGCCCCGCAGCGGCGGATCCGAAAAGCCCGCCAAAGGCGCCAAAAATAGAGGATCCCTTTTAAAAAAATCTTTTGTCATTTTAAATTTCTCATTTTAATTTCGTTTGAATTTAAACCTTTAAATTTAACGCTGCAGCGCTTGCAGTGGGTTTTGCCACGAGCTTTAAAATTTTAAATTTCATAGGCTACGTATTCGCATTTAGGCGCGAATTTTATTTTTAAGATTGGCTAATTTGCATGGCGGCAAAACGGCAGCAAGAATGATCGCCACCAAATTTTATTTGCACGGCGAACCTGGCAAGCAGCTTTCAAAACGCCGCGCGGATTTTAAAATTTCAGCACTTTTATTCGGCTAACAAGTCTTGCGCTTTACGTTTAAATTCTAAATTTCATCGCGTAAATGCAAAATCCGTTTACGTGCGCACTACGCAAGCAAATCTTTTAAATTTTACCGCTTGTGCGCATTGATTTTTCGATAAATTTTGAAATTTCAAATTTGCGCGAGTTAAAATTTTATCCGCACTTTAAAATTTATCGCGCAGGCTGTGTTTAATAACCGCAAAGGGCTTAAAAGCAGCCCCTCTTACCCGCATAAAACGAACTCGTAAAATTACCGAGCTAAAATAACAGCGACGCAGGGACGTTTTTGCCGTTGTCTCGCAAAAATAGCAGAATTTTAAACTTCTCAAACTCGTCGCCGTCGGCAAGACTTAGCTGCTCTCTAAACTCGTCGATCATGCCAAGCTCATATAGCGCGTACAGATATGCCTCGGTCGCTTCTTGATTCTCGTTTTTGAGCCGCTCGAAAAAGGCTTTGTATTGCTCTGGAGCGAGATGATTTTTTAGCTTTTTAGCAAAGCCGATAAAATCCTGCTCGCTAAATTTTTCATTATTTACAAGATCAAAAAGTTCCTCGCTGCTGATCTCAAAGCTCGCGTCATTTACCGCGCGATCCACTAAAATATTTACCTCGGCTATATCTTGAGGAATTTTATAGGCCTTGATCTTATCGTAGCTTCCTTTGGCAAGCGCTACGGCATAGGCTTTTTTAGTGATATTTTCGCTATAAACGCCCTTAGTTTTTAAAATTTCATACGCATACGCAGGCTCGGCGTCGAGGCGATTGAGCTCATTTTGCAAAAATAGTCCGTTATCTTTAGGAAGTTTATATTTTCGCAGATCCGCCACTTCGCCGTTTTTAACCTTTTCAATAACACCTATGACCTCTTTTAGATCCTCATTTTTGACATCTATGCCGGTGCTATCGTACCACGGAGATAAAATTTTAGTAAGCTCGCTTGGGTCTTTAAAATACTCGGTTTTAAAGTCTTTATTGGTATCAAGACCCAGCAAAACCTCTTTACTCATCGCATCGTATGCGCTTAGATCCTTTGCGATCGCCCTTTTTGTGCGGTAAAACGCAAAGCTGTGAAAAACGATATGAAAAATCGCCAAAATCATATATAAAATTAGCGGCAGTACGATCCACACCGCCACAGGAAGCGTAAGCGTAAAACCGAAAAGCCCCAGTGTATAGCTACTGCTTTGCTGCGTAAAAACTAAAATCGCGACGATTGCGATATAGACGATCGAATATAAAAAGAATTGCTTGGTTTTCATAGCTAACTCCTATTTTGCTTTTCCGCCTGTTCCTTGCACGAAATGCACAATCTTGCCTCCGGATTTACTTTAAGACGCTCTAAGCTTATCTGCTCGCCGCAGCTCTCGCAAAGCCCATAAGTGCCGTTTTCGATACGTTTAAGCGCGCTTTCAATCTCTAAAAACGCCTTTTGTTGATTAACATTGAGCGAGTATTCGATGCTTAAATCCGTATTCATACTCGCTACGTCAAAATCATCCGCAGCTTTATTTTCGCGCAATTCCGAAATTTCATTTACAGAGCTATTAATATTGGCGATGAGTTGCTCTCTTTTTTCTTCTAGAATTTTCTTGTAAAATTTCAACTCGTTTTTCTTCATTATTTCCCTTTATTTGTGATATGGATGGTTTGCGTTAATGCACAATGCGCGAAAAATTTGCTCAAAGAGCAAAAGTTTAGCGATTTTGTGCGCTAACGTAAGCCTGCTAAGACTGATTATTTTATCGGCTTTTGCCTTAAAATTTTCACTAAGCCCATAAGCGCCACCGATGAAAAACGACACGGCGCTTTTATCCTTTAGCATACTCGCAAATTCCACACTATCTAGCTCCTGCCCGCGCTCATCCAGAGCAACGACGTATCCGCTAAGACGCGGTAGATAAGCTTCATCATACGCCTTAAGCGCTAGCTCAGCAGATGTGCTTTGTGCGCGAGCGATATTAGCATTAAAAAACGTCTCATCTCGCACCGCGGCAAATTTAGCCGCCATTTTTTTATAATCGCTTATCGCGCCTGCGAACTCGTCTGTGCCCTTTTGGATGGAATTTACCGTTATCTGCACTACTCTTCGCTTCCCTCTTCGTGTAGCGACTTATCGCTCGTGTCATCGATCTGCACGGCGTTTTTGCTAAGCACGTTGATTATATCGCTTAAATACTGTCTCATCTCAGCTCTAGGCACGATCGCATCAATTAATCCGTGCTCGAGCAGAAATTCCGATCTTTGAAAGCCCTCCGGCAGATCCGCGCCTATGGTTTGCTTGATAACGCGCTGTCCGGCAAAGCCGATAAGGGCGCCGGGCTCTGCGATGATGATATCTCCCAGCCATGCAAACGACGCGCTTACGCCGCCCATCGTAGGATCGGTAAGAACGGAGATGAAAGGAATTTTATGCTCGGATAAAATTTTAAGCGCGGCAGAGGTTTTACTCATCTGCATCAGCGAAAAGGTGCTTTCTTGCATCCTAGCACCACCGCTTGCACTTACGATGATTAGCGGCTCGTTTTTATCGAGGCTGCGCTTTACGGCACGCACGATCTTTTCGCCCTCCACGGAGCCCAGGCTTCCGCCCATGAAGTTAAAATCAAACACCACGAGCTGAATTTTTTGGCGACTTATGGCGCCCTCGCCCGCGATCACTGCGCTAAGCCTACCTGTTTTTTCCTTGCTCTCGGAGATGCGCTTTTTGTAGGATTTTTTATCGACGAATTTTAGCGGATCGACGGGCTGTAAATTTTGATCGTACTCCACGAACGAGCCTTCGTCGCAGATCAGATCGATGCGAGCCTGCGCGTCAAAACGAAGGTGATAGTTGCACTTGGGGCAAACGCTATGATTTTGCTCGACCTCTTTACTATACATCAGTGCGCCGCAGCCCGGGCACTTTATCCAGTGCGTAGGAGCTTCGCTCGGCGCAGGCTGTGTTCTACGTATTTTTGAAAATAGATCTCCAAAATTCATATGATTTCCTTTAAATTCTATGAAATGAAACTTCTGATTATAACCTAAAATTCTTTATTTAAATTTATATGTGAATTTCGCTAAAATAGGAAAATGCAAGGATTTATATTAAAAACGACCAAGGTTAGGGATGAGGACTGCATCGTGGACATACTTAGCGAAAGCGCGCTCGTGCGTGCGTATCGCTTTTACGGCGCGCGCCATTCAAACATCATCCAGGGCTATAAAATCGACTTCGAACTCTCGCAAAATCAAAACTTCCTCCCTCGTCTTAGCGGCGTGATGCATCTAGGATACGCGTGGCTCGGAAACCGCGAGAAGCTGCTATTTTGGCAACAATTTATGCGGCTTTTACACGCACATCTAAAAGATGCCGAGCATCTAGATAAATTCTATTACGAGCTGCTAAACCGAGCTGCTGTGCGCTTCGGCAAACAAAATCCGCGCCGCATAATCGTAGAAAGTTACGCCGAAATTTTAAAATTTGAGGGGCGGTTGCACGACGAGCCGTATTGTTTTTTATGCGATGAGGAAATTTTAGAAAATATCGCACTATGCCGCGGCTTTTTGCCTGCGCACGAGCATTGCGCGCAAAGAGCGGGCTTTGCGCAGGATGAAATTTTAGAATTTTTACGAAGCAAAAAGACGCTAAATTTAAACGACGAAACGGTAGGATATCTTTACGACATTGTAGCAGAGGGATTTTAATCTCAAAAAAAGCAAACTAATACGGAATTTTAAAATACATAATCTAATCAAATTTTAAAATTTAAATTTTCTAAATTCTATCTTTTCGTTGAAAATTGACATCGTGCGTTGCAGGTTGCTTATATCTTTTTGCATCGTCTGCATAAAATAATCTCTCAGCTGCAGATACTCCTCTTTATTTGCCATCAAGATATTTAGTATCTCGACCTCAGCGTTTTCTTTATAAAGCACAAGCTGATCGTGAAGACCGAAAAAACCGAGGCCACTGTTGCGTAGGTGCATAATAGCCTTTGCTCCGAAAATTCCTGATGCGGCTAAAACAAAAATACACAATATATCAGTTATGCTTTCGCCGATTGTCATATCGTATGCATCGGCGGCAAAAATTAATAAAATCCAAAGAAGTAGTGCTATTTTTATAAACCAATTTATCCTTTGCCGCATACTGTGCCTACAATCAAAGCTAATTATCATCGCACCTATACTATTTAATTCGAAAATTTTACGGATCTTGTTTTTGTAATAATACAGAATTTTATCGTTTTTAAACTCAAAATACATGCCGTCTTTATCCCTAATTACGGTCAACAATGAAATCAATATAGACGGAAGCATTCGAAAAGTCTTAAGACTAACGGGATTTACTATGGTAGCAAAAGTCAAAAATATAATAAAACCTACCAGTAGCGCCGGAAATTGATAAATCATAAATTCGTAATAAGTATGATCTTTTATTACTATCGGCTCTTTGTCGTAGTCCCTGGCTTTGGAATTCTGCTGCAAAGAGCCGCTATCATCAGAGATAGAATTTTGCGATTCTGCGTTGTTTACACAGGCAGAATTCTGAGCCGCTTTGGCCTCTAATTTGGCTTTTAAATTTGAAGCGCCAGTAGCGGAATTTGGGGTTTCAGAATTTGAAGCTTCGGAATTTGGATCTCTAGAATTAAGGGATTCAGAATTTGAAACTTCAAAATTCGAGACTTCGGAATTCTGGATTTCAGAATTTGGGGCTTTAGAATTTTCGCCGTTAGAATTTTGCTCCAAGCCCCGCTTTGGCTCCTGATGTCGCTTTTGTAGTAGCCTTTTTAATTCCTCAAGCCTGCTTTGATCCATTTTTGCCCCCAATAAGGCGTTTCAATCTCGCTTATTTTTGCTTGCGCTCTTCATCGCCGCTAGCTCCTGCGCCAAAAATTCCCCCGTGTAGCTACCTGTCTTTTTAAAATCTTTCGCGAGCTTTTCGGGGGTGCCGCAAGCGACGATCTGTCCGCCACCCTCGCCACCCTCGGGCCCCATATCGATGATGTAATCGCAGTTTTTGATGACGTCCAGATTGTGCTCGATCACAAAGACGGAATTTCCCAGATCGACCAAATGATGCAGTACCGCCACCAGGCGATCTACGTCTGCAAAATGTAGCCCCGTCGTGGGCTCGTCCAGGATATAGAGCGTATTGCCCGTATCGGTGCGGCTTAGCTCCTTGGCGAGCTTGACGCGCTGTGCCTCGCCGCCGCTAAGCGTCGTGGCGGGCTGTCCGAGCGAAACGTAGCCGAGCCCGACGTCCGCGAGCGTTTTTAGCTTTTGATAAATTTTAGGCACGGCTTTGAAAAACTCGAGCGCCTCGTCGATGCTCATCGCCAAAACGTCGGCTATGCTCTTGTTTTTATATAAAATTTCAAGCGTTTGCGCGTTGTATCTCGTGCCGTGGCAAACGTCGCAAACGACGCTGATATCGGGCAGAAAGTGCATCTCGATCGTGATCTCTCCCTCGCCCGCGCATTTTTCGCAGCGCCCGCCCTTGACGTTGAAGCTGAAGCGGCCGATCTTGTATCCGCGCAGCTGCGCTTCTTTCGTCGCGGCAAAAAGCGCGCGGATCTCGTCCATCACCCCCGTGTAGGTCGCAGGATTGCTGCGCGGGGTGCGTCCGATCGGGGTTTGATCCAGATAGATCACTTTATCCAGGCTCTCAAGCCCGGAAATTTTAGCGCCCTTTACCGCGTGCACCTTTCTAGCGCGATTTAGCTCCTCAAGCGCGGTAGGCAGTATGGTTTGCAGCACCAGCGAGCTCTTGCCGCTGCCGCTAACGCCCGTGATGCCGACTAAATTTCGCAGCGGAAATTTTGCGCAAAGACCGTGGATGTTATTGATATTTACGTTTTTGATACTTAGCCAAAGCTCCTGCTTGCGGTGCTTTTGGTAGTTTATCTCCTTTTGGTTGTTCAGATACAGCGCGGTTTGCGTATTGCTTTTAAGCAGATGCGCGACGTCTCCTGCGAATACGACCTCGCCGCCTAGATTGCCCGCTCCTGGGCCGATATCTACGACGAAATCCGCCGCCTCGATCGTCTTTTTATCGTGCTCGACGACGATTACAGAATTTCCCTTTTCCTGTAAATTTCGTAGCGTCTTGATGAGTTTTTGCGTATCGCGCTCGTGAAGCCCAATACTAGGCTCATCGAGCACATACATCACGCCGCTAAGACCCGAACCGATCTGGCTTGCGATACGGATACGCTGCGCCTCGCCGCCGCTGATGGTGCGCGCATCGCGCCCAAGCGTGAGGTATCCAAGCCCAACGTCCTTTAAGAAAAACAGCCTCTCGTTGATCTCTTTTAGGATCGGCGCAGCGATCTGTGCGTCCTTTTCGCTTAAATTTGAAAACCGCTTCTCGTCGCTGAAAAATTCCACGCAGTCTGCGATACTCATATTTATCACGTCGCCGATGCCCTTATCTGCGACTTTTACGGCGAGGCTTTCCGGGCGCAGGCGCAGCCCGCCGCAGTCGGGGCAAATTTTTTCACTCATATAATCGTCCAGATCGCTTTCGTTTTTGAGCAGATCGTAGGCGTATTTAATCGCGCCCTCAAATTTACGCACGAGCTTATGTTTTTTCCAGTAAAAATCGATCTCTTTGACGCTGCCGTAGAGAATCAGCTTTTTTTGCTCCTCGTTTAAATTTGCATACGGGATTTTGACGTTTATGCCGTTTGCTTCGCAAAATCCGAGCAAAAATTTATAGTAATAGCTCTTGTTAAATCCCGACATCACCTTGATCGCGCCGCCCTCGATCGAGGCGTTTTCGTTGATGATCTTGCCCAGATCGAGGCTAAATTTTATCCCCAGCCCGTCGCAGCTCTCGCACGCGCCTTTTGGGGAGTTGAAGCTAAACGCGAGCGGCTCGAGCGGCTTGAATGAAATTTTACAATCAAAGCACGCCATATGCTCGCTGTAGTGGATCAGGCTCTGCGCGAGCCCAAGCTCGGCGGCGTTTGCGATCTCCACCTCGAGCTCGCCGAAGCTGAGCTTGAGCGCCTTTTCGACGTCGCTTGCGATACGGATGGAATTTTCCTCGTCGATGATCGTGCGGTCGATGATGACCTTGATCGAGTGCTTTTTCGTCTTGCTCAGCTCGATCTCTTCATCAAGGCGCACCAGCACGCCGTCGATCTGAGCGCGCACGTAGCCCTGCTCGCGCAAGCTTTGCAACATATCGGCGAAGCTGCCCTTTTTCTCGCGCACCAAAGGCGCGCCTAAGATCACTTTAGCGCCGCGCGGCAGTTTCATAATCTCGGCGATGATGTCGCTGGAGCTCATCTTTGAGATCGACTTGCCGCATTTGTGGCAGTGCTGTACCCCCACGCGCGCATATAAGAGGCGCATATAGTCGTAAATTTCGGTGATCGTGCCCACCGTCGAGCGCGGATTTTTCGATGTCGTTTTTTGATCGATCGCGATCGCGGGCGTCAGACCGTCGATCTTATCGACGTCAGGCTTGCCTACGCGGTCTAAAAATTGCCTCGCGTAGCTGCTTAGGCTCTCGACGTATCTGCGCTGCCCCTCGGCATATAGCGTATCAAACGCCAGCGTGCTCTTGCCGCTGCCGCTAAGACCTGTAAAAACGACGAGTTTGTCCTTTGGAATTTGCAAATTTATATTTTTCAGATTGTGCTCGCGCGCGCCCGTGATGGTGATGAGATCGTTCATTTTCGCCCTTTTGTGCAAATTAATCTTACATTATAGCTCAAATTGTTAAAATTGCGCTTTTGGAAGGGGCGGCGATGATACTAATCTGCACGGCTTTGCGCTGCGAAGCCCAAGCGATAATCGAGAGTTTTAAACTTACTCGCGGCGGCGATCTATTCGCAGGCGAGCAGATACTTTTATATATCTGCGGCGTGAGGTTTGGGGCTAAATTTAAAGCGGGCGCTGCAGGCGACATAGAAATAGAATTTAAGAGCGAACCCGGCGCGGAATTTATTCGCCGTACCGAGACAGACGCGGAATTCGGGCGTGAGCTTCGCAAGGATCGGCGCGGCGCGGATCTAAAATTTGAGCATCGTTTGGACGCGGGCGCGCTCTGCGGCGTCGATGCAGAGGTCGGTTCTGCGCGAAATGCGGCTGAAAATTTTGAAATTTTAAATTTTGGCTCCGCGCAGAATTCAGAGCGCTTCGGTGAAATTTTACTTTCGCGGCGCGTGGACTTTGCGCTAAACATAGGCGTCTGCGGCTGCGAGGATACAAATGTGCAAATCGGCGAGGCGTTTTACTTTGACGGCACGGCAGCGCAGGAATTTTGTGGCGAGGACGGATCGAAATTTTATCGCTCGCAGGTTGGGGAACACAACGAGCAGGCTCCGAAATTTCAAAACGTTTGTGAGCGGGAATTTTGCGGCGCGAGCTCGGACGGCAAGCTGCGGGCAAATTTAATCTGCGTGAGCGAGCCTAAAATTTTAAATGCAGCGGAGCAGACCGGTGAGGCAAATATCGCAGCGATCAAGGCATGCGGCGAGATAAACGCACAAGCCCTAACGCAAGGGGCGAACGGCGCGGCAGATACAAAAAATTTCACGCGCGACGCGGTGCAGGCCGCAACACAAAGCGTGACGCAGGTCGAGGCACAAAATTTAGCGAGCGCAAAACCCTCACAAATCACGGTAGGCGGGCACAGCGTCGCGACGAATACCGAAGCACGCACAGCGCAAAATACGCCGTACACGGCAAAATACGCTACTCGCGAGTGCGCAAATCGCGGCGTTATGCTTTACGATATGGAGAGCGCGCTTTTTGTTAATGCTTGCAAGCGCGCGGGTGTGCCGTGGGCGATGATGAAGATCGTAAGCGATCATTTGGGAGGCAAGCGGCTTTGCAAACGCTTCGTCTATGAGCTCGTAAAGGCGCGCCTGCCGCAAATCCGCGCCGCGATAAAGAGCAAAATTTAACTATGGATGCGTGCGCAAAAACCCAGCCGAGAGATAAATTTTAGCTTCATATGCCGAATACGACGCGGAATTTGAAGGTATTGCGGGGGCGCAGGAGAAACGATGAAAATAAAAGGCTCTTATCTGTATTTCGCCCTCTTGGCGTGCGCATGCGTCGCGTCCTGCGCGTATGCCGTGGCGGATATGTTCGCGGATCCGCCCTTGTTGGTCTTTTTAGCTCTTTTGCTAGTATTTTTCTGTATCGGGCTATGGCTAAAAGACGCCCTAATAGGCGCGCGCTACCTATTTTACTGCTTCTGCGTGCAGCTACTTTTTGCAGCGGCTATATTCGCCATTCATAAATTCCCCGCCATGGCGCAGTTTGTGCGCAGTGCCGAGATAGGCGTCGGAGGCGCGGGTATACCGCTAGGTATCGCTCTGCTCGTGCTGCCCGCGTTTTTCTGCGCCCTGCCGTATTACTACCGAACGGGCGTCAAAAAAATCCCGCAAAAGTTCGCACTCGGCGGAATTGTGATCCTAAACGTCGCTATTACGCTAGCTTACGCCTTCTATTTCGAGCGACTATTCCATGACGCGATCTGAAATTCAACGATTTTCAGTGACGACGCGCGAAATTTAAGTATAATTTGCAAAATTTAAACGAAGCGGAGCAAGATGACGGAGGCGAAAAAAGAGCCGGGAGCGCAGTTTGGCGTGAATCTGGGCGAGCGATCGAGCGCGTTTTTAGGCGCGCTATTTGAGAAATTTCACTTTTCATTTCAGCAAAAAAAGCAGCTTGCGGAGTTTGCGAGCGATTTTGAGGCGTGGGACGAGATGCCCGTTTATGAGCTGCTTGCGGACGGGCAGTGCGAGCTAAATTTTAATAAAGCCAAATTTAATAAAGCTAAAAAAGCCCCAAACGGCGAGCAAATTTTTAATTTCGTGCGCGAAGCCTGGCTGGATCTCAAGTCGCGCCCGCACTCGTACGCGAGCTTCAAAAGCGATTACGCGCCGAGAAAATTTGAAATTTCCTCCTTTCGCGCAGACCGTATCGCTTTGGGTCGCTGTCCGGTCGCGAGCGAAAACACGCGCTGCTGCAATCTGCTGACGCTCGATGCGGTCAATTCGTGCGGCTTTGACTGCTCCTATTGCGCGATCGGTTCCTTTTACAAGCACGGGAAAATCGGCTTTGACGAGAATTTTGCGGCAAATTTGGCGCGGCTGCGGCTCGATCCCGCGCGCAGCTACCACATCGGCACGGGACAGAGCTCTGACTCGCTCATGTGGGGCGATCGCTTCGGCATTTTAAGCGCATTATGCGATTTTGCGGCGCGGCATCAAAACGTGATTTTGGAGCTTAAAAGCAAGTCGAACAATATTAAGTTTTTCCTGCAGCGCGAGATCCCGCGCAACCTCATCGTCACCTTTTCGCTAAATACCCCCGCGATCATAGCGAACGAGGAGCATCTAAGCGCGAGCCTGGATGCGCGGCTAGCGGCGGCAGAAGCACTCGCGGCGCGCGGCATTTTGGTGGGCTTTCACCTCCACCCGATGGTTTGGTACGAAGGGTGGAAAGACGATTACGGCGCGCTTTTTGAACGGCTGCTGCGCAGCTTCGATCCAGGCGGCGTCGCGATGGTTTCGCTCGGCACGCTTACTTTCATCAAGCCCGTCGTCAAGAAGCTGCGTTCTCGCGGGCTGCGGAGCAAAATTCTACAGATGCCCCTTGCGGACGCGAACGGCAAGCTGTCCTACCCGCTGCAGATCAAGCGCGAGCTTTTTAAATTTGCCGCGGATGCGCTTTTTCCGTGGCGCGAGCGGGTGTTTTTCTACCTCTGCATGGAGGATGCGAGCCTGTGGCGCGAGGTTTTGGGACACGAGTACGAAAGCAATGACGCGTTTGAGGAGGCGATGAAGGCGGCGTATTTTGCAAAGATACGGCGGCGCTAAACGCGCTGTTTGTCGCAGACGTCGCGGCTTGTACTAGCTCGCATGCGGCGCCGAGGATACGGCGCGAAATTTGCGGCGAGCGAGCGGTTAAAATTTAGTGGCACACCCGGCTTTATAAAATTAAATTTTATAAATCGTGCGGGGCGAGCGCGGCGAGCGGCGATGAAATTTTGCAAAGCGGCGGCGTAGCAAAACGCCCGCGGGCTAAATTTAAAATTTTACCCAGCACAGGTCGCGGTGCGGATTGTTTAGGCCGCGCAAATTTAGCGGCAAATACAGCGGGCAATAAATTTAGCGCAGCGAAATTTGTATAGTGCGCTAAGTTTAACGCGCCGAAGCGGCATGAAAATTTAAAGGAGAAAAGATGAAAGCATTGATCACGGGCGCAAGCGGCGGTATCGGCAGCGCGGTTGCGGAGCTTTTGCGACAAAACGGCTATGAAATTTTAACGCTAAACTCGCGCTTAGAAGATCTGGACGCGCTGGCGAAGGAGTGCCGCGCTCTGGCTGCGGCGCAGGGTATCGACGCGCTGATTTTATGCGCGGGTACGGCGAAATTTGCGCCGCTTGAAGCGATGAGCGAGGGCGAAATTTTAAAAATTTTAAACGTAAATCTCGCCGCAAACATCATCATCGCGCGCGCGTTTTTGCCGAATTTAAAGCGCAACCGCGCCCATATCATCGGCATTAGCTCGATCGAGGCGCTGCGAGCGAGCCGCTTTAGCGCGGTTTATAGCGCGAGTAAGGCGGGGCTGCGGGCGTTTCTGCTCTGCCTTTTTGAGGAGGCGCGCAAGCAGATCAGAGTAAGCTGCATCAACCCCGACATCACCAAAACGCCCTTTTACGAGGATTTGAGCTTCGAGCCTGCAGATGATGAAGCAAGCTTCGTGGATGCGTGGGAGATTGCAAATTTCACGCTGCAAATTCTGCGCACGAAGTCTAACGTGAGCGAGTTTACGATCCGCCCGCAGATCGTAAATCTGCGAAAAAAATCAAAATTTAATCGCGAAGGAGGCGAGCTTGAAAACTAGTAAAAGTAAAATTTTTATTATGCTAATTGCGGGGGTTTTTATTATTTATGGAGTTATAAGCAGCGGCGGTATGTATTGTAATATGGAGGAATTCTTTTCTGATAAACAGGGCGAAGAGGATGACGCTTGCATCGCCAAGCTGATAAAACGAGCGGACGACGGAAACGGCTTTGCGGAAAGCAGGCTAAGATACCCAAGCAGGGCGTATATCAAGCGCGTATGCGAAAAGGGGGTGGAAAACTTAGGCGAGCGAGAGAGATATTATTTCGAGCGCTACCAGAGCTGTGAGCCCTGGGGCTTTAAAACCCCAAAATTGCAAGGCGGCGAAGCAAATACGACGAGTGGCAGCGGTAATTTAGCGCGAGGTGATATGAACGCAACAGACGGCGAGAGAAATTTAACGCGCGAAGGTGCGAATACAGTCCGCGATGAAGCAGGCGCGATCAAACGCGATATAAATTCTACGGGAGGATTCAATGCCTGGCAATAAAGCGAAATTGAAAGCCATTAAAAGTCAAATTTTTTTGCTAATTGTAGGAGTTGTTATTCTGTGCGCCCTATATATAAAAATCGGCGGCTCGTGTTGCAATATGAGAGAGGTATTTTTGGGCTATGGCGAAGAAGACGATGCCTGTATCGCTAAGTTAGTAAAGCAAGCGGATGCCGGCGATATCCTAGCGGCAAACAGACTAAGGTATCCGCACGAGGCGTATATTAAGCGAGTGTGCGAAAAAGGGGGTGGAAAACTTAGGCGAGCGAGAGAGATATTATTTCGAGCGCTACCAGAGCTGTGAGCCCTGGGGCTTTAAAACCCCAAAATTGCAAGGCGGCGAAGCAAATACGACGAGTGGCGGCGGTAATTTAGCGCGAGGCGATGCAAACGCGACGGACGGCGAGAGAAATTTAACGCGCGCCGAGGCAAACAACGGCAAATCTGACACTATGGGCAACAAGGCGAGCTCGATAAAGCGCAAAGGAAATTCTACGGAAGAGCAAAATGCTGGGCGATAAGATTAGCCTTGAAGGCGATATCGTAAATTTTATGTCGTTGGTCAAATTTATGAAAAAAATGAGTTAAAATTTATTACTCAAGGAAAAACATGGTAAAAAAGAGATCTTTAAAAATAAAAGGAAGTATATCGATTGCCATAATCCTGCTTTGGGTTTATTTTTTGATTACGACGCTGGGCGGTGATAGATACTGTGGCGTATGGGATTATATCGCAAATAGTGAAGAGGATGACGCCTGCATCGCCAAGCTGATAAAGCGCGCAGACGCAGGTAGTGAATTGGCGCTCAATCGGCTTAGATATCCTAGCAAGGCGTATATCAAGCGCGTATGCGAAAGGGGAGTGGAAAACTTAAGCGAGCGAGAGAGATATTATTTCGAGCGTTTAGGTGTAGATCGTTGCGAAGCTCCAAATTTTAAAGGCGGCGAAGCAAATACGACAAGTAGCGGCGGTAATTTAGCGCGAGACGATACGAACGCAACGAGCGGCGAGAGAAATTTAACGCGTGCCGAGGCAAACAACGGCGAAGTTGGCACCACGAGCAGCAAGGCGAACACTACGAAGCGCGAAGGAAATTTTACGAAAGAGCAAAATGCTGGGCGATGAAAATTTAGAAAAATTTTTCTCAAAAATCGACGCGGCGGAGTTTGGAATTTCGGCAGGTTCAAAGCTTGCTTCAAAAAATCCCAAACTTGCAGAAAGCGCGAGAGACGGGAGCGGCGACAAGCCCTTAAAATCACAAGACGGCGCGGAATTTCGCGGCGGACATTCATATTCTAACGGCGCGCAGCAAGATGAAATTTTAAAATTTAATACCGAGCTGCCGTTTGATGCCGAGAAAGTGCGTCTTGATACAGAGCAAGCGCACTTAAAATTTAACGTCCGTCCATCGCAGGCAGGGCTAGGTGCCCATCCGCCGCAGGCGCAGTTTAATGCCGAGCGAGCGCAGGCAAAGATCGAAAATTTCATGCGCGATCTGCTGCAAAACTATGTGCTTTGCGTAAGTGGCGCGGAATTCGCCTTCGCGGAGATCGAGGCGTATTTCACGGGCGCGGATCGCAACACCTACAAGCGCACGTCGCGAGCGGGCGAGATATTTTTTCACAATTTCGGCTTTGACATTTCGTTTCGCAGCATCCCGCAAAGCGGCGGCGGGATTTTGGTGCGAAGCCTGCGCGTCCTAGGTGGTGCAGAGCTTTTGGCGAGCGGATTACCTGGTTTCGCAGGCCGCTTATCTGGCTCGAAGGGCGACTTAAGCGGCTCCGTGGGCAGCGGTCCGCTCGGCTCTGCCGTCGCCACGCTTATACAAAACGGCGATTTTATCGCGGGTCCGCGCAAATGCATGGGTAAAATTTTAAATCTGCAAACGCAAAATTTAAACTTCTCTTTAAAGCGTGTGCCGCAAATAGCGCATGCAGCGAGCTTTAGTAACCGAATCCGACGAGGCGAGATCATAAATGAAGCGAATCTGGACGCAAATACGCCAAGCGGCGCGGCGAGGCTTGCGAATGAGCCGCGCAGGCTTACTAGCGAGGAGTTTGAGGCATATCTGAGCGCGGGCTGCGCTGCGGCAAAAACATATAAAAAATCGCTGCAAAGATATGAAGGCTAAATTTTGATCAAACGGCGCGCAACGGGCGAGCGGTAAAATTTAATGAGCTTTAAGCGGCGGCGCTATAAAATGGCGCATCCATCAAATTTAAAGGCGGCAAATGGATCAAAGCAGGCTAGATGAATTAAAAAAGCCACTACAAAAGCGACATCAGGAGCCGAAGCAGGGCTTGGAACAGAATTCTGACGGTGAAAATTTTAAAGTCCCGAATTCTGAAACCGAAAATTCCGAAGCCTCAAATTTTGAAGCTTCGAATTCTGAATTCCTGAATTTTGAATCCCCGAATTCCGAAGTCTCAAATTCTAAATTCTTGAATTATAAATCTTCAAATTTCGAAACCCTAAATTCCGATCCTGACGCTTTAAATTTAGAAGCCGAAGCGGCTCAGAATTCTGCCTGCGAAAACAGCGCAGAGCAGCAAAATTTTATCTTGGATGACAGCGGCTCTTTGCAGCAGAATTCCAAGGCTAGAGATTACGACAAAGATCCGATAGTAATCAAAAATTATGAAAAATTTTTTGTATATTCGTTTTTAGTCCTATTATTGCCGATCTCTACGCTACATGCATTTTTAATTATAGATTTTATAAATCATGATGATATTGACATAGTTCAGTATTTTGCTATTTTATTCATTATTTTACTATCTACGGTTATAATATCCATATTTACCGTAATCCGCCCTAGACAAGAGATAAAATTCACAAACAAATATATAGAATTTATTAGCGACGACTTATTTGAAAAACGCTGCGAAATTGATGAAAACGCTTTATCTTTAAATTTCTCTATCGGAATTTTGGCAAGTTTATATGAGATAGGAAAATCTGAAAAGATATTTTTGTACTTTATCGCTATTTTTATGTGCGTAACATGGTGGAATATATTTTTTATAGCGGTATTCTTTACATATTTATTCGGATTTTTATTAAATTTAATACTTTATCTGTTTATAAATAGGAATTTAAAAGGGTTTAGGGCTCTGCCATTTATTAGGATCGCACGCCCCTCATATGGCAGATGGTTTAGGAACAAACCCGTTTATCCAAGATGTTATCTCGTTTATCTCTATAATCAAAAGATTTATGATGAAATTAAAGAATATTTTTTGCTGAAAAACGTAAATATAAATAGTATTAAGAAAGATTACTTGTTTATTTAATGAGGAGGATAAAATGAGAAGAGAAGAGGTCGCGAAAAAAGAGCCAGGCAACGCGTATAAAAGTCTTTTGTCAAATTAAGCTATTATAAATTTATATCTATTTTTAAAAAGGGGCTTGAAATAATGGAAAATTATAATAAACAAAAAGCCAGAGATTACGACAAAGAGCCGATAATAGTAAAAAATTATGAGAGGCTACTAATATCTACAATTACATTTTTATACGCGCCTATGATTTTGGGCGGATATATTCTAAGCATATGGGATTTAATTTTTCCAAAACGCCATATATCGATGATGGAAATAAGCTCTAGCGTTATATTTGGAATTTTTATAGCAATAGCATTGAGACTTATTTATAGTAGCTGTGTAAGCAATAATAATCGAAAAATCTACTTTATGAATAATTCTATAGATTTCTATAACAACGGCGAACTTGAGAGAAGGACGAACAATATTCATTTAAATTATATGATAAGCAGACCATTTTGGGGGTATTGCAACGATGATAAGATTCGTCGCCTCATTTATAATATTATTATAATTTTTTCTATTGCAGCACTATCGTTTCTATCATCGCAAATTTTATTATTCTTCATTTTTTCAATACTTTCTGCAATCTTTTTGAAAATATTTTTTCACTTTTTAATTGTAGGCAATTTTAAGAATTTTTCATTCTTTTCTGCAATCGTAGTAGATTATCCGTACTATGAGCAGGAAAATACTTATTATTTAAGCTCTATTTTATCGGCAAAAAATTATTTAGTTTGCGTATATGGTGCGGAAAGGCTAAACGAGATAAAAGAATGGTTTTTGATTAGAAAACATATCGATATTGATAAAATAGAAAAATATTATCTTGGTTGAAGGAGCAAGTTATGGATTCAAGAAACAAAGAGATTGGGTTTAGAGATTACGACAAAGAACCGATAGTCGTAAAAAAGCTAGACGATCTGTTTTGGCTGATAGCTCTTGGAATTTTGTTAATTTGTTCTTTGACCTATCATTTTAGCAGTGAGTATAAATTTAGGTTTTATATGAAAATATTGCTAGGTTATGGCACCGCATTTTTCTTTATATACGCAGCGAGCTTTATAAATAGCAAAAAAACGATAACCTTTATGAGGGATAAAATAGAATTTAAAAATAAAACAAAATGCGAAAAAGAGATAGCTCTAAACAACATCTCCGTTTACAGATATGCTTATATGATTCCTAATTTTGCGCCCTTTGATGTGAAAATTAAATTTTGTGCTTTAGTTTTATTTATAATGATCTTCGTGGCATTATATAACTTTGGATTTTATGTAGTTATTTTTATAATTATGGGCTTATTATTGATGCCTATTATTAAATTCGTCTACTATATTCTGTTTGAGAAAACGGCTAGGTTCTTACTTTGTGATAAATTGCTGATATGCAATGATCGCGATTCTGAAGTATTTACGATCAATAATAAAAATGAGCTTGGCGAGCTGCAAAAATATTTCTTGGATACGCTAAATATAGATATTACAGAAGGGTATTTATTTTGGAAACCGTCTTATGATATCGCAAAAATAATAGTGAATAAAATGAACAAATTTATGAAATTCTAAAAACAAAAGATAAGGTTTAAAAAATATACAAACGATACATAATTAGCGTACCGCGGGATAAACAATTTAATCCGCAGAATATCGATCTTTAATGAAAGATAGAATTTGGAAAATTTAAATTTTAACGCTCCGCTTGAAATTTTGCCTTTAAAATTTACGCGCTAATCATCGCCGCTTTCATATACGCCGAGCTCTACGAGATTGCCGTCAGGATCGCGCAGATAGATACTTTGCATAGCGCCGCGCGCGCCGGTGCGAGGCACGACGCCAAGCTCTATTTGCACTCCTTTGCTTTCAAGCTCCGTTTTGAGCTGCGGCGCGCTTTGATCTTCGCAGATGAGGCAAAAATCCGCCGAGCCTGCGCTAGGACGCACCGCAAACGGCGCAAATTCGCCCGCGCGGGTGTGGATATTGATCTTTGAAGAGCCGAAACGCAGGCTGTGTTTGCCGCCCTCGCAAACGTGCTCTAACCCCAAAATCCCTTCGTAAAATTCCACGCATTTTTGCAGATCCTCCGTAACTAGGACGAAGTGATCGATCCCTTTGATTTTCATTTTGCCTCCCTGTGCGCTCGCAAATCGCAAAATTTTTACGCCTCGCGGTACAATTTTGGAATTTTACCGCGAAATTTTGCGACAAAATTCCAAATGCTCGTAGCGCGAAATCAAAATTTCGCGGCGACAATTTTACGCACGGAAAATTCTGCGTCGGTAATTTTAAAATTCTAAAATTTAGCCTAAGTAAAATCGAACGCGCCGAAATTCCGTACCCCCGTAAAATAGAAGCGAAATTTAATCTTGCGATTTCAAAACTAGCGATTTTAAAATTCTCTTGCCTACCTCGACGCCCGGCTGATCGTAGGTGCTGACGCCCAGTATCGCTCCAGTAGCGCTGGTTAGCAGCTCGAAGTAGTAAAATAGCTCGCCCACGCTCTGTTCACAAAGCCGCGAAACCTCGATAAGATCGACGCTGATACCCTCATTTAGTACGGCTTGCAGCGTAGCTTCGCACTGAAGATTTAGCACCTCATCCAGTCGCATGCCATTTACAAAGTCACAGCCCTCAAGACCTTGTAGACTGATGCTAGGTACCGCGTCCGTAGCGCCGTTATCCGTGAGCTTTAAGAAAGTCACGGTCTTATCCTTTACGCCGTCCATTATGAGCTGAAGGAAGCTGTGCTGATCGCGCGAGCCTACAAGTCCCACAGGAGTAAGCCCCACTCGGCTAAAGCCGATCTTTTTACCTAGGCTTTCCGCCCAGAGCTGCACATACCACTCACCCAATGCGCGCAACGCGTCGCCGTAGCTAAAAAGGATGTTGATTTTCGCACTTTTGTGCGTGGCGTAGTGATGGGCTTTTCGTAGAATTTTATTCTCCGCGATTTTAGCGGGATCGCATGCTAAAATTTCATCCAGATACCGCTCTTTTGTGGCGGCAGCTCCGCGTAGCATCGCGCTTGCATCAAGGCCTAGCCCAACTACGGGCACTAGCCCTACCGCACTTAACACGCTAAAACGGCCGCCTACGTTAGCGGGCATATTTATCACGCAGGCACCGTGCTCGCGCGCGAAGATATCCAGCGGCGAGCCTGCGTCGGTGATAAAGATGAAATTTTTTGCTAGCGCTTTTAAATTTGAAATTCCAAAACGCTGCAAAACGACCTTAAAAAGCGAGATCGTCTCGATCGTGCCGCCCGATTTGGAGGATACTATGAAGATCGTGCGAGCAAAATTTATTCCTTCGAGCGCGCGGTTTACACTGTGCCCGTCGAGATTATCCAAAATTTCAAAGCGCAAATTCTTTCTTACGCGCGGACGCAGCATCTCATAAAGCGCCCGCACGCCTACGCTAGAGCCGCCGATACCCAAAAGCACGATCCCGTCGTAGCTTCGCGCGCTAAAAAATTCCTGCGCTCGCGCTATTTCGTCTGCGCCTTGCTGCGGCAGGCGGTAGTAGCCTATCTCGCCGCTTTCGTATTCGGCGCGGATCTTTGCCGCTACCTCTTCTAGCGCGCCCTCTTTTGCCGGCGGGAAAAACAGCTTATTTTTTACCATCGCCGAATTCTCGCTCGTAGAAATATTTGATCGCCTCCACGTAGCCTTTTACTGAGCCGCAGTCGAAGCGAGTGCCTTTAAATTTATACGCGATCACCACGCCGTTTTGAGCCTGCTTCAAAAGCGCGTCGGTGATCTGCACCTCGCCGTTTTTACCCGGCGCCGTCTGCTCAATGAGATCGAAAATATTAGGCGTTAGGATATAGCGCCCGATGATGGCTAAGTTTGATGGAGCCTCGCTAGGCTCGGGCTTTTCGATCATATCCGAGACCATTATCAGATCGTCGCTAATGCTCTTTCCTGCGATGATACCGTATTTGTTTACGTCTTGCGGCGGCACCTCCATTACCGCAACGACGCTGCAGCGGTATTTTTCGTAAATTTTAACCATCTGCGCAAGCACGCCCTCGCCGTTTTCGTTCACGCACAGATCGTCTGCGAGCACCACGCCGAAAGGCTCGTCGCGGATTAAAATTTTACCGGTATAAATCGCGTTGCCGAGCCCCTTCATCTGCTCTTGGCGCGTAAAAGAGAAGGTGCAGCGCTTCATAAGCGCCCTAATCTCGTCGAGCAGATACTCCTTGCTGCTGCCTGAAATTTGATCCTCCAGCTCGTAGCTGCGGTCAAAATAATCCTCCAGCGCGCGTTTGCCGCGACCCGTGACGAAAGCCATATTATCCATGCCCGCCTCCAGCGCCTCGTCCACGCCGTAGTGAATGAGCGGCTTGGTAAGGATCGGAAGCATCTCTTTTGGTAGCGATTTGGTCGCGGGCAAAAAGCGCGTACCGTAGCCCGCCGCGGGAAATAAACAAGTCTGGATCATGAAGCTCCTTTGATCTTTTTTTGAACTTTTATTATAATGCAAAAAAGATAAAATTCCGCAAAGGAAAGCCTTGAAAACGATTGAAAAAGAGATCAGCGCCGCGCAGGAGATTAAAAAATCAAGCTTCATCGCCTATCTCGCGCCGCTAGCGAGCTTTGAGGCGCTGCGTGCGCAGTTGCGGCAGCAGCATCCCAAGGCGCGGCATATCGTCTGGGCGTATCGCGCTCTCGGTGAGTTTGAGCAGATCGTAGAAAACTCAAGCGACGACGGCGAGCCCAAATCAACCGCGGGCGCGCCGTGCCTAAACGCGCTTCGCGGCGTCAGCCTGATTAACGCCGCGGTGCTCGTGGTGCGCTACTTCGGCGGCATCAAGCTAGGCACCGGCGGGCTAGTGCGCGCATACGCTAGTAGCGCGAATCTCGCTATCGAGACCGCCGCAAGCAGCGGCGCTTTAACCGACTTTTTTCTTAAAAGGCGCTGCGCGTTTTTCGTGCCGTTTGCGGCGGTAGCTAAATTTGAACATTTTTTAAAAAAATCGGGTTTCGTTTATGAAGCGAGCTTTGGTGCTGCGGGAGCGGAGTTTAGCGCGGAGTTTAGCGCGGAGGAATTTGAAAAATTTAAAGGCTTTGCAGATGCTCTCGCGCCGGCTCTTAAAATGCTGCACGAGCCGAAATTTTAAAATTTCAAAATTCTATAAAATTTAAAAGCTCACCCAGGCTAAATTTGAAAGCATGAGCGGATTTTGCATTTTATCGCATTATCGCAACGGAATTTTAAAGCTAAAGTGAAATTTCATCGTGCGAAACATAAAATCCGATAAATTTTAAAATTTTCAAAATTCTGTCGTAATTTAGCTTGCAAAATCACGCGAAAATTCCGTCCGTAAATTTCAAAATCCCATAAAATTTTTAAAATTTCACGTGCTTCATCTTAGATTCACGCACAGGCAGGCTTAGCAGAGCTGCAATAGCCGCTAACGTCATATCCAAATACCACATATAATCATACGCGCCGTATGCTCTCACCGCAAGACCTCCGATATATGCGCCAAAAAATCCGCCGATTTGATGCGAAAGCATCGTAAATCCAAATAGGCTTGCTAAATATCGCGTCCCTAATAGCTTACCGACGGCAGCCGCAGTAGGCGGTACGGTCGCTAGCCAGGTAAATCCTAATCCCACGCTGAAGATATAAAATGTAAGGCTATCTTTGGGCGAGAGCGCATAAGCACCAATAAGAGCGATACGCAGGGCATATATGCAAAATAAAATGACTTTACAGCGCACTTTGGAAACACACCAACCTACGAATAAGCTGCCTACGATGTTTGCGATACCGATTAGTGCGAGCGAAAAGGACGCTACCTGCGCGCCATGCCCGCTTAGCGCTACTTCGCTAGGTAGGTGCGTCACTAAAAATGCTACGTGAAAACCGCACGTAGTAAAGCTTAAATTTATCAAAATATAGCTTTTATCGCGCAGTGCCAAACGCAGAACTTCGCCTAAGCTGCGCTTATCTTCTTCATGCAGGCTGGTTTGTTCGCCAAATAGAATTTTACCGCCTGCTAAAAGTCTTGCAAGCGGCAGAATTAGCAAGCTAAGCCCTGCGAGCGTAAAAAATGCGCCGCCGTATCCCAAAGCAGGCGTTGCGATACAAAACCCAATCATCGGTGCAAATAAAAACTGCCCGAACGAGCCGCCTGCATTTAGCACTCCGCTAGCAACCGAGCGGATAGAAAATGGCAGGCGCTTTGCCATTAGGCTCATTAGAATCGGAAAACTACCCGCGCCAAGCCCCAGCGCAAGCCCAAAGCCCATCGTTAATACGAGCGCGCTTTCGCTGCTAAATAACGGCACAAGAGCGCAACTAATCGCCAAAAGCACGCTGCCCCAAAACAGCACGACGTAGGCACCGAGCTTGTCTGCAAGTATCCCACTAAGCGGTTGCGAAAAGCCCCATACCAGCTGCGTAGTTGCCATCGCAAAGCTTACTTGTGCGATGGATAGGGAATTTGTTTGCATTATGGGCCGCACGAAAAGACCTAATGACATACGAATGCCCATCGTAATCATCAAAATCGCCGCGGCGCATAGGATCATTATCCAAACTGATTTCATATATATTCCTTTTAAAAGATAGAATTATAACATAAAAATCACGAACATATCGAGATTTTATAGATATATTTAATTAATGTATTTTAGTATATTATTTATGTAAGAGGAATTTACCGAGCTTTAATGGGCTTTGCATTAAAATTCCGTTTTCAAGGAGAAGCGATGATTTACGAAGATGAGATGATTTACGTACAGCGCGAGGAGCACGAAGTGCCGTGGGTGAAGGTCTTTACGAAGGCGAAATTTAAAGAGCTTAGCGACTGCGACGAGGCGACGTTGGCGCATCTGTGGCGTGCCGTGCTTCAGTGCGAAAAGAGCCTGCGGGAGTTTTACGCGCCCGATAAAATCAATATCGCAAGCTTCGCTAACTACGTGCCGCGCGTGCATTTTCACGTCCAAGCGCGCTTTAAAAACGACAGTTTTTTCCCAGAGTCCGTTTGGGGTAAAAAGATGCGAAACGGTAAGCTCGATCTGCCGGAATTTAGCGAATTCGCAGAGGTTTTAGCGGCAAATTTAAAGATGGAATTCAGATGATAGGCGCGCGATCCAAAAAATACCTAAGTCTTTTCGCGCTTGCTTGCTGCGTCGCCACCTTTGCATTTTATCTGCGCTTTAAAAGCGAGGAAAACGAGATAAAAATCAAGCAGCAGTTCGATTTTAGCGCGAGCCTATTTGAAAAGATCGTGGACGAAGAGAAGCTAAACGCCTTTGCGATCTCGCTGATTTTGTCGCAAAACAGCGACGTGGTGCGCTGCTTCGAAAGCGGCAAACACGGCGAGTGCATGGACGTGACGAAAAAATACAAAGATATCTTAAGCGCAGTGCCCTTTTATACGGGCGTGAAGATACATTTTCATACGCAAAACACCAGAAGCCTGGCTAGGAGCTGGAGCGACGAATTTTACAACGACGATCTGAGCTCGTTTCGCCATTCGCTTTTGCAGATCCGTCAAAGCCTGCTTCCCAAAGCGCTCGTCGAGATGGGGCGGTGTGGGGTTTTTATGCGCGGAATTTCGCCGGTTTTTAGCGAGGGCAAATTTATCGGAAGCGCCGAGATAATGCTCGATTTCGAGCACGTCATCGCGCAGATCAACCGCATGGGAAACGATATTTTTATCCTCGTAGATAAGAGGTTCGAGACCGACTGCTTTTACGATAAAATAGGCGTTATCAAGGACTTTATCGTCGTAAATAGCGCGCCGGATTACGACGTTTTGTCGATTTTGGCGACGCTTGATTTTGGGGCGCAGAGCTTTATCAAAAAGGACGGGCATTATTTTTACGTGCGGGCGTTTTCGGACGAAAACGGCACGAAGCTGGGCTATATAATTTTGCACCGCGAAGGCTAGCGGCGAGGTTAAATTTAGGCGCCTATCGCTTGTTTGTTTCGTAGCGACGACGACGAGCGTTTTAAATTTAATCGCAAGATCGCGGGAATTTGCGCTGAAATTTTAAATTTTAAAAGGAGCGTCGGTATGAAATTTTATAATTCCGCTAAATTTAAAGCGTTAGTAGGCGTGCCGCTTCTGGCGACGATACTTTGCGCCGCATTTATTCGTATAATTCCCGATTACTCCACTTCGCGAGGCTTCGCCGTGGTTTCCCTCCCCGATTACAACAAATATAAGCAAGGATATTGCCTAAAAGAGGATAGAATTTTACCGAGAGAGGAGCTGTATAAAAGAGCAATAGGGCAGTATTTGGATTATGATCTAAAACTAGAGCAAATGATCAATGATTATAGGACCTACGCCTATGGCAGTTCTTGGCGTAGCTCATATGAAATTGCATACTATGAACTAGAGAACATAAATTTATCTAATTGGTTTGAAGTATTAAAAAAGCATCATGATAATAATGAGACGTTTGAGGAAATTTTTATGAATAAATTAAAGGCTAAAAAAACCGACCCAAAGAAATCTATAAAGATAAATTTAAATGATATGAGTGCCGGGTTTGATAGACCGATAATTATTCTAGATGGCGCTTACAAAGGACCAAATATTCATATATTGTTAGATAAGTTTGTTTTAATTTATAAAAATTATATACAACGCAACCATTCCGAATACCTATTTGATAGAATGAATTTTTCTGAAAAAATCAAAGAATATTATCAGGAAAGAAACAAGGCGTCGTTTGATATAAAACAGGGTTTTGAGCTGGACAACTGCGGAAATCTAAATTATCCATTGGAAGAATATTATTTAGGTAGTAGAGAGGCAAAAGGCGGCTGAAAACCGTGCTAAAACAAAATTTTAAAAAGCCCGATAGCCGCGCGAATTCTACTTCTAAATTTTAAAATTTACGCCTAAATTTCGCGCGCCGTTTTAATCCAAAAGCTTCTGCTTAAACAGCGGGATTTTGTAGCAAAAGGTGCTGCCCTCACCGAGCTTCGAGCTGACGCTTTTTGCGATGCCGTAGCGCTTGCAAATTTTATCGATTATGTTTAGCCCGAGGCCGAATCCGCCAAGAGCCGCGTTTTCGCGCGAGTATCTCTCCCAGATCGCGCTCGTATCCTTTATGCCGATGCCGAAGTCCTGCACGCTAAAGACCGCTATGCTCACCCCCTTTTCCAGCCCGATGATGATCTTGCCGCCGGGGCGCGAGTATTTTATGGCATTGCTTAGGGTATTGTCGATGAGGCGCATTAGCGAGGTTTCGTCCATAAAAACGCTCACGTCGGGCGCTATTCGCGATTGCAGGCTTATGTTTTTGCTTTTTGCGACCAGATAGATGAAATTTATCCTAGCGCCCAAAAACTCGCTCATATCGATGCGGCGGCTTTTTAAGCTCATCTTGCCGCTTTTGATGAAGTACTCCACGTCCTCGTAAGTAATTACCATCTGCTTGAGTGCGGATTTGATACGCGCAGTGTGTTTGTCGCGCAACCCAAGCATCTCGGTGTTGATGAGCGCGACGCCCAGAGGGGTCTTTAGCTCGTGCATCGCGTCGTTGAAAAACGCCTTGATGAGGTTGCTTTGCTGCGCGTAGAAATTTTTTATGATTTTGTAGTTAAACAGTGCGATGATGAGCGCTACGAAAATCGTGATAAAGATCGTAGAGATCGCGATAAATTCTATCTTTGCGTAGCTTATCTTTTTTGAGATGACGAAAAAATGCAGCTTGCCCTCATGCAGAAAATGGCGCTTGAAAAACACTCGCCCGCCGAATTTCAGCGTGATAAACGCAAAATCCGGCGGCTGCACGCTTAGGTTTGATCTTAAAATTTCGCCGTTTGCATTTAGGATCGCGTAGTCGTAGATGAGCTCGTCTTTTAGATTCAGATCCGCGCCGGCTAGGGCTTCGCCGCTTTTTTGTATCAGCTCGGCGACGTCGGCGCCCTCCTCGATTTTGGAGTTTAAATAGATGATATAAAGGCTCTCGCTTATAAAGGCGCCGATGATGAAAATCGCGCTAAAAAGCGTAAATTTAAACCCTTTAAGCATTGATCTTATATCCGAGTCCGCGGCTGGAGAGGATGAAATCGTTGCTCGTTTTGGCGCGGAGGTTGCTGATATGCACGCGCACATCGACGCTGCCCGCCTCGCCGTCCCACACATCGGCGATGAGTTCATCGACGCTAACGAACCTTTTGATATTGGCGAGCAGAAATTCTATAATCTTGATCTCTTTGGCGCTTAGCGATATCTCTTCGTCCGCGCGTTTTAAAATTTTTAAATTTGCGAAGTAGTAAAATTTATCTGCGATCTTGACGGCGCCCTTTTCGTCGCCGAAATACTTTCGCATCAGCTCGCTTACTCTAAATTTAAGCTCGGCTAGGTGGAAGGGCTTTTTTAGATATTCGTTGCAGCCTAGTTCGTAGCACTGGCTCAAATCGTCGATGTCGCCGAGCGAGGTCATCATCATCACGGGAGTGTTGAGGCCGAGGCTGCGCGCGTATTTGAGCACCTCTTCGCCCGAAACCTCCGGCACCTTGATGTCTAAAATCAGCAAGTGGTAGGCATTCGCGGCGATCTTATCGCAGGCTGCGTCGCCGCTTTCGCATTCGTCCACCTCGTAGCCCAGCTCCTGCAGATACTCGCTTACGCTGCTTCTGTATTCAAAATCGTCTTCTAAAAGTAAAATTTTCAAACTCACTCCCTAAATCGGGAGCGATACTACGCTCCCGTGCAAATTTGCCCCGCATATACGATGTAGTAACGAAGCAGAATGACGCCGCAAAGCACGACGAAAGAATTTAAAACTATAAACGCAGGCTTGTAGGCGTGATTTTTCAGCGCCGTAAAGGCGATAATGATCGGAGCGATGAGCCCCGTGCCTAAAACGCCGATCCAGAAAATTTTACCGTAAACCTCGTGCGTTAAAGCCTGCTGTGCCGCAAGCGCGCTAGTGCCGCCCTCAAAATACATCCCGACAAACAGAATGAATAAAAGCGGAATTTCAAAGAGTATCGCGCGCAGATCAAGCACCAAAAGGTATTTTATGCTATCTTTGTTTAACGAGCCTTTAAAAAACAGAAGTCCCACTAAAATGCTCGCCGCGATGCCGCTGGAAAAGCCGGATAGCAGAAATAAAATCGGCAGTACCGGAGTATTCCAAAGCGAAATTTTCATCACCGCGCTTAACAAAAAGCCCGTATATGCGCCCACGCAAAGAGCAAGGATAAACAAAACTCGCTCGAAAGCTTTGGAAGCCTTGGCGAACGAGCTTAGCAAATTTACGATAGGTCGCAGGAACGCAAGTAGTTTAAATTTGCAAATTTCCTCGCCGAATACGCATAGCGCAAATACAAAGCTAAACGGCACGTAGATCAAAAGCGCCAAAACGCCGAGACTCATCACCGAGCCGAAGTTAAATTTGATCAGCAAAAGATAAAAGCTAAATGGCTTGCCCAGATCAAAGATCAAGAGCAAAAGCCCCGCGCAGATCGTAAGCGGCGCCGTGATCGCACCTGCTCTAATCATCGCATCCCAGATGGAATTTTGCTCGCTTTCGTGGCGATTCCATTTAACTAAAAGCGCCACCATCGTCGCCCCCGCGCTAAGACCCGCCAAAAATAGATAAATCGCAATCGGCCAAGGCCAGTAAATTTCAGAATATTGGCTCATATCGCCCCACATATTATTCATAGCGTCCTCCTTTTTTGTTTTTGATATTCGCTAGGCGCGGTTTGGTGTTTAGATACGCTTTCGGATATTCTACGCTCGTTTTGGCTAGCAGCTTGTTTACCCCTGAGCCTGCGTCGTTTACGTCGCCGAAAACTAAAGCGTCGGTCGGACACACGCTCACGCAGGCAGGCTGCAAGCCTTTGCTCGTGCGGTTTGTGTAGCAAAAGGTGCATTTGCCGATGGCGTGAGTGATAGGATCGACAAATCTGGCGTCGTAAGGACAGGCCAGGATGCAGTATTTGCAGCTGACGCAAAGTCTCTCGTCTATGAGCGTTACGCCGTCTTTGGTTTTAAAGCTCGCTCCCGTAGGGCAGACGTCCACGCAGGGGCTATCCTCGCACATAACGCAGCTGGCGCGCGAATAATCGAGCTTTAAATTTGGAAAAACGCCGCTTGTTTTGCCGTGAACCTGCAGCCTATAAACGCCGCTAGGCACGCCGTTTTCGTTCCTGCACGCAACCGAACAGGCTTGGCAACCTATACATAAATTTTCGTCGTGAATCATTATGAGTTTTTTCATAACCGCTCCCTTAAATTTTAACTATATCGACGCCGACGTTGGTTACCATCGTGCTTACCACAGGACCCGCAGCGGGATCGAGAAGGACGCTTTGGTTCGTGCCTATGCCGTTCGTGCGCTTTAGCCCGGGGCTTACGTGCCCAAAGCCGTGGTATAAAAATAGGCAATCGTCTCTGATGCCTTGCGTGACGAAAATTTTAGCCTTTTGCTCGCCGAATTTATTTTTAAGCTTCACGACATCGCCCGTCTTTAGCCCCTCCGCTTTTGCAGAAGCAGGGCTGATCCAAACCGGCGATTCGCTCATCATATCGTTTAAAATTTTGACATTTTGAGTATGGCCGTTGGTGTGAAGCGCGGTCTTGCCGGTCATTAGGCAGTATTTGTGCCCGCCGAATACGTCCATACCCTCGGTGTTTAAGCAGCCGTATCCCGCGAAAAGCTCCTCCACTTTCGGCGCGAAAAGCTCGATCTTGCCGCTCGGGGTTTTAAATTTCATCTGCGAGCTCATCTCGCCGTTTTCGTCCACGAACTCCGCCGCGGCAGGATATTTATCGATAAATTTAGCCACGAGCTTCGGCTCTCGGTAGTATAGCTTCGGCACCTTGTAGCTTACGTAGCCGTTTTTGATTAAATTTGCGATCAGCTCAGCGTTGCCTTTGGCTTGCTGCATGCGGTATTCGTCGATGTTGTTCCAGGTGTAGTCCTTATCGATCTTCATCACCCTCGCAAGCTCTCTAAAAATTTCATAGCCGCACTTCGTATCGCCCACCGGCTCAACGGCTTTGTTTCGCATCACAAATCCAGGCGCGGTGCCGCCTTTATTTTGAATCGACTCGTCGCGCTCCAAATATGTGGATTCGGGCAAGATCACGTCAGCTAAGCACGCGAAGTCGCTCATATATACGTCGATTGCGAGCACGAAGTCTAGCTTTTTGATCGCCTCTACGCTCTTATCCACGCCCGCAACGTTGATGAGGTGGTTAAAGCGCGTGCTGACCCAGCCTTTTACAGGGTAAGGCTTTTCGCTTAAAATCGTAGGCGCGATCTGCATTAAAACGCCGTGTTTGCGTGGCACGAAGAAATTTTCGCTACCTTCTTCGCCGCAGCCGTCGATGCGCGCGGTCTTTGGAATTTTAAAGCCTTTATCCGGGTTTGAGATGGTAGGGAATAGATCCTCTTTGCAAAGCGTGTTGAAGGTTTTAGAGTCTTTAGAAAAGTAAATTCCGCCCTTTTTCTCGACGTTTCCCATCAGCGCGTTTGCGATTGCGATGGCGCGCGTGCGGACGTATTCGGCTTTGGCAGTCGTGGTTTTATGACCCCAGTCGATTACGACGGCTGGAGCCGCGGCGTAAATTTCATTTGCGATGCGCTCGATTTTGTCTGCTTTGATCCCCGTAATGCCCTCCTGCCAAAGCGGCGTCGTATCCTTCACGGACTGCTTTAGCTCCTCTAGCCCCACGGCGTATTGTTCGATAAATTTTTTGTCGTATTTGTTATCGCGCAGCCAGACGTGGATTAGCGCCATCAAAAACGCCGCGTCGGTTCCCGGCTTTATCGGCAACCACTCGTCTGCCTTGGAAGCTACGGTACTGAAGCGCGGATCGAGCACCAAAAGCTTTACGTCCTCTCTGCTCGCGGCTTTTGCGAGCTTTTTGGTTTTTGAGATGTCGATGCCCTCAAAAAGATTGTGGCCGAAATTTACGATATATTTTGCGTCGCCGTAGTCTCTTTGCATATTGGCGCCGAAAGTGTGCGGCACGGCGATATTGTAGGTGACCGGGCAACAGGACCAGTGCGAGTAGATGTTCGGACTGCCGTAGGCACAGGCGAAATTCATCATCTGAGTATGGTGCTCGCCCGTTTTAGAGGTAAAAACTACGCTTTGCGGGCCGTATTTTTGTGAAATCTCGTCTAGCCTCTGCGCGCAAATTTTAAGCGCCTCGTCCCAGCTTACTTCTCTAAATTTGCCCTCGCCGCGCTCGCCTACGCGAATGAGCGGCTTAATGAGCCTCTGATCGTCGTAGAGCTGATTTATGCCCGCGCCTCCGCGCGCGCAGACGGAGGTTTTGTTTGCAAACCTGTGGTTGCCCTCGATAAGAGCGCCGCGGCCGTCTTTGACGGTCACCTCGATAGGACAGCGCGAGGAGCACATCTCGCAGACGCTGGCGACTTTCTTTTCCGTCCCGCCTGTAACCGCGCTAGCGTTTAAATTTAGATTTAACGTCGCTAGCGTGCCGATCGCGGCGGTGCTTTTTAAGAAATTTCGTCTATTCATAAAAACTCCTTACCTTTAAATTTTTGGTAGGAATTCTAAAGCTTCATCGTAAAAATAAGGTTAATTTTGATAATGCAGCTTTTGGCTTAGACTTTATCTCGAAAGATAAAATGCGTCCTGCGCCGTATTTTAAAGCCGTAAAATAGCGCCAGCAGTAGCAAAATGCTAATTGCACCGCAGATTGCAAGGGCTACGCGAGCGCCTAATAACTCGGTAAAAAAGCCCGATATGAGCGCTCCAAATGGCGTACTACCTATTAAAAATAGCGCGTATAAGCTAAGCACGCGCCCGCGAAATTCGTTGCTTACGTGCATTTGCACGGTGGAGTTAATGCTTGAGTTTGTGATTACGAAAAGAAACCCAGTTACGGCAAGCCCTGCCGCAGCCCATGCGAAGGAATTCGCAGCCCCAGTAAGAGCTAAGCTCGCTCCCATAGCGATCGCGCACGATCTGATTTTGCGGATGCCAAGTTTATCAAAAACTGCTACGAAAAGCGCGCCACAAAAGGCCCCCACGCCTAGAGCCGACATCAAATATCCAAAGCTTCGCTCATCCGCGCCCAGGCTAAGCTTAACAAGCGTCGAGATCGTTACGTTGTAATTTGGCACCAGCGTCGCTACGATAAGCACTATTATCATTAGCTCGCTTAGAATTTTTTTGTGCGATACATACGAAATTCCAGCACCGATCGAGGCAAAAACGCCTCCGCTTCTGCTAGATAGCGTAGTAGCGGATGGCGGAATTCTGATGAAAAACAGCGAAACGATGATGCCTAAAAAGCTAAGCGCGTTGAATAAAAAGCAAAAGCCCACGCCCCACAGCGCCATCACGATCCCCGCAAGTGCGGGTCCTGCAATACGAGCGACGTTGAAGGACATAGAATTTAACGCTATGGCGTTGGCTAGATCGCGGGGCGAATCGATGAGGTCTTTTACCATCGACTGACGGCTCGGGGCATCCATGCTGGTAAAGATGCCGCTTGCAAAAGCGCAAAATAAAATTTTGCCGAAAGAATATAGCTCGCAAAAGCTCATAACCGCGAAAATTGAGGCAGTCACCGCCATGCCTATTTGAGCAAGTAGAAGGATCTTTTTGCGATTAAACTTATCTAGCAGTACACCGGAAAACGGCGTGAAAAGTAGCGCGGGCAAGAACCGCGCCGCGGCTACAAGGCTAACTTTAAAAGCATCTGCGGTTATGCTTAGCACTAGCCACGGCAGCGCGACGCTTTGCATCCAAGAACCGATCAGCGAGAGGTTCATCCCGATCCAATAAATTCTAAAATTTGAGTATTTAAGCGATAGGAAGGGATTTTTCAACGCGCCGCCTTTTGAAATTTTGATTTGAGATTATACATTAAATTTTAAAAATTCACTTAAAGATTTAACATTTATAAAAATTTAACGAAAATTTAATATTTCTGAAAAGAAAAATTTTATATACTCTGCAATAAATTTTTAAGCAAAGGATTAAAAATGCAAAGACCGACTCCGATTAATCAGGAAATCAAACTCGATGAGAAGCGCTATATAGTTTCCAAAACCGATCCGAAGGGCATTATCACGTTTGCAAATCCATATTTTTGTATGATTTGCGGCTATAGTGAGCTTGAGCTTTTGGGACAGCCGCATAACATCATACGACATCCGGATATGCCGCGAATAGCGTTTAAGCTCATGTGGGATACGATACAACAAGGCAAGGATTTTACCGCCGTGGTTAAAAATTTAGCCAAAGACGGGCGCTTTTATTGGGTCATTACGGAATTTACTTCTAAAAAAGATCCTGTGACAGGGCAGATCACCGAATACACGGCATTTCGCAAGGCTCCACCAAGATCTGCGATCGAAACTATAGAGCCAATTTATAGGGCGCTACTGGATGCTGAAAGAAACGGCGGTATGCAGGCTAGCCAAAAGGCGCTCGTGGACTTTTTAAAAAGCAAAGGCGAGACCTACGAGAGCTGGATCGCAAAGGTCTCAGGCAAATCAAATCCGCTCACCGCAATGTTTTTTAAGGCGATGAAAAAGCTTTTTAGCTAGTTTGACTGACACGGACGCAAATTAAAATTCCGCGGAATTGGTTGGAATTTTACCTCGAAAATTCCATGACATAATAAAATTATAAAATGCGAAATTTAGCCAAAATTCCGCGGAAATTTCTTAAATTTGAAATACAGAATTTAATAAAAATTCTGTAAAGATTATATTTTAGATTTCTTATATATATTTTACACCTAGTAGTATCACACCATACAGGTTGTTTCTGCATCTAAAATTCCTGATACGTATTTAGCGCAGTTCTGTGAAGCGCTAGAAAGTAACTTACGACAGGGTATCGAGCTATATAGCTACTTAATATAAGAAAAAGGTGATTTGCTAAGAGAGAAATTTGCCATAAGACAAGAGGGTTGCTTTAAAATTTAAAAAGTTGGGTATAAGGTGGATTAAAAATAAGGGAATTTATACGCTTGATTAGAATTTTTTGGATTTATGGTAGATTTTACGTATAGCTTAAAATTTCTAGAGTCTTTGCCTTATTGTAGGACAGCGAATGAGCGATAAAATTTACTGAGCTTTAAGTGATGAGAATATAAAATGGTGCGTCCACCAAATTTAAAGGCGATAAATGGATCAAAGCAGGCTTGAGAAATTAAGAAAACTCCTAAATAATCAGCACAGCGATGCAAAGCAAAATCTAACAGAAGGTCTTTATCCAAAAAATTTTAACGCTTTCGACTTCAAAAATTTAAAATTAGAAGATACAAGCTCTAAGACTTTAAATTCCGATGATACCACTATTAACAAAAGCTCCGAAGTCCAAGCCAGAGATTACGACAAAGATCCGATAGTAATAAAAGACTATGCTTTTTACGACTATATGAAATATTCCACGATTGCTACGCTTATAGGATGTTTATTCTTCATCTCGGTCGTTACCGTAGTAAACCCTATTGAGCCCAAAAATTTTAGATTACTTCCTTTCGCTTTGGTAATGTTTTTTATCAGGCGAAAGCAACAAAAGGGCGTCTATTTCGTATTTAACGATTCTGAGGTCGAATACCGCAAAGAAGATAAAGCTTATAAATCTTTGAAGCTTGAGCAAATCGGCGCCGTTGCGATCAGTTTTGATCCGCGCTGGGACTGGCGGCAGAGGATAAGCATACCCGAAATGCTGTTTTTGTCGCTTTGGCCTTTGGGTGCATACGTTATGCGCGGAATGCATGCGATGATCGCGCTAATTTCGATGATAGCAATTAGCCTATTCGGAGCGGGTATATTGATGCATCTTAAAAATGGCAGTTTCAGATGCTTAGGTATTCATGACCGGCTTGTGGTATATGGCGAAACGGGCGATCTTAGAATTATAAATGTTTTTATTTATAGCAAAAAAGAGTATCTGGAATTAAAAGAGTATTTTATGCGCAAAACGCATATAGATTTAGATACCGTCCCGCGCACCTTGTCGGTATTTAGCAAAAAGGTAAAATTTAGAAAATTTAAATTTAAAAAGGGATATCATAAGGCGAATTAAAAAGCAAGGAAATAAGCTGATTTTATAAAAAGTACTGATAAATGGAAAATTTTAATAAACAGCAAACAAGAGATTACGACAAAGATCCAATAATTCTTAAAAACTACGAATATCTATATCAAAAGCTATTAATGGTTTTCTCTCTTTTTATAGGCGGCGTATTTGCCATAATCGTAAATTTTGATTGGAAAGCCAGCGGCGCAGTGGATTATAGCGCCAAGGACGGTATATACATGATTTTGTTTTTATCGTTTTTATCGCTATTCATTATATTGCCGGAGCTTATAGATTATAGAAAAGAGAGACCGACGATACGGCTTAAAAACAATCAAATAGAATTTTACGAAAAAGATAAAATCGCGCATGTCGAGCAATGTGAAAATTTGCAGCATAATATGGATTGGTCCTTTTTTATAGGAAATTTTAAAGGGAAAAGAGAATGGCTATATCTATTTATGGCGGCACTACTATGCTTAGTTTTTATGACGATTGATCTCGTGGTTGCTCGTTGGTTTTTGAGCTTTGCTTTGTTTCAGTTTGTAGGCAATATATTAATAAAATTTATCTTTTGTCTTGTTTTGGGAAAAAGCGGCGATAGGAGATTTTCGCTTTTCCCAGCATTAAGAGTTGGCGAACCGCATTATGGACATATCGGCTTATTTGCTTGCTCCAGATATTATTTAATACCGATATTTAGAAATTCTATATATTTTGAATTGAAAGAGTATTTCTTAGCTAGACACAATATAAATATCAACGATTTAAATAAAATTTATTTCTAGCTATAAGTGACATAAAATTTTATCAAAATGTATGATGCAGAATTTTTCACGCATCAAATTCCATCCCGCGATACGGCGGAATGGAATTTGAAAGCAGTTCGTAGTGAGTAAATCTAAAACAGAATTTTAAAATTTAAATCCCAAAAACGCTAGCCGTTATATCCTAAGCGGCGCATATTTGCGCACGCGTCCTTGTAGCCGTAATAGCACGAGATGCGGTATAGATCAATGGCGTTGAATTTATTTTGCTCCACGCCCTCACCTTTTTCAAACATCGCTGCGAGCTTCTGGCAAGCAGGGAAGTTTTGAGAGAGCGTGCACGCAGCGTTGTAGGCGTTGGCGGCAGAAGCATAGTCGTGCTTGGAATACATAGAATCCGCAAAATTTAGACACATTGCGCCATTGCCGTTTTTGCACGCATCGCTTTGCACGACGCTGCCTTGTAGGTTCATCGCACGGATACCGTCTTGAACATCGGCGAAGGAATATTTGCCGCTCTTTGGCGCATCGACTGCGCTTTTCGGTGCGTTGCTAACGCAGCCTGCTAAAAACACCCCGGCGGCGATCAAAGCTAGAATTTTTTTCATATTTTGCTCCTTAATTTTTTGAAATTTGGCGACCCAAAACGTAATAGGTCTCTTTGCCCGCGACCTTTTGTAGCTTGAGCTTAAATTTTTCCGACCAAGCGCTGATGATCTGCTCCACAGTGGTCTTGCGCTCCTCGTTCGTAGCGTCGTTTTTGATCTTAAAATACGGGTTTGAATTCGACATCGCCACGTGCGCACCGTAAATTTTAAGCTTATCATTCAGCCCCACAATGCGATCAAGCTCATTATCCTCAAAATCGCACTTCGATAAAATTCCTCGCAGCTGCGCGACCGTCGCGTCGTTTACGCTATATCCTAGCGCTAGCAAAATTCCATCTTCACTCATTCTCATCCTTTCGAAAAAAAATTTATCTGTTCGCTTGTGAAATCAAAACACCTTCGATTATGCTTTTTATATCGCCGTCTAAAATCGCATCGGTTTGGCTATAAGCCTCGCCGCTGCGGTTGTCCTTAACCTGCTGATACGGGAAAAGCACGTAGGAGCGGATCTGATGCCCCCAGCCGATCTCGCTTTTAGGCACGTTCTCGTCCTTCTCACGCTGTTTCATCAGCTCAAGCTCGTAAAGGCGCGACTTTAGCACCTTCATCGCCGTTTCTTTGTTTTTGTGCTGGCTTCTGTCATTTTGGCAGTTTACTACGATGCCCGTTGGGATGTGCGTGATACGCACGGCGCTTTCGGTTTTATTGATATGCTGCCCGCCTGCGCCGCTTGCGCGAAACACATCGACGCGGATATCCTTCTCTTCGATATTTATCTCGATATCATCATTTAGCTCGGGGCTTACCATCACGCTTGAAAAGCTCGTATGTCTGCGCCCTGCACTATCGAATGGGCTTACGCGCACCAGGCGATGGATGCCGTTTTCGGCTTTCAGATATCCGTAGGCGTTCTCGCCGCGCACGATGAAGCTAACATCTTTAAGACCTGCTTCCTCGCCCTCTTGAAAGTCCAAAACCTCTATCTTAAAGCCTTCTCGCTCGCAAAAGCGCAGATACATGCGGTATAGCATACTCGCCCAGTCGTTACTCTCCGTACCGCCCGCGCCCGGATGAATGCTGACGATAGCGTTTTTATCGTCGTTTTCACCGCTAAGCATCATGGAAATTTCTAAATTTATGATCTTGCCCTCTAGCGCGTCCGCCTCGGCAAACAGCGAGTTTATCGTCTCTTCGTCGTTTTCCGAGTTTGCCAGCTCATATAGAGCTTTTGCGTCGTCTACGGCATTTTTAGCGTTTAGAAATTTATTTAAGATATTTGAAATTTTAGTTTTTTCCTTGCCGATGGCGCCTGCTTTTGCGACGTCCTGCCAGAGATTTTGATCGTTTTCAAGCTCCTCGATCTCTTTTAGGCGCGCTTTGATGTTCTCCGGTTTTACGACGCCCGCAATATTTTCGACTTTAGTATTTAGGGTTTTTAAAAGTTCCGTGTATTCGTAATTATCCAAAATTTAAAACCTTTTTTTATGCTTTTGGCGTGATTATAACATATTTTGGATTAAGGTTGTTTATAAAATTTTATTTAAGGCGGGCATTATGAAGCATTTATCTATTAGGGATATCAAAACCTGCTTGATATTTCCGCGATTAATCAGTTTAAGCTCCGTCGAGAGATCTGGCAAAGGGTCGTTTAGTAGCAGTTTTAGCTTTGCTTCTTCTAGCTTTAACTTTTTACAATCGGCTTTTTTGTCTTCAAGCATAGACACCACTAGTCTTAGCTTTTCTTTTGTCATTTCGCTTTGCACGAAAGTACCTTATACACGATGATAGAGCATAAAAAAGCTGCGATGGAGCAGGCAAAATACGCCCAAATTTCTCCGATAGTCTTTTCAAGAAGCGCGTGCAGCCCTAGCAAAAAGAAAATTAAGCCTATAATGCAAATTATGCCCGTAATTATATTTAGTAAAACCGAATTGGCGCTCTTTAAAAAAGAGCGCCTAATATCGCTAGCTTGAGCGTCTACGAGCTCTACTACCGAAACTATAAATTCAGATATGCCGGCCATTATTTTTTCAGCAACCAAGCGAGCAAAAATCCGACGCCCGCAGCGATAGCAACGCTTTTTATCGGATCTTGTTTTATCGTGTCATTTACGCTTTCTATGCCGTCTTTGCCTTTGAGCCTTAGATCGTCTATATATTTTTTGATCTCATTGCTGTTTAGCTGATCTAGAATTTTATCTTTAGCAGACTCTGCACGCTCTGCGCCTATATTTTTGATGGACTTCATAATCTCTTTAAAATCCGCTTTTAAAGAGTCGATATCCTTTTTCAAAGAATCTAAATTTGTCTCTTGAGTAGCCATTTTCGCTCCTTTTGAAGTTTATTTTAGAGCTAAAGCTCGTGGTAGATTTTAGTACTTATTGATTAACGCTCGCTAAATAGACCGCCCTTTCGCGTTTAATTTATACCTTTAATATTTTTTGATATAATTGCCAACCTTAATATTTTATATTGAAAAGAGAGAACAATGCAGATTATTAGAAGCGTAGAGGAGCTAAAAAGCTTCAGAGCATCAGCAAGCGGCAGCGTAGGCTTCGTACCTACGATGGGGGCTTTGCACGCAGGGCATGCGAGCCTCATAAAAAGGGCGCGAAACGAAAACGACATCGTAATCGTCTCGGCATTCCTCAATCCGGCGCAGTTTTTGCCCGGCGAGGATCTAAATAGCTACCCAAAAAACGAAGCGGGCGATATTAAAATTTGCGAAAGCCTCGATGTGAACGCGCTTTTTATCCCGACCGTGGATGAAATTTACGGCACGGAGGAGCCAACGATCATAGCACCTAAGCCGATAAGTGAAATTTTAGAAGGCAAAACGCGTCCCGGGCACTTCGACGGCGTACTTAAAGTGCTAAATAAGCTTTTTAATCTAACTCGTCCTAACAACGTTTATATGGGTAAAAAGGACACCCAGCAGCTTTTCATCGTGCAGAAGATGGTAAAGAGCTTTTTTATGCCTATAAATATCATCCCTTGTGAGATCGTGCGCGAGAGTGACGGCTTGGCACTTAGCTCGCGCAACGCCTATTTGGATGAGGAGGGAAAGCTTATGGCGCTTAAGCTTTCGCGCTCCTTGCTAAACGCCAGCTCGCTTATTAAAAAAGGCGAGATCAGCCTAAACATCGTCCGCGAAAAGATGCTTAGCGTGCTTGAGCCGCTGGCGGTCGATTATATAGCGTTCGTGGATTATAAATTTAATGAAATTTCGCAGATCAAGCAAGGCGATACGATAATCCTGCTTGCCGCAAAGGTCGGCACAACCCGCCTGATCGATAATATCTGGCTGTAAAATGGCAAAACTCCATCTCGTTTCTCTAGGCTGCAATAAAAATTTAGTCGATAGCGAGATCATGCTCGGGCGTCTGCAAAACTACGAGCTCACGGATGAGCCTGCGAGCGCGGACGTGATGATCGTAAACACCTGCGGCTTCATCGCAAGCGCTAAGCAAGAGAGCATCCGCGCGATTTTGAAGCTTAGCGAGCAGAAAAAAAGCGGCGCGCTGCTGGTCGTCACGGGCTGTCTGATGCAGCGCTACAAGGATGAACTTATGCGCGAACTGCCCGAAGTCGATATTTTTAGCGGCGTCGGCGACTATGATAAGATCGACGAAATGATCTTAAAAAAGCAAAATTTATTTAGCCCGCAAACCTATCTGCAAAGTCCCGCGCTTACCTCTTCGCGCGTGATAACGGGCTCAAACTACCATGCCTACATCAAAATTTCGGAAGGCTGTAATCAAAAATGCTCTTTCTGCGCCATTCCGGGCTTCAAAGGTCGCCTAAAAAGCCGCAGCATCGACGACATCGAAGCAGAGGTGCGCGGCTTGGTGGCGCGCGGATTTTACGATTTCAGCTTTATCGCGCAGGATTCTAGCAGCTATGGTCGCGATCTAAGACGCGGCAACAAGGGTGGATCAAATTTTAAAGGCTCCGAAGGCGAGTTAAATTTTGCGGGCTTTCTCGACGGGCAGAATTCCGATGGCTCAAGCGGCAGCGCGGGAGATAAGATTTTCGCTCAAAGTAGGCTCTCCTGCGGTAAGGGCTCTGGCGGCGAGAGTGCGGACGACGAAAGAGTCCACGAGCAGGATATAGATCTAGTC
Organism: Campylobacter sp.; assembly: GCF_019423325.1. Lineage (NCBI taxonomy): Bacteria > Pseudomonadati > Campylobacterota > Epsilonproteobacteria > Campylobacterales > Campylobacteraceae > Campylobacter > Campylobacter sp. Next base: position 19,010 of record NZ_JAHZBQ010000001.1, on the reverse strand, counting down.
GCGTTGATAAAACGCATCGAAAAAATTAGAGGCGTCAAGGTCGCGCGCGTGCTGTATCTCTACCCCACCAGCACCGACGAGCGACTCATCCGCACGATCGTGGGCTCACCCGTTTTCGCAAATTACTTCGACATGCCGATTCAGCACATAAACGACAAAATGCTAAGCCTGATGAAGCGCGGCGCGAGCGCGGCGCGGATCAAAGAGCTTTTAAATTTAATGCGAAGTGCGCCGGGCGCATTTTTACGAACGGGCGTCATCGTCGGACACCCAGGCGAAACAGACGTAGAATTTGACGAGCTTTGCGACTTTTTGCAGGAGTTTAAATTTGATAGAATTTCAGCTTTTGCCTACAGCAAGGAGGAGGATACGGCGAGCTTTGCGATGCCGCAGATCCCCGCACGGACAATTAGTCGCCGTCTGAATAAAATCGAAAAAATCACGCGCGAAGCGATAGATAGCAGCATGCACGCGCTCGTAGGCAAAAAGATGCCCCTAATAATCGAAGGTGCCAGCAGCGAGGGCGAGTTTTTTTACGGCGCCAAGCCTCTTTCATGGGACAAGGACATCGACGGCGAAATTTTAATCAACGAAAGCTGCGTGCAAAATCTAAAAGTAGGCGGTCTATACGAGTGCGAAATCACGGAATTTGCGGGCGATAGGCTGCTTGCGCGAGTGCTAAAAAACTCGCAAGGACAATGAAAAACTCGCCCGAAATTCCAAGCAAAATTCTAGCCTTGCTGCGGGCCGGCAAAAATCTGCTTGCCTTTTCGCATGGCGTCGATAGCACAGCGCTTTTTTACCTTTTGGATGAGGCGGGCGTGAAATTTGACCTTGCGATCGTGGATTATAACGTCCGCGCGCAGAGCAAGGACGAAGTTGCCTCGGCAAGGCATTTGGCAGCCAAATTTAACAAACAAATTTACGTAAAAAGCGTGCGACTGGGCACGTCAAATTTCGAGCACGAGGCGCGCGCGGCCAGATATGATTTTTTTTCCGAGATTTGCCGCGAGCAGGGATATGAAAATTTGATCTTAGCGCATCAGTTTGACGATAAATTCGAGTGGTTTTTGATGCAGCTTGGGCGCGGCGCGGGGCTTAGCGAGCTATTGGGCATGCAGGAGTTTGAGTCCCGCGAGGACTACGTGATCGCTCGTCCGCTTCTAAGCGTGCGAAAGTGCGAGCTGGAGCGGTTTTTGCGTGAGCGAAACCTAAAATACTTCACCGACGAAACGAATTTGACGGGCCGGTTTAAACGAGGCTTTATTCGCGCGAAATTTAGCGAGCCGTTTTTAAACGAATACTTTGGCGGCGTGAAAAAAAGCTTTGAATTTTTGGCGACCGACGCGTTAAGCTTAACTCCCGAAATTTCTAATCCCGCACCTAGAATTTATCTCGTAAAACGCGGTGCAAACGAGCTTCGCGGCGTGGATCTTGCCTGCAAGCGGCTAGGACTCGTGCTAAGCTTGGCGCAGCGAAACGAATGCGCTCGCTGCCTAGAAAACGGCGCAGGCTGCGTGCTAGGCGGCAAGGTAGCCGTGGGTGCGGGCGAAAATTTTATTCTCGTAACGCCATATATCAAAGCCGCGATGGACAAGAAATTTAAAGAAGCGTGCCGCACCTTAAAAATCCCGCCGATAAACCGCGGATTTTTATTTGCCGTGGGAGCGGATCTTGCGCTATTTGAGGAGCTTTTATGAGCGTTTATTTTACCTCCGATCTACACTTCGGCCACGAGCTGGTGCTGAAAAAATACCCGAATTTTAGAAAAGGCGCGAACGTAGCCGAGATGGATGAAAATCTCATCGCCGCTTGGAATGCGCTCGTTACGCCCGAGGATCTTGTCTATAATCTCGGCGACGTCTCCTTTCACAAGGATTTTGCGCACACTTGCGAGTTACTTCGCAGACTAAACGGGCGGCATTTTTTGGTGCTCGGTAACCACGATGGACGGATTGCTGCGATGAAAAATGAACTGCTAAGCGGACGCAAGGCGGACGGCAATTTTATGTTTGAGCAGATCGTGGGATATGCCTTTGTGCGCCTATCGCATAAGAGAGCGGCTCTGTCTCACTACCCAATGATCGAGTGGGCAAACTGCCATTATGGCGCGCTGATGCTCTACGGTCACCTGCATGCAGATATCGCCGAGGTTTCGGGCAGAGCGCTAAACGTAGGCTTTGATCTGCACGGCAAAATTTTAAGCGAAGACGAGGTGTGGTCGTATCTGAAAGATATCCCGCCCAAAGCGCATCACGCAAGCGAGTTAGAGGGCATTAGCGATAGCGACGACGTGGAGCAAAGGCGAGCTTTGATAGAAAATTTTTTACGCAAAATTAATCTGGATTCGTGAAAAAGATAAAATTTACGACGCAAGACGGATCTTTGCGGCAAATGAGCTTAAATTTAAAATCGAGCTGATTTAAATACGAATGATTTTACCCAGCCAAAATCCATTATGTAACGCGAGATAAAATTTAATAAAATGCGGCGCAAACAGGCAACTAAATCGTATCAAGCAAGCGCAATATTGCAAAGATAAAATTTTAAAATTCTGCCTAGGTGCGAAGCAAAAAATTTGATCTAGCGGGCTTCCAGCATCGCGATTTTGTTGATGTAATCGGCGAAATTTAGATTTATCAAATTTGTTTTGATGAAGATGCGCGTGAAAATCACATAGCCGATCTCGTTGCTAAGTGTGCCGTCGGAGTAGATGAAAACGTTGGTGAGAAACTCGCTATTTTCGGATTTGTAGAAGGTCTCGATCTGAAAATTTAAAAGCTCGTAAAATAGCTCGTCAGTATCGCTCATCGCCGCCTGCATCTCCTCGTCGATACGCATTATATCGGCGTAGAGCACGCGCTCTTGGTTGGCGACGACGAAACATGCGCGGTTATTAAATTTCAGCGCAAACATCGCCATATTTTCAAAATCGCTTTGATTTTTTAGCAAAAAGTATAAAATTTTAAATAAACTGGCGTGCGAGCTAAATTCTATTCCAAAAGTCTCATCCGCCGCCTGTGCACTTGCGCGAGGAAATTCCACGATGAAGCTATCATCGACTTTTTGATAAATGCTATTTTCTTTAATCATATAATCCTCGTTAAAATGCACTCTTTGATTTTCATCGTCAATCAGCACGCAGGAGATTAAATTTTTATCACTCAGATCCGCAAAGCCCGCCAGTGAGGTAGCCAGATCATTTTCTTGCGCAATGGGAAAGCGATCGGATTTCTCATCCAAAATTCTTTTACCAAAGCCCAATTTTCTATAAAAAAACTCGCATGCGTCGACACTTTTAGCGACGCCGAGGAATGATTTTGCTTTAAATAGTGCCATTTTTTCTCCTAAAATTGCAATTATATCGAAACACTATTATTTCAAACTAAAATTTAACGTCCTGCTTGGCGCTTGCAAAAAGCAGTTGCCTGATCGCCTCTTTGCCCGCTTCAAGGTCAAGCCCGGCTAAGCTTAGCGGCGCGCTGAGGCTGTAATTTATGCGCGAAAAGGGCTTTGGCAATACCATCTCGTCCCAGCTATGAAATTTCCAAAAACTGCTCGCTTCGTAATTTAGCGCGTAAATACCTAGGCTTAGCCGCTGCGCAAGGATCACGGCTCCGTCGGCGACGCTGTGAAGGGGGCCGCGCGGACCGTCGGGAGTGATGATGACGTCGGTGCCGTTTTTTATCTCTTTGATCGCACCCATAAGCGCGCGCGCGCCGCCCTTGAAGCTACTACCGCGGATCGCGCCGATGCCGAAATGCGAGATCACGCGCGTGATGATCTCGCCGTCTTTGTGATCCGAGATGATGACCTTGGCGCGCCTTTTGCTGCCGAAATCCCGCAACCACCAGCGTCTATAAGCAAAGCTCATCATCGCCAGTCTTCCATGCCAAAATACGACGACGCAGGGCTTTTCGGGCAGCTTCGTGGGGGTAAATTTAACCCTGCATGTTAAAAAAATACACCAAATCAGAATAAAAATGAGATATTCGGCGATGCGGAAAAACAGCCGCTTTTTAAGCGATAACTTGTCCATAAAGCGCCATTCTGGCGGTTTTTTCGATACGTACTCTGCGCGTTTTGCCTAGCAGCTCTTCGCCGCCTTGCGCGCAGATTAAAAAATTTGAAAAGCTTCTACCGCACGCGGTGCCGCCCTCGCGCAGCTCCTCGAAATATACATCGAAAATTTTATCTTTTTGCGCCCTTGCGATCTCGTCTAAAATTTTAGCGTGAGCGCTTTGTAGCCTGCTTAATCTTTCGCTTGAAATTTCATCATCCAGCGGCTTTAAATTTGCCGCTGGCGTGAGGGGTCTCGGGCTAAATTTAAAGGAAAAAACCTGCTCGAATCTCACCGCCTCCAATACTTCCATCGTCTCAGCAAAATCATCCTCGCTCTCGCTCGGATAGCCTACGATGATGTCGGTGCTAATCGCCACGCCCGGGCAGCTTTGGCGCAGTTTAAGCGCGCGGTCCAGATACCACTGCTTGGTATATCCGCGCTTCATATCGCGCAAAACATTGCTAGAGCCGCTTTGTAGCGGCATATGCATCGATTTGCAAATTTTAGGATTATTGCAAAAAACGTCCAAAAATTTATCGTCCATATGCAGGGGATGCGGGCTGGTAAAGCGGATGCGCTCGATGCCCTCTATCTCGCTAAGCCGCATGAGCAGGTCGCTGAAGTCAATTTTTTCGTGGGCATTAGAAAAGCGCTTGCCGTAGTTATTGACGTTTTGACCGAGCAAAAATATCTCTTTGGCGCCGCGAGCTGCGGATCTTTCGGCTTCGCGCAAAATGATTTGAGCGGGTATTGAAATTTCATCGCCTCTAGTCTGCGGCACGATGCAGTAGGAGCACTTTTTGTCGCAGCCGATCATTATGTTTATAAAGGATTTATATGGCGAGCTCGCAAAATCGCCGAAGGCAAACTCGCTCTCATCGTAGTTTATGTCAGTGCTGATAAATTTTGGCGTACGGACGGCTTGCGAAATTTTAGATACGTTTCTAGCACCCAGTACGAAATCCACGAATGGCGCGCGCTTAAAAATTTCTTCGCCCAGATGGCTTGCGGTGCAGCCGCAAACGCCGATTTTGGAGCCCTTTTTTCTAGCTTTATCAAATGCTCCGATCTCGCTAAAAAGCTTATGCACGGGCTTTTCGCGCACGGAGCATGTGTTTATTAAGATCAGATCCGCAATATTTACGTCGTCGGTAATCTCGTAGTCTTGCTCTTTTAGCTGCGCGATAATATGCTCGCTATCGCGCACGTTCATCGCGCAACCTAGGGTCTGGATGAAGAGGAGTTTGCTCAAAGGATATGCACCTCGTACATATACTCGTTTTCGTTCAGCCCGTATCGCACTATGCGCTGATACACGCTAAAACCCTTAGTGTCGAAAAAATCCACCAAAGCGGCTAAATCTTTTTGAGAATTTTCTCTATCCAGATAAAATATTTTTTGTCCGCTCTTTTCTACTTGGGCTTGCAAATCCTCGATCTTAACGCTTTTTGGCTTAGAGGCAAGCTCCGTTCTGGCAAGTTTTAGCTGCATGATCTATCCTTTCATTTATGTTTTAAACCCGCGAGTTTAGCGAAATTTAGATAATAATTCGTTTAAATAAAAATAAAGTCAAAATTCCATATAATACCGCACTTCAAAATTTAAAATCCAAATTTAGTAGCACAAAATCAAATCTTAAGGAAAATTTATGGAAAAAATCACCGACATCATCGAGTCGATTGCAAATGAAAAGGGGCTTGAGCCCGCAGACGTCAAAGAGCGCGTCAAAACGGCGTTCATCCAGACCGCAAAAAGACTTTTCGGCGAGGAGTATCTATACGACAGCGAAGTCGATCCGCAGACCAAGCGCGTCAAGCTTTACCAAAAGGTTCACGTCGTCGCGGATGATGACGAGCGGCTCGGCGATCACAACTTCATCGCGCTTAGCGAGGCCAAAAAAATAGGCGAAAACGCAGAGATCGGCGATGAGCTAAGCTACGAAATAAATATCGAAAACCTTGGTCGCACGGCTTCCGGTGTACTGGCCAGAGAGCTAAATTTCCACATCCAAAGGCTGCTTGAAGAGAAAATTTTTGAAAACTATAAAAGCAAGGTAGGTACCCTTACCCACGGCACGGTCACCAAGATCGATCACGACGGCACGACCTACGTAGAGATCGAGGATACGAAGGCTTTCATGCCGCAAAAAAACCGCATCAAGGGTGAAAATTTCAAAGTGGGCGACGTGCTGCAAGCCGTCATAAAAAACGTAGCCATCGACAAATCCCACGGTATCAGACTGGAGCTTTCGCGCACCAGCCCGAAATTTCTAGAAGCCCTGCTTGCCGCCGAAGTCCCCGAGATCAAAGACGGCAGCGTCATCATCCAAGCCTGCGCTAGGATTCCGGGCAGGCGCGCTAAGATCGCACTTAGCGCCGTCTCGCCAAACGTCGATCCGGTAGGCGCTACCGTCGGCAAAGGAGGCGCTCGCATCGACGCGGTGAGCAGATTTTTAAGCAAAAATTTGCAAGACGGAAGCGGCGGCGAGAGCATCGACGCGTTTGAATACTCCGCAAGCCCCGAAATTTTGATCACTCGCGCGATGGCGCCCGCGATCGTAAACTCGGTCAAAATAACGCAGGACGGCAAGGCGATCGTCTACGTAAACCCTGATCAAAAAAGCAAAGCGATCGGCAAAAACGGTCTAAATATCCGCCTCGCCTCGATGCTGTGCGGCTGCGAGATCGAGCTTATCGAAACCGGCTCGGCGAGCGAGAAAAAGGTCTCCAAGGAAGAAGGTCTTAAAAATCTCGAAGCGCTTTTCGGCGAGCTGTAAAGATGGGGCGCGCTTTACTTTTTGAAATTTTGTAAGTTACGTGCTCTATAAAATTCCACGCCTACTAAATTTTGCAAATTTAGTAATTAATGGAATTTTGTAATTTAATACTCCACGAAATTCTATATTACGTAGAATTTTACGTCGTTTCGGAATTCTAAAATTTAGCGCCAAAGCAAATTTTGACCGAAATTTTACGGCGCAGAATTCTAAGCTTAAATTCTATTCATGCGCGGATTTGAATTGATGCGATATTTAAATTTACACAGCGCGCAAAATTCCGCCCCAAGATAAGCTGCGCCTACCGCTCATATAAAATTTCGACGCCGCCGTAGTGCCAAAATGCCTTCGGCGCGAGGTATTCGCCGCCCAGGACGGCTAAGCTTAACTTAAAATATTGCGGCGAGAATTCTGTGATTTTAGAGATTTCCTGCTCAAGTAGCGTCGTGCAGTAGAGGTTCGCTTCGCCGCGAGGTCTTAGCGTAAAACCCTCGCCGACGCGCTTAAGTAAAGAGGCGGCTAGGCGCGCCTTTTGCTCCTCACTTAAAAAATTTATCCGCGCCGCGCCAAAGTCTCGCGCATGCGGCAAAAACTCCCGCATCGAAACGGTCGCGACGCCGTCTCGCTCGCCCTCGCCCGTTACGGCGTGCACTATCACGAGCGGGCGTTCGCGCACGATTATGCCTACGTGCGAGTATTTAAAATTCGTCGCGGTTGCGATTATGCGGCTGTCGGTGACGTCGCCCATGCGAAAGACGAGATCGCCCGTGCGTAGATTTGATAAAATTTCATCCGGCACCCACAGTGGCTCTTTTGCCGTAGGCGCACGCGTTAGCGTCCAAAGCTCGCCGAGCCCGCTTAGAGCGAAGATCAGACAGACGAGAAGCTTTTTGGCTAAAGCGCAACCTTCCATTTGCCGTCTTTTTTGACGAGTTTAACGCTCTCGGTGCGGTTCGTGCCATTTTTAAAAGACACGGCGACTTTCACTAGCGCCGATTTCTCGTCGCTATTTTGCAGCTCGCCCGAGACGCTCTTTAGCCCGCCGCGCTTAGAGGCCTCTTCCTTGCCGGCGCCTGCCATCTGCATCAGTTTGCCGTTTATCATCTGCATAGAGCCGTCGTCCGATCTGTCCTTATCGGGTATGTCGATGATATCAACCAAAGTCTTGGAGTCGCCCTCGTATAGGGCTCTGATGAAGTCCTCGGCTACGCCTTTCGGGTCGCTGCCGCAGCCCGCTAAAACGAATATCGCAATGAGCGCGAGTAGGAATTTTTTCATAAGCTCTCCTCGTAGAAATTTTGAGGTTCTATATACAAACGATAAATATTTTTTAAATTCAGATCTTTCTGCTCGGGGGAATTTATATCGCGTTTGGATTTGCGAAAGGGGTATTCGGTCGTGCTTTTGCTGAATTAAAATAGAATTTTGCATTCAAAGGAAAGCTCGTCTTGCCTCGATAAAATTTTATCTTGCTGAAGCGAAATTTTATAACAGTTTCTGCGAACCGTGTCTTGCGACACACCACTCAAACGGCGCCCAAACTCATTCGGTAGCGCGTGAGGCAAGCTTTGCTTGTCGGAACTAAAATTTAATTGTATTTTGCGACTAAAATTTTAAAATTTAAATGCCGCCTTCGTAGGATTGCTCGCTTGCGATTTAGCTTTTTGCTGCGATACTCGCGAAATTATAAACAAATTTTATCTAAATGGGGCTATAATTCAGCAATTTTTCTAAAGGAAAATCATGGAAACTTGGGCGGTTTGGGCACTTGCATCAGCACTCTTTGCGGCGCTGACTGCGATATTTGCAAAAATCGGGCTTGAAGGCATCAACTCTCACTTCGCAACTTTTATCCGCACGATCATCATCGCCCTATGTCTCGCCATATTCTTGCGCTACGCTAAAGCCTGGCAGCCGTTATCGAGCCTAACCCCTCGCAACTGGGTATTTTTGATACTAAGCGGGCTGGCTACGGGTGCATCGTGGCTAGCGTATTTCAAAGCCCTACAAATCGGCAAAGCCTATCAAGTAGCACCGATCGATAAACTAAGCGTAGTACTCGTTGTGATCATCGCTGTGATATTTTTAGGCGAGCGCCCGAGTCTTCGCGAATGGCTTGCGCTAGCACTCATCGGCGCAGGCGTGATAATACTGGTGTTTAAATAACAAAATTTTTATTTGTAATATTTTTTGGTTTATGCGACAAGGCAAAACCAAAAAATAAAATTTAATTCCAGATTTATTTTTTAATGGTTGCTTAATTATAAAAGCATTAAAATTATAAAAATTTGTTTTAAAAAGGAGTATCTTTGAGCAATTTTAGCGATTTCTTTAATAGCGAATTTAAAGAGCTTGAGCAAAGCTTTCGGATTACCGATATAGACGATATCTTAAATGATGAAATGTATCTGATAGCCGGAGATTTCTACGGTATTCAAAAATTTATTTTTGAAAATATCAATACTAAAAATGCGGCTAAAATTCTGCGCGCCAAATCCGCTTACGTTCAGCTCTTCACCAAAGCAATCGCTAAATTTATATGCTTTAAATTGAAAATAAGCGAAAGTAAAATTCTAAGCATAAGCGCAGGGAAATTTGAAATTTTAATACCGAAGCAAAATTTCGCCCAAGATACATTTAACGATATCAAACACAACGTAGATAAATTTTTTATCGATAAATTTAGTGCTATTGCAGGTATGAGTTTAGTGGCGCTTGATTGTAAAAAAAGCGATTTTAGTGATATGGATAGTTACAAGGAGTTTAGAGAGCGAGTAAGCGATGCTTTCGAGCTAGAAAAACTTAATAAATTCGATCTTTTAAATCAAAGCGCAATCGTACTAAATTATGCCGATATAATAGCAATAGAAAGCGGCTTTGAGAGGCTTGGAGCCAAGCTTGTAGATACAAAAACTTCAAAAATTTCCCTTGACGAGCTAGGAATCGATTTAGAAGGCTTTAATTGCGAGCTAGAACTAGATGAGCGTATAAAATCTTATGTATTTAAAAAAGATGGGCAAACGGCAAGCTTTAACGAACTGGCGCAACTCGCATGCAATAAAATGCACGAGGATGGGCCTTTGGGATTAAAAGCTATAGCGGTGCTGAAAGCCGATGTCGATGGAATGGGGGATTTCATCAAAAATAGTAATGTTACTAATAGTTTTGATAGCTTTGATATGTTTTCAAAGGGGCTTGATAGCTTTTTTAGCATTCACATTCCGCGCTTAATAAAACAAAATTTTCCACATACCTATATAGTATTTTCAGGCGGAGATGATTTACTATTGGTGGGAGCTTGGGATACGGTGCTAGATATTGCTAGATTTATAGATGATGAGTTTAATAAATTTATTAGCGACAAAACACTTAGCCTAAGTATGGGGATTTGCATTGCAAAACCTTCCGTGCCTATTAAATACCTAGCCGAACTGAGCGAAAACCAGCTTGAGCTTGCCAAGGAATTTAAAGATGAAAAAGGGATAAAAAAGGACGCTATTACTCTATTTGGACAAACGGCTAGATGGAGCGAGTATAAAACGATGTATGCGCTCATAACAAATACGCTTGAAAGCATAGAGGAGCTAAATACAGCATTTTTATATCATCTGCTAGAGCTTTGCGATATGGCAAAAAGCGCTAAAGCTAATGACGCAAGATCCAATATCTGGGCTTCGAAGCTGAATTATTTAATAGTAAGAAATTTATCCAAAGACTCGCAATGGCTAATACAAAAGCTGCAAAATGTACTAGAAAAAAGTCCCGAACAGGTAAAAATGGCACTATGTGAATTCATTTATAAAAGGAGAGCAAGATGAACTACGCCCATAACGGCCAACAACGCAAAAGCTACGACGATTCCAAAGCCGATAAGTCTGGAATTTTATATGAAAAGATCACGTTAGATTATATCAAAGACGGCGAACTTTTTAATGAAACCGCGAAGAAAACGGCGAATAGTATTAGAACTAGTCAATCGCAAATCAGAAGATTTTACGACTACGTGCTGGATCTATGCGAAAAAGCAAAAACTAAAAATTCCGCCGAAATTTTGCCATTTGTGAAGATGCTAAATTCCAAAGTAGCCTATGCTTCAAGCAGAAAGAATGTAAGTAAAAACTTTGTAGAATTTATAAAAGACTGTGTTTCGCAGGTAGATAGCGTAGAAAAGCTCGAGGTGTTTAAACTGTTTTTTGAAGCGGTTTTAGGATTTAGTAAAGATAAGGAAGAAAGATGAAAATTTACTCTTTAAAAGGCGATATTAGGCTTTTAAGTGGACTTCACATAGGCGGTGGCGATGACGTTATGAAAATCGGCGGCATAGATAATCAAGTTATAAAAGACGCCAATTCTGGCAGGCCTTATATACCAGCTAGCTCGCTCAAAGGCAAAATTAGAAGCCTGCTTGAATGGGACTTGGGATTGGTAGGACTAGATCAAGATAAAAAAGGTGCACCATTTTCTTATAAAAATATAGAAAGAGCCAAAGATAGAAAATCTGCAGAAATTCTATTAAAGCTATTTGGGGACAGCGATGTCAAAGAAAATAAATTTGGCATCACTAGAATTAGTTTTAGCGACTGCCGAATAAGCCTCGAGAGTGAAGATAAAATTTTAAGCGAAGCAAAATATGAAAACATAATCGACCGACAAAAAGGTACCGCCAAACATCCGCGTCAAAGCGAGCGAGTACCTGAAGGAATTAAATTTTGCTACGATTTTAAAATCAAAGTATTAGAAGGCGATAATATCGATGATTTTAAAAAGCTTATCAAGCGCGGTTTAAATTTATTGGAAAATGATTATTTGGGCGGTAGCGGTTCTCGCGGATATGGAAGAGTGGAATTTAGCAACAAAGACGAATGGGTCGAAAAATGAAGCTCCTTAAAACCACGATTACGCCCACGTCGTCTTTTGCAACCTCGCTAAAAGGCGATACCTTATGGGGGCAAATTTGTTGGGCAATAAGATATAGATACGGCGAAGCAAGATTGGAAAGCCTTCTTGAAAATTATGATAAAGAGCCGTTTTTGATCGCTTCCGATGGATTTTTATCAGGTTTTTTGCCAAAGCCTTGCTTGCCGCTTAGCGTTTTTGGAAAAAATATCGATAAGAAAGCTATAAGAAAAAAGATTTGGCTCAAAGCGGACGATTTTGCCGAAGGCAAATTTCAAAACGCCCTAGCAGGCGATGAAATAGAGTCAAAAATCAAACAAAACGCCACAATGAAGAATTCTATTAACTACGCTACTTTTACTACCGATGCCGATGAATTCGCTCCGTTTGCACTAATCGAGACCGCATTGCCGCCACTTGATATATATTTTTTAATTGATGAAAATGCTTTTAGCCAAGAGGAATTAAAAGCTGTCATGCATGATATAGGAGAATGCGGCTACGGAAAAAAGGCAAGTATTGGCAAAGGGCGATTTAAGATCGATAAATTTGAAAATTTAAATACGCCTGCAAGTAAAATCTTTATGGCGCTCAGCCCTTTTGTTTTACAAGGATCCGATTTGGTTATCAAGAAGTGCTTTTACGAGCCATTTACTAGGTTCGGAAAGCATGGCGGAGATCTGGCTTCATCGTCAGATGTGACTAAAAAACCCGTATTAATGGCACAAACGTCAGCCCTAATAGCGCTAGAAGACGAAAGCAATATACAATTTATCGGTAAAAGCATTCACGGTGCTTCAACCTACAAAAAAAGCGTGCAACAAGGATACGCTATTTTAATGCCTACGAAATGGAGCGGAAATGAGCTTTGTAAAACACTATAAATTAAAAATTAAAATTCTAAGCCCCGTGCATATCGGAAGCGGCGAAATTTATGAACCGACCGGATATGTAATAGAAAAAATTCTACAACCGAGCGGAAAAGAGATAGATGCACTTTATGAATTTGACACAATGGCTCTATATGAAATTCTATCCGAAACGGATAGGGAAAAATTCCACAATCTAGTGGAAGTGTCTGATGAAAATGGGCTTATTAAAATGCAAAATTTTATATTCGCGCATAAAAAACAAGGAAGGCAAGTAGCCTATAAAATCGTAAAAGTAAGCCCGAATGCCGCGCAAGAATATTACGATAAAATTGGCAAGGTAGTTCAAAAAGAAAATGGCAAAAATAACGTAATAAATCAACTTGAAATTTATAAATGCGTATCGAATAAAAATCAAAAAAGGGATTCGGCGATCCTAACCTGCAGTAGTTTAAAAGGAGCGATTTCTACAGCATACCAAGAGCTATTAGTAAAAGAAGGAGTAAAGTACTATGACGTTGCGCGATCTTTTACTAAGTCCGAGCGACGGAAATCCATTTAAAAATCTACTCATTAGCGATAGCGGTGGTTTGGCAAGTAAAATTTATTCCACCGCAAACGTCAAACGAGAACTTAAAAATGATGATATAAAATACAATGATTCGCTAAGTACCCGCTTAGAAGCTATAGTCTCAAACGTGACATGCGAAATTCCTTTAAGCATTAAGCAAAATTCTACGGAAAAACTCCTAGATATTAATCGCCTAATCAAAGCTTGCAACGATCACTATGAGCCGATATTTCGCTCTTTATTTAATGACGACGGAGTGCTCGAATGCTTGAGTGAAAAATTTTATAAAAGCTACAAGGATTTTGGTAGAAGCAATTTGGCGCCAAATCAATTCTTACTTCGCGTAGGTAGACATAGCGGCGCACGCGCCGTAACGATAGAGGGCGAAAGAGAAATTAGCATAAAGCAAGGCGTCGGTAAAAATCCTATCATAAAAGAAGCCGAAACTACGACATGGCTTGCAAAGGTTAAAGACCAAATAAAAGCGGGGTGCGTGCCGTTTGGCTGGCTACTATGTGAGGTAAATGAGATAAAAAGCTAATCTTTTTTATCTCCCCCATAGCCGAACGCTCATCTTTGGTATAATCCCTCCAAAGCTCAATTTTACCATTAGGCTTTTCTACTACGCGCACGCCGCCTTTATTGTAAGCCTGATCCATAGACTTTGCAATCTGCGGGTTTTTAGATAGAAACTTATCCATCGCTTCCCTATCTTTAAACTCTTTAAACGCAAAGCCTCTGCTGTGAATTTCATCTACCTTTTTGCCGCTTGAAAACACTGAATTGATGCGATCTTTTAGATGCTTTTCATAAGAGCGAGCAAGATATTGCCCCGCTAGCGCGTCTCTGCTAGCCTTATCTAAAACGCCTAGATCTACGAGCTTAGCACTCATATCGTCAATCTGACGTCTTAGCGCGTCTGCTAGTGGCTTTAGCTCAGGCTTAATGGCATTTCCTTCACCCACCATATATTCATGCATAGCTACGCGATCTGCGTCGTCTAATCCACTAAGCGCGGATTGTAGATTTTCCATTTTAGCGCTATATGCGCTTTTGGCGCTAAATAGCTCATCGTTTCGCAAAAGATAATCCGCGCCTTTGGTTTCGCTTAGTGTGCGCCTTGCAAAGCGAGCTGCATTAATAGCGCCATTTTTTAAATTCTGCGCTAAGCTTTGAGAGCCGGATAAAATTTCATAAGCGATATTTTTAAACTCTTTATTGATATGCTCGCTTGCCATTTGCCTTGCGTAGCTTAGCCCTATATCCTTGCCGCTTAAATCCTTTAGCTCTGAAGCGGAGTTTGCTCCTACGGCTTTAAGATAGGAGCGCATATTGCTTAAGATGCTAGGCTTATCTTTTGCCGCAGCTTCTATATCCTGCGCTATCTCGCCTACCTTAGCGCCTCCTTTTAGCTTTGAAACCAAAGAGGGTGCATTTACTAGCCCAAGCCCGCCCAACGCTCCGATAAAAGCGCCTCTTGCTCTATTTTTATCATCTAGCGCTGCACCTGTGGCTGCTCCGGCTCCAGCGCTTGCGATATTAGCAGGGATTGCGCTAGAGCTAAAACCTTTAATCATATTCTCGCCGTTTTGTGGTATAATATCCGTAGCGGTGTCTAGCCCTTGATTTCTCATCGCTTGTGGGGTGCTTAGGCTAGAGAGTGTGTCCCCACCCCTAATCGCTTCATCCGCTTCACGAAGTGCGGGAGTTTTAAACTCCATAGGCTTTTTAAGATTTCTATCAGAGTAAAACGATATAATTCTTTCATTGACGGGGGTTGTAGTAATGTGGGTTGTAGACCCCACCCCTCCGTCATAAACTACTACTCTAAATTTTACCCCATCTTTATCTTGCCATTCGTAAAGTCTGCCGCCGCCCGCGTCAATATAAGGCTTTTTAAATTTAGCCGTATATTCGCGCATACGATCGCCGATCTGCGTCATCTCCGCAGGTGTTACATAGCCTTTTGCGTCTTTTTCAAAATGCTTTTGAATATGAGCTGCGCCTCCGCGCTTTTTGCTGCCTTGTTCTAGCTTCACCGCGTTTTCTACAAAGTCTATATCCGGATAAACCGAAGTTGAGTTTTTGCCGTTATACGCGACGTTGTAGATGCCGCGCTTCTCTTTTTGTATGGCTTTAGGATTAGTAATTGCTAAGATCTGATCTAAATACGCGTTATTATTAGCAGGGTTTGTAACTCTTAAAATCTCATCTAAAAACGGATTAGGCGCTTGCGCTGCTGCGGTCTCTGCCTTATCCGCCCCTTTTGCTGCTTCGTTCATCTTTTTTGGAGCAATCCCTGCCGCTTCCTCAAGCTCTGAGCGAATGGCCTTTATCACGTTTTCGTCAAGTCCGAAAAGATTAGGATTATTTAAAATTCCCTCTGCGACAGAGCTTTGTGGTATAATAGTGTTATCGGTCGGCGAAAAATGCTCCTTGCCGGTATTCATTTGCGCCCCGAGCACTTGTTGCTTATGTTGAGAGTTGGACGCCTCAGCCGCCGCTTCAAAATTTTGTGGCATAATAGTTTTATCAGTGACCGACCCCGCATTATCTGCGGCAGCCATTGTCCGAGAAGTATCGGAGTATCGGTTGAGGCGCGCCGATTGGTCGCTGCTTAATGGAGGGCTTAATAATTCGCCATCCGCCCGCGTTTGCGGAGCGGTCGTCCCAGCGGGCGTCGGGACGCCCTCTCTTAGATTTTGGTAGTCCAAGCCTTGCGCTGCTTTTTGCGTTTGTTCGCTTGCTTTGCCTAGCACCCCTTTAGCTAAAATCGGAGCGCGGCTAAGTCCGCCTAAAATAGCATTTGCCCCACCCCAGATAGTGCTTTCAAGCCCCGCTTGCTTTAGATCGGGCTTAGGCTGTCCGTAAGCTCTAGCCCCTCCGGTAAATCCTCCCATTATCGCGCCGTTTGCCGCAGATCCCACGGCATTGCCGATGCGAGTAGCTACCTTTTGGCTAGCGCCTAATGCTTTTGCTAAGCGGGCGGCCTTTGCGCTATGCCCTAGCATCGCAGGAGCTAGTGCAGTAGCATCTGCTATCTCGCCTGCTGCTTGCCAACCTTTCATATCGTTATCGCCGAAGTTTTCAATTTTATTTATCGCTGAGCTTGCTAAATTTGAGTTCTCGCGAAAGAAATCCCTAGCCCTGTCCGCTCCGTAAAAATCTGCGGTATCTGCTAAAACGTTATTAATGCCTCTAGCTAGCTTTTGATTGGCTGCAGCTTGACCCGTTACGAAGTTTTTTAATCCTCGTCCTATTATGCGGGTAGTGCCTGCACCTCCCGTTTGTCCTACTGCCTCCGCGCTTTGAGAAAAGGTTTGCCCTAGATCGTCTGCGGTATCTTTTAAGCTCTTGCTTGCATTATCAAAGCCTAGTGCGTCCGCTCCTGCGCCTAATGCACGAAGTCCTAGCTCGCCAGCCATACAATTCAAAATTCTCGCAGCTTAAGCTTAGACACAATAATTCCAACCCCCATGGAATTCCATTTTAAATTTAATAACGCTGTGTTCTTGTGCTACGTTATAATTTGGTAGCCACCTCTAGTCCAACGCAGTCGGGTATTTTATAAGTGAGGTATTAACGAAAGCTATAGAATAGATATTAAGCGCTACGAATCGGCAAAACCTATTAGGCAATGCCAATTTATAAGCTGAGTGTATGACGCCTTTTGATATCGAAAGCTTACCTGAAATTTTATCATAATGCGCTGCAGACGCTATTTTGTGAAATATACTACTGCTATCTTCAATAGCTGTATTCCAATAAGCCATAAAATTTTGTAAATAGCTTACGATAATCGACATGGACATGATGTCACTGGCTCTTAAACAAAATTTTATTGATAAATTTTCAATAAATAGTCCTTTAGTAGAATTAAAATCAGATGCAAAATAAGATTAGCTATATATCTAATGATGATACTGGCGTAAAATTTAAACTTATCTCTTTTTGTTGCTGGAGCTTGAAAGCCCGTAGATGTGATTGCCATAACGTTCTCCTTTTGAAAGTTAGGGCAATTTTCGCGCAAGTGCGGGTGCGTAATCTACCCATAAAACGCACTCTTTGGTATTTTTAGATTAAATTTGAAGGATTTTTGATAAATTTAGATATGATTGCGCGGTTTGCTAGTTAAGGGGACGGCTATTGGCGCGAGGTATAGCCCCGCACCTGAATTATTTTCCTATCTTTTTCATCCGCTCGCTTATATCTACGTATAGTTTAGCTCTTTCGTTTTGCCCTAGCGTTTCGTTTTGTTTGATCTGATCCATCATGCGTTTTAGCGCACCCCAGTCGTCTTTGGCTTTAGAAATTTCGCTTTGCCACTGAGCCATTGATGCATTTTTGAGATTTTGTGGTATACTATCGCTATGAGACCTTGCGTTAATAGGGTCTAATTTTACTTCGGGCTCATAATCCGAGTGGATAAGAGCGGATTTATTATCCGTCCCTAGCGCAAGGTTTTTAAAAAATTCATTATTTTTTAATCTCCCTTTTTCAAAATACATTGTTTTAAAAGCGAGTTCGTTTTTCTTTTTCTTGATCTCCTCTACAACTACATAATATCCATTTATCTGTTTGCCGCTTACGACGACTTCTTGTCCGGAATTATCCTTTTGAAATCGCTCTTAGGTCTGCATTGTCCGCGTATTCTTGCCATTTAGCTATATCGTCAAGGCTTACCGCTTTTTGTCCGCTCTTTTTTACTAAAATGCTATTCGCGCCGTGCCTATTCATAACGTGGGTTATCGCATCCGATCCGATAGTTCGTCTTACGTCTTGCGGATATTTAAATTTTAGCTCCCGCGCTCTTTGAATATCTAATTTATCAACGGCGATTGTTTTTTTACTCTCTAAAACATATTTGACTATATCGCCGTTTAAATTTTCCCTCCCTATAAGCGCCATATCTCTGCCGCTTTGAGAGCTAGCGTCGATGATCGCTTTCGTATCGATGTTTCGTCTAATCCCCGCCTTTTGATTTTCTATTATGGCTAGGCGCTCTTTGTCGTCTTTAGCGTTTATTATCGCCTTTCTAAGATCGGCGGGCGGAAGTTCCTTTACTTTTTGGGAGTTTTGGGGTATAATAGGATCATTGAGCGACGGGATCCGCTGCGCGTCGGGCTCATAACCCGAAAATGCAAGTCGTTCGCCGTTTTCAGCGTCTGCCGTCGCTTTGAATAATGAGCTTTCTTTAATATCTCCCTTAACCTTATACATTGTTTTAAAAGCAAGCCTATTGTTTTTGGTTTGTGCTTCCTCTACGACTACATAATACCCATCTTTTTGTTTCCCGCTTATAAGGGCTTTTAGACCCTGCTTGGTTTGAGATAAAATCTGCCTGTCAGGGTTCTCGACATAGTCTATGTAGTTTGCTATATCGTCGCGCGTTATCACTATTTGACCGCGCTTTGCTTCCGCCGCTTCGTTGCCGTGATTTTTTAAGGTATGTGTAATTTCATCGGCATAAATTGTCCTCCTTGTTTCGTTTGGATACTTAAAGCCTAAATTTTTGC
The DNA here is from genome assembly GCF_019423325.1 of Campylobacter sp. NCBI lineage: Bacteria > Pseudomonadati > Campylobacterota > Epsilonproteobacteria > Campylobacterales > Campylobacteraceae > Campylobacter > Campylobacter sp. Next base: position 319 of record NZ_JAHZBQ010000001.1, on the reverse strand, counting down.
TAAATCGGGGTCAACATTATCTACGGCTACAACTTTTTTATTCTCTTGAGCGTATTGAATTATACCCGCATTTAAATTTTTACGCCCTATGATTGTCGTATCACAACCGCTTTGAGGGCTAGAGTCGATGATCGCTTTCGTATCGATGTTTTGTTTTATACGCTCTTTTGCCCGTTCCACCAAATTTACCTTTTCTTGCGTGGTTAAATTTGGATCTATCAGCGCCTTTTTTAATTCCTCGGGGTTAAATTTAACCCTTACGGCATATATTCTTTCTTATTGTTCTTTATTAGATTTTTTACCCCTCTTACCTTTAGCC